>BNTQ01000010.1 GCA_025996715.1 Bacteroidia bacterium | reverse complement strand
CCCGTTCTTTTTGACTTTGACAGAGCCACAATAAAAGCAATTTTTTTACCCATATCTTTAAAATACCGCAAAGGTAAGCATACTAAAGGATACAGAAAGTTTCAGCCTACTTTTTGACCATTAAGCCCTTTTATGCAACTGTCGGATGGTGGTAAGGTCGTAGATTATGAGGCGTTAAAAAGAAAATGTAATTCCGTTTTGACAGAGTATAAATTCAGTACTAATTTCGCTCAAATGGTATGTTTTGGGAAGAAAAATCATGGAAAGGTATTTGAGAAAAATGGAGATGAAGTTAGATTATGGGAACCAGTAGAGAGATTCATTAAAGAGGAGTTTAATAGAACCCGCAGGATTGAAACTGCATAACCGCAGGTAAGCGAAGCGCAGCCTACGGAAACCGTAATCCAAACAACTTACACTTCCTTATTTTTAAGGTCGCCCAGTGGATAAAAAGGCAGCATATTGTCCACCAGCCATTGGTTGGCGCCGCTGGGGGTCATTTTCCAGCCGGAGTTGCAGGTGCTCACAATTTCAATAAACGATGTGCCCTTGCCTGCGTAGGCGTCTTCAAAACATTTTTTGAGTGCCTTGCGCGTTTGCCGCACCGTCGCAGCCGTGTGCACCGCCTGACGAGTTACATAGCCTGTCCCCGGCAATTGTGCAATCATTTCCGATACTTTAAAAGGGTAGCCGTGCAAGTCGGCACGGCGTCCGTAGGGGGTGGTGGCGGTTTTCATTCCTTCTAAGGTGGTGGGCGCCATTTGTCCGCCGGTCATTCCGTAAATCGCATTGTTGATAAAAATAACAGTGATATTTTCGCCTCGGTTGCAAGCGTGAATGATTTCGCCTGTGCCAATAGCAGCAAGGTCTCCGTCGCCTTGATAGGTAAAGACGTGCATATCGGGGCGTGAGCGCTTGAGGCCTGTAGCCACAGCGGGTGCTCTGCCGTGCGCCGCCTCCGCCCAATCGATGTCAATGTAATCGTAGAGCAACACGGCGCAACCTACCGGCGACACGCCCACTGCCTTGTCTTGTGCGCCCAAGTCTTGCAATACTTCGGCCAATAATTTATGTACCACGCCGTGGCTGCAACCCGGGCAATAATGCATAGGAATGTTGCGCAGCAAGGGACTGCGACCATAAACCTTGTTTTGAGGGGCTATAATTTCACTGCTCATTTCAAATTGTCTCCTATTTTTTTAACAAATATAATTTGTTGTAAATTAAATAAATTATGAATTATAAATTATCAATTGTACTTTTGCAAAGATATGCAAAAAATTGATTCTTTTCGTCATCAAGGTTTACGTTCCAAAATGGTGGAGCAATTATACCACTTTGGAATAGACCAGCCGCAGGTTTTGGATGCAATGCTGGCAGTGCCTCGCCATTTTTTTGTGGACTCTGCCCTGTCGCATTTGGCCTACAGCAATTTGTCTATTCCCATTGCGGCAGGCGCGGGGCAAACACTCTCACACCCTTACACAGTGGCGCAGCAAACGCAGTTGTTGCAACTGCAACCCACCGACAAAGTGCTCGAAATTGGCACCGGCAGCGGGTATCAGGCGGCGGTGCTGTGCGCTATGGGAATACAAGTATTTTCTATTGAACGGCAGCAAGCCCTGCATATTTTTGCAAAGAACATTTTGGCAGAATTGGGCTACCAACCCACGCTCGTTTTTGGCGATGGTTTTGAGGGTTTGCCGCAATATGCACCCTTCAATAAAATTATTGTTACCTGCGGCGCAGCCTCACTTCCAGAGACATTGACAACGCAATTAGCCGTCGGCGGACGAATGGTCATCCCCATTGGCGATGCCGAGCAAGAATTGTTTTGCTACGACAAACCGAGTGCCACCGCCCCGCTCATTTGCACCTCGCACGGCAAGTGCGAATTTGTGCCTATGCTGCAAAGAACGGTAAATTGATGGACGGCGAGGTTTATGAGTCCTCAATTTTAATCATATTTATCCAAAAGTCCACAAACTCCTTGTAACGAAAAAAAATGCTTTTTTGATTTGATTAATTAATGACGGCATAAATTTCGTTTTTCAATTCCTGCTCGGTGGGAAGATAAAGCATATATTTTGAGGCAAATATCTGCTTGTTGCCTTCCGCAAGTGTGTAGCGAACAACTGCCTCACTTTTGTCGGCGCAAAGAATAATGCCAATAGGCGGATTATCGCCTTCATTCATCATTTCGCGCGTGTAGTAATTGACATACATTTGCATTTGCCCCAAATCTTGGTGCGTTAAATCATCCATTTTCAAGTCAATAATTACAAAACATTTGAGTATGTAATGATAAAATACCAAATCAATGTAAAAATCCCGGCCATCAAACGATATGCGTTTTTGTCGAGCAACAAAAGAAAAGCCTCTGCCCATCTCCAATAAAAATGATTGTAAATGGTTGATAATGGCAGTTTCCAAATCTTGTTCATATAAATCGGGAGAGGGTTTTACATTCAAAAATTCCAACACAACCGGACTGCGAATAAAATCTCTCGGGTCAAGAGGAGTAGCGGTTTTTTGAATTTCTGCGGCAACAGCCTCTTTGTCGTGACTCGACAATAATCTCTCGTAAAAATGGGTGTTGATTTGTCTTTCGAGTTGGCGGGTACTCCACCGTGATTTGACACATTCATCCATATAAAATTTGCGGGCGGCTTCATTGTTTGCTCTCATTATCAACCGATAATGCGTCCATCCCAATTCGGGACGCAGTGCGTCCCGAATTGGGAATGTCAAGTAAAATTGCCTGATTTTTCGTAATTCTCGTTCTTCAAAACCTTTTCCAAAGTCTCGCGTAAGTTGTTCCGAAAGATATTTCAATAATTGCTCACCATACTCGGCTCGTTCACTATTGCCTTGTGCCTCCATAATTTGTTTGCCTATAAACCAATAGGCTTCTACCATAGCGAAATTTACAGCAGCGTACGCTTTTGTCCGCGCCGAGGTCAAAATTTCTTTTATTTGACCGTAGATTAAATTTTCGCGATTGGTGGATATTTGATTGTTGTTATCCATATTATTTACCACATTTTATATCCTGCATATTTCAAAATTTGACATTGCAAAGATATGAATAACACCTAAAATAACCAAAAAACAACGGTGTATTAAACCTTGCCCAAATTCACTCATTTTTCTGCAACATTACAATAATTTGAACATTATCGCCGATAATTGTACAAAAGTATAAAAAATTAGGTAATTTTGCAGCAGTTAATCATTATTTTTTGCCTATAGAAAAAAGTAAAAACATTACACGAAAAATAAGCGTTAATTTTATTCGTTGCTTTCTGAAACTAGAAAATTCATAGTGCAACCGAGAGTAAAGCATGACGCTCACGAGAAATCGTGGGCTTTACTCGTTATTTGGTTGCAGGTTTTCTAGTACCTCAGAAAGCAAATAAAAAGATAAGTTACACGATTTCTTTATATGCATACCTCAAACCTTATGGAAGAAGAAACCATACATATAGGACGAGCAATTCACAACAAATTAAAGGAACAAGAGCGAACAGTTACATGGTTTGCCCGCAAGATGAACTGCGACCGTACCAATGTCTATAAAATTTTTCAAAAAGCCCATATTGACCCGCCGCAATTACTGCAAATTTGCATTATTCTACATTTTGATTTTTTTGCTTATTATTCGGCATTTTTTCACGACAAAGAAATAAATGTGTAGCCATTTTAGCAACAGTTTTGTGGCGATGTTGGCTACGAAAATATTTGGTTGTTTTATTTTATGTACACACCTTTGCACCGTTAAAATAACTTCTCTATTCGCTTGAATAAGCAATTTTTGCGTTTAGAAATACTAAACAATATCCTTTATATAAAATGGTACAATTAAACAAAGTGTGGAATTCTGAAACCACCGTAAAAACAGAAAATTTGTTCCGAAAGTTTTCACAAGTAGGAAATTTGTGTGTCGTTGCTATAATGGCAATGGTTCTGTTCAGTGCTTGTGGAAGCAGCATTCCGAAAGAAAAGACATTGTCCGTTTCTGATGTTTCAATTTCGGGAGATGCAAGCAAGTATTTCAAGGTTATTGATGGCGATTACACTTTGAAACTTGTTGATAACAAAATTGTTATCGCTTTGAAACTTGAATTAGTTAAAAAATGCCCTATCAAAGAACCGGAAATTTCTTATTCTTCTCTTTATCCTAAATTAAGTATTCTTGATAAAGATGGTGTAGCAATGTCAACACTCGAACATCCTTTGAGTGATAGTGAAAAACTCGAATCTCTATTGAAAGGAGATGTTGGTAAAACGGTAACAATGACATTTGAAGATTATGTTGGCAACAATAATGAAAAAAAACGTATTATGACTGAAACAGAAAGTTTTGAAATCACAGGAGCCGACTTTGCTAAAACTTCGAGTTCTTCGTCGAGTTCATCATCATCTTCGTCTTATTCCGAAGATGATGATGACGATGATGACGATGATGATGACGATGATGACGAGCCGTCAGTTTCAAGCCGTAGTAGCAAAAATTGGGATGCCGTTTTGAAAAGTTATGAAAGTTACATTGACCAATACATTAAGTTAATGAAAAAGGCGCAGAATGGCGATGTTTCTGCTTTAACCGAATACGCAACAATGATGGAAAAGGCTACAGATTTATCTAAAAAAATGTCAAATGCAGGAGATGAACTCTCTGCAACTCAAATGGCTAAATTTGTGAAATTGCAGGCAAAGTTGGCTAACGCAGTAGCAGATTAACAAATTATTATGTATGGTTATGGTAAAAACAGTTGAAAAAAATGGATGGCGGTATGAATATGATACTGCTTCAAAACATCGTAAAATCTATGATTATGAAATAACGGATGTTCGCTATGTGTTGGGCGAAACTTTTAATCCATCAATAAAAAGGGCGTTAATCTGCATTGGAATAAACCCAAGTACGGCTATTCCCGAAAATTTAGACCCCACGTTGGCTCGCGTTCAGGGATATGCAAAGGCAAGCGGAGAGTACGGCGCGTGGTATATGTTGAATGTCTATCCACAACGGGCTACTGACCCTGATGATTTGGAGGTAAAAGCACAACAGGAATTATGCCTGCATAATCTGGATGCTATCAAAAAGTTGTTTGCTATGGTCAAAAATGCTGATGTTTGGTGCGCGTGGGGCGGCAACATAACAAAGCGTGATTACTTAAAGGGTTGTTTGCAGGAAATTATTAACCAAGTTCCCAATAATTACACATTTGTTAAACGAGTGCCAGAGGCAAATAAGGAATATCCACACCCGTTGCATCCTATTGCTTCGGTAAAGACAAAACCACAATTAGGTAAAATTGAAAAAACGGAATTACTTACATACTTAGAAACTTTTTAATAAACAAATCTATGAAAAACAAAATCTTATTTTTTGCAATTTTTGCAACCGTGCTAAATGTTAGTGCTCAGCCCAATGCGGCTAAAAAGCCTGCCGCCGCACAAAAAAAACCGTTAGAAAGAATAGAGACCCGTTACGGTTTGCTGGGACCTCTTTTTGAGTCTTACACAGTAATAAAGGGAACGCCCATAAAAGAAGGTGTGTATAAAAGTTACCTCGAAAATGGCTTCCCGTATGCTGTTTATAATTTTCAAAACAATTTGCCACACGGTAAATGTGAAGAATACACTATGTCGCCCGATGTAGCAGGTACAGTATTGGAGTTTTCCAAAACATATCTAAATGGCGATTTGCACGGAGAATGGAAAGAGTACAAGTACATAAATGGGAAAAATCAAGTTGTTAAACAGCGTGTTTACAAAAAAGGGGAAATAGAATCGGAAAAGGAATACTATGCAGGAGGAAAGCAAAAAACTGTTATAGTCAGTAATGGATTATGTCAAGGGTGGTACGAAGACGGTAAAAAAGCCGCAGAATATACAATGAAGAATATGAAGAAAGATGGCAGAGAAACATATTGGTATCCTAATGGACAAGTTGCTACCATTACGGACTATAAAGAAGACAAACGAAATGGCGAGGTATTAGAGTACCACGAAAACGGACAATTAAAAATACAAAATAGGTATAATAAAGATGGGGAAAAAGACGGATTATTTTTAGAGTTTAATGAGAAAGGTGATACTAGTTATTTAGAAACCTATAAAGATGGACTGCAGGATGGGCGATTCGAGCGGTATTATACAAATGGTGCTGTTTACTCTACTGCAATTTATGAGAAAGGAGAAATAGTATATAGTGTACACTATTCTCGCAGTGGCAAAAAAGCACAAGAAGTTAGGCGTCAAAAGCCAAATGTTTATTTAACAACGGACTATGACACAACAAGTAATGTAAAAATAAAGGAAACAGGATACAATAAACTTTCTAATGGACGGACAGAAGAATGGCGTGTTGCTACGTTTTATCCAAATGGAAAAGAAAAAAGGGTCTCTGGATATGATAATCAAGGAAATCCAATAGAAGAATTACATAATGAAGATGGTTCTGAAAAAATAAGCGTAGGAAAGGGAGCTAAACAAATCAATTATTTTTTCGATAAAGATGGTATTCTAACTAAAAAAAGTTGGCAAAAAAGTGAACGAAATAGCGAGATATTATATGAAATGTATGATAGAGATGATAATATCATCCAAACGGGAATAGAAGGAAAAGAAGCATATACAACTTTTGAAAATGGAGTAAAAACAGGCGAAAAAACAGAATGGGGGGATATTTTTCAGTATTATCCGAATGGGGGAAAAAAAATGGTATATTATAGAGATAGAGATAATGCGACATATTTTGACGAAAATGGAAAAATGATTAAACTTGTATCGCGCGTACAATATAAACATATTTCTGCAGAAATAACACTGCAGTATAGGGAATGTACAGAATACAGTGCTGGGAAGGAAACAAATAAGTATTACATAGATAATAAAACAGATGAAATAATAACAGATGAAAATATATTGAACAAATTAAACGGCAAATAATAAGGCACTTCTTTGTTGGTGCGGTTTTGTGCACACCCTCCGTTCGCCGCAGGTCGTCGTAATATCGTTCAAGCAAGGTATGAACCTTGCTTGTTTTATCTATGCAGGTTCTACTTGCAAAATACACAAACACCTGCAGAAGGCTTGAATGTTCAGTAACGCACGAGTTAGGCGGCAGGTATTGCTAAAGGTTATCACTTTTTGTGATTTGCCTTGCTTTTGATTACCCAAAAAACCGCTTATCAAAATTCACCAAATAAAGTTGCTCCGAAGCGCGCGTGAAGGCGGTGTACATCCATCGCAAAAATTCTACATTTTGCAGCGTGTCGGGCGTGAGAAATCCGTGGTCGATAAATACTGCTTTCCATTGCCCGCCTTGCGATTTGTGGCAGGTAACGGCGTAGGCGTGCTTGATTTGTAAGGCACAAAAATAGGGGTCAATTTTGATGGCGGCATACCGCTTGGCAGCGGTGGTAATGTGCAAATAGTCCATTTGTACTTTGGCAAAAAAATCCCTACCCTGCTCTGCCGTGAGCGATGCGCTTTCCATAGCAAGGGTGTCCAGCAACAGGCGGCAATCCACTTCCAAATAGTTGTAGTCGGGCAACGTAACGGTGGCATCCACAAAGCGAAAGCCGTACATATCGTAGTACTTGCGCAGTTTGAGCACCTCCACCACATCGCCGTTGGCAATAAAATCAATCTCTTTTTGCAACTCAGGGTCTTTTTCTACCCATGCATAATTATTTTTGACCACCATCAATCTGTCCCCTTTTGACAACTCTTCTTCTTTACCCAAAATCATTGCACGAATGCCCGCATTGTAGCGATTGGCTTGCTTGTTAGAGCGCGTGATAACCGCCACCTCGTCTGTGCCATAGCGGCGATAGGCTTCCGAAAGTTCTTCGATAAAATCTGCGCCCGAAATGCGTTTTATATCCGCAAAATTTTGCGTATCAAATGCTTGCAATTGTGTTTTGCCTGCCTCAATGGATACGCGAATTTGCGTGGCGTTGTGCAATATGCCCGACTGCTGCGCCTGCCGCACCACCTGCCGCAACCACACCTGCTCGCATTTGCCGTAAAAGCCCAATTCGCGCATATCCAATGCAGGGCTAAGGCTCAATCCTACGGGCGGCAATTGTGCGGAATCGCCCACCAGTATTAACTTGCAGCCCTTGCCTTGTTGCACAAATTTGACCAAATCGTCCAACAACCGCCCCGAGCCAAAAATGGATTGGTCGAGGCTGCTATTGGCAATCATCGAGGCTTCGTCCACGATAAAAATGGCGTTACTCAGCGTGTTCACATCCAAGCGGAACACTCCCACGCCGTCTTTCATATTGGCTTGGCGATAAATTTTTTTGTGAATAGTGTAGGCAGATGTGCCCGCGTATTGCGACATCACTTTGGCAGCGCGTCCGGTGGGTGCCAGCAGCACCACAGGGCGTTGCAACTGTTTGAGCACGCGCACCAATGCGCCCATTGTGGTGGTTTTGCCGGTGCCCGCATAACCGTTTACCATCAAGATATTGCTCCCCTTGGGGTCGGTCAAAAACTCCGCCAAACGGGCAATGAGCACGGCTTGGTCTGCGGTAGGCTCAAAGCCAATCTGCTCTCGCAAAAAGGTCTCTATTTGTTTGACAAACAATTTATTGGGATAACAATTTTAAATAAATTTCGCGGCATATCCACGCATCGGTGGCGGCGTACTGTTTTTGTGCTTCGGTGTAGATGGCGTTGCCCCAATTGGACGTTTGCTGCGACTTTGAAATATGCAAGCGCAACACAATGGCAGCCAATTTTTTCACTGCTTTGTCTTCTATTCCAAATTGCATGGCATAGTCCTGCAAGTCAATAAATCCGCGGGGTGCAAAGCGATGCAATTTTTGCATTCCCTTGATGTCATCGCGAATAGCAGCCCCCACCTTAATAATGGTGGGCGATTGCAGCACTGCAATGAGTTCGTTGGGAATACCTATTTTGTCGATGCGCATCAAAAATGCCTCGTCGCCCGAAGCGAGTTGCAGCAACGATACCTGATGCCGCACCCCCTTGCGAAAACTCGGCCGCGTTTCGGTATCGTAGCCCAGCACCGTTTGTGCCAACAGATATTCCACCATTGGCGGCACTTGCGATAGGTCTTCTATCACATTAATTTTGCCGCCAAACGAAACGTAAGGCAGTTGCTCAATTTCTTCGTGTGCAATATGGGCGGGATAATTCAAGAGTTTCAGGTTTCAAGTTTCAGGTTTCAAATTCAACCCTACGGGTTGTCGCATCGTTCATCATTCTTTTCCGTAGGTTTCACCTACGGTTATTCACATTCAACCCTACGGGTTGTCGCATATCAATTGTCCATTATCCGTTGTTCATTGTTCATTGTTCATTGTTCATTGTTCAAAGTATCCACGGAAATTTAAAACAATCTTCGTTATACAAGCAATAGTCGGCATTTCCGTTCACTGCAAATGTTTTTACACAGGCAGCATTTTGCAGCAATTGTACTGCGCATTGCAGCGAGGCACCGGTTTTTACGCGGTCTTCGACCAACAAAATGTGTCGCCCCGCGGGGTCAAAAGCAAGCGGCTCCGTCAATTGCGGATGGTCGTAAAGCGGCTGCTGGCGGGCATCGCGGAAACTGAGTTTGAGCAAATACAACGGCAATTGCAATCGCTGCTGCAAAAGCGTAGCCGGCAATATGCCGCCATGGGCAATGGCAACTATTGTATCAAATTTTTCGGCAAAGGCAATGCTGCGCACCTTTTGCAGCACCTCCTCAAAATTTTTGTTGCTCATTTTATTGCAACTTTGCCAATGCTTTGAGTACAAAATAACCGCCCACCACTTGCAAAAACATTCCTGACCAGCCCAAAGTGAAGTCGGCAAAACCCGCTGCCACACTTTGATACAGCAACATTTCGAGCGCCGAGCCTACCACCTGATAGGCAACCACTACTGCCAACAAATGCAGCACCGAAAGTTTTTGCGTGCGGCTTGCCACAAGGCTTGCAAACAACACCAGCAAAACCGACTTGGTCATTATTGCAGGCAAGGCAATCGCCAAGGGCATTCCAAACAACAAACTGTTTGCCAGCGGCGACAAAATAGCGGTTGCCAATCCTACGCGCCAGCCAAATTTATAGGCGGCTATGAGCGTAAAAAAGTAGATGGGCAACAACATCTTTCCCACGCCGGCAGCGGGAACAAGATGGCACACAAAGGGGAACAGCAGATTGCCCACAATGAACACCGCCGCCCACAAATACGCCTTCGCATCGGCGTAACGCAAATTGAGTGAAGTAAACATAATAATTGATTTTAGTGAATGATTAAAATAATTCATAATTGATAATTCATAATTCATAATTTAAATCTTAAATTTTTGAGTTGAGCAATTCCTTTGCATTTTTAATAGCCGCCTCTGTAACTCTTTGCCCACTCAGCATTTTAGCGATTTCGGTAACACGTTCTTCGGCATTCAACAATTTAATGTGCGTAGTGGTATTTTGTTCGTTTTCGGTTTTGTAAACAAGGTAGTGCGCCTTGCCTTTGCTGGCAATTTGCGGCAAATGAGTGATGTTGATAACCTGAATTGCCTTGCCCAATTCGGCAATAATTTGCCCCATTTTGTCGGCTACTTCGCCCGAAACTCCTGTGTCTATTTCGTCAAAAATAATGGTGGGTAGCCCGCCAGTCCACGCTATCAGCGATTTGAGGCTCAACATCAAACGCGCCATTTCGCCACCCGACGCCACTTTGGCAATGTTTTGCACTGCAACTCCTTTGTTGGCAGAGAACAAAAAATCAATGCTATCCTGCCCTGTGAGCACAAGCGTATCCACCACTTGGTGCGTGATTTTGAAAGAAGCGTTGGGAATGCCCAAGTCGCCCAACATTTTTGTAACGTGCTCTGTGATGGCATCAAATACCTGCTGCCGCGTGAGGGTAATTTTTTTTGCCAACACTTTGGCAGCCTCCTGCAACTGTTGATATTGCTTGCGTGCAGCCTCCAAACGTTCATCTATATTGTCCACAAAACTAATTTTTTGCGCCAACTCGCTGTGCAATTTGAGCAGGTCGGCAACGGTGCTCACTTTGTGTTTTTTTTGCAACGTGTATATCGTATCCAATCGGTTGTTCACTTCCGTCAAACGGTCGGGGTTCACGTCGGTGTTGTCGGCAATGGTTTCTACTTCGTGGGCAATGTCGCGCACCTCTATGAGGCTGCTTTGCAGGCGTTGAGCCAACTCATCGGCAGTTTCAAAAACGCTGCTGATTTTTTGCAAACTCACTTCTGCTTCTTTGAGCAATGATGTTGCGCAAACATTTTCATCGTTGAGTTGCGCCGAAATGTGCACAAAGGCAGCCTTGATGTCCTCGGCGTGAAGCAGGTGCTGTTGCTCGGTTTCGAGCAATTCCTGCTCGTCTTCCTGCAACTTCATCTCGTCCAATTCTTTGAACAGATGCGTGTAATAATCAATGTCATCCTTAGATAGCCGCGCTTGATCTTCCAAAATCGCCAATTCTTTTTGAGCATTTTTCAATTGCAAAAACACAGTGCGATATTGCTCCAACAGGCTCTGGTTGTTGGCTAAAGAGTCCACCACGTGCAATTGAAAATCGGCATTTTGCAGCAGCAAATTTTGATGCTGCGAATGAATATCAATCAGGTACTCGCCAAAAGATTTAAGCACAGCAAGGCTTACAGGCACATCGTTGATAAAAGAACGCGACTTGCCATTGGCGCCCACCATTCGCCTGATGATGAGCGTGTGGTCAAAATCAATATCGTTCTGCTCCAAAAGCGGCTTCAGCGTTGGGTTTTCTATACGAAATTCGCCATCAATGATGCAGGTGCGCTCTTTGTTGCGCAGCACGCCCACGTCGGCACGCTGCCCCAGCAACAAGCCCAAAGCCCCCAGCAGTATTGACTTTCCGGCACCTGTTTCGCCGGTAATGGTACTCAATCCATCTCCAAATTGAATGTCCAAATGGTCAATCAGTGCGTAATTTTCTATGTGTAACGATTGTAGCATTAATCTTTCAACTTGTTGTAAATCACTGTTTTAGCCTCTTATATTTAGGCTCATTCACCACATTAATTTGACTAAGCAAAGTGTAAACGTCGTTCTTTTCTTTAATATCTGATTCCATAAAAATGTTGGTCAATTCATCGGCTTTGGCATCAAAAATGAGCGACAAAAAATACATTGTGTTGTCGGGTTTGCTCTTGTAAAACTCTTGCCACGCCTGCAATGCAGCGAGTATATTTTTTTTGCCCTCTGCAAAATTTTCATTCATCACATCCATACCCAAGCGATGATAGGTGTAGAGTGCCTTGCGTGCCGGCTCGTAAGGCTTGCTCAGCAAATTCTCTGCCAGCCAATAACGGTTTTTGCTCACGCTGCCGGTGTTGGCTGCCCAGCCCGGTTTGCTGTCAATTTGCGCGTTGTTGACAATGCGTTGCGCCGTGCGAAAAATTTCGGTGCCGCCCAAGGGTGCAAAGGTATCGCAATCAAGCCCAATCACAATATATATCCAATAAGCCAACAACGGCGCCAAGTTGTCGGGATGGTGGCTCATCAAACTAAAAGTGAACGACTCGTTGGGCGAAAAGCGAAATTGCACATCGTTGTCTATGGCATTGAGCGTAACGCTGTTGTACATTGAGTTATAGACAGGTCGCTGTGCTTGTACCTGCAAGGTGCCGCGAAATTCGTACTCCGAAGTTTGCTCGGTAAGCGTGAGAATAATGTTGCACTCAAACGCCTCAAACGGTTGCATAGAGCGGTCTATCCAAGTGTTGGTGTTGATAAAATCGGTTACCGTATTTTTGAGTGCTGCATAAATTTCGTTGCCCGCCACATTCTGCATTTTGGCAGTGTTGAGGGTAAAATTGCACTTTACCGTTTGCCCAAAACCAAATGTGGGCAACAGCAACAGCAAAATCAATATGCGCAGTCGGGTCAATGTTTTTATTGTGAGCAATGTTAAAATGCAAAATGTCCTAAACAGCAAAGGTAGCAAAGAAACGGAATTTTGCAAAATTTATAGCACTGCGTTGAATGCTATCCGACAGAAGCGCATATATTTTTTGTTGCAACTCATTGTTATTCAACAATTTAATATGTTTTTGCATAATTTTTTTATCCCCACGATAGGCGGGACCGGTTTGTACTTCTTGGGGATGTTTTGCGGCGGTTGCCTTGGCAAGTGTTTCACTAATGAGAGGGCGCAACAACGCAGGCGAGAGCTTATTGTTTTGCAAAATATCGGTGGCAATGCTCCACAAATGATTGGTAAAATTGCAGGCAAAAACCGCTGCAAGGTGCAACTGCAAACGTTTTTCAGAAGACATTTCGCTTACATTTTTGGAAATATAACCTGCCAATGATTGCAAAAATATCGTATTGGCAGGCGTGTTGGCTTCCACAAAAATGGGCACATCGCGCATATCCACCACGCGCTGTCGGCTCAATGTTTGCAAGGGATAGAGCACACCATAGTGGGCTATTCCTTGATGCTCAAACACCTGCATGGCAAGCGAACCACAGGTGTGCACAATCAATGCCTTGCCGGCTGCAAAACAAGGCAGCACACTTTCTATCGTATCGTCGGGAAGAGCCACAATCACCACATCGGCATCATCGCGATAGTGTTGCAAATTATCAATGGCTTCGGCTTCTACTTTGTGGGCAAGGGCTGCAGCGTTTTTGAGATGGCGCGAATACACTTGTGTGATGCTGTAACCCGCGTGGTACAAGGCTTGCAGCAGCGATGTTGCCACACCGCCGCTACCTATGCAAGCCACACGGCAAGGATTTTGGCGGTTCATTATTGAAAGGGAATTAAAAATTTTTGAGTAACTTTTTTGCCCCAAAAAGTATAGGATAATTCAATAAAATTTTCAATATCGCGGTAACAGCCATCGCTGTTGTACTCTACAATGCAAGCGTTGCCAATGTGGATATTGCTTACCGTGGCGCACACCGATTTCACAGAGGGCGTTTGTGCGCTTTGCAGCACGCGATTGCCAATGTTCAATTGGCATTCAAGTTGTCCCAAAGTGTGAGTAATCAAAGTAATACGCATTTGTTCATAAAGGGCATTGTAGCGCGATTGCAGCATCACAGCGCGTTGCCGGCGGTTGTCCTCCAAGGTTTGGGCAAGGATATTGAGTTCGCCCAAAGCAGCAGCAATTTGCTCTGTTTGGCTCACAGTGGACAATCCGTCCTCTAATTGTGCAAGGCGTTGCGTGATTTTGTTGTCCTCTATGCAAAAATCATTCACCAATTTGCTCAATTGCACTTGGCTAAAAGGATATTTTGCGTAATACCTATACCATTCTTTTTTGGCAGATTTGTCCTTCATTTTTTCCCAATACACTGCCTCTATCTGATTGTTGGAAATGCCTTGCACAAAGGGCACTTTGGCGGCTTTGGCGGTAATGGTTTGTGCAAAAGATTGGTGGATATTGTTATCATTTTCTTGCAATGTGTGCGTGCTCACGCTCATCACTTGCTCGGCAACACTTTGCACTATCTCTTGTTTGATAAACAACAATGCCTTTTGCTGCGCCTCGCTCAGCGTAGAGCCGTCGCCCACTGCAACAAGATAATCGGTGGCTGCCAAGGTTTTTGCCCATGCGGGTTGTTTGCCGCTTTTTTTTACAACTTTGGGCTGTGCAATAGCAACATTTACTACTAAAAGTAGAGATAAAAATGCGTAAATGATTTTCATTGTCAAGATATTATGTTTACTTACTTCTTTCATCTTTTGGTTAATTTTTTTGAGGTGCTATTTAGCCCGTAGGGCTTGCATATCAATAGAAAAATACACATTAACATGATGGCGCGCGGTGCAAAAACAAAGCCTTGAAAAACGGTTGTTGTCCGCGCGCCATCACAGCAGCAGCCAAATATTTTCTACCGAGCGATGCATTCCTACGGAATGCAAATCAAAAATTCAAAATAGTTTCTTATATCAATTCGTTCTACCATTATTCATTAACCGTCCATCCTTTGCCGGTGGCTATGCTTTGGTCGCAGGTGCTTGTTCCGGGATTGCTACCAGTATAAATTTCTCCGTTCGTTACAGTTGGCAAACTGTTGAATAAAGCATCCAATGCCGTTGCAGTCAATTGATTGTTGTCGCAAGTCAAATAGGTTAATGCCGTATTTTTACTTACATCCAGCACGGTCAATGGATTGTCGCCGCAAGACAAATCGGTTAATGCCGTATTCTTGCTTACATCCAGCGTGGTCAATTGATTGAAGCCGCAATCCAAATAGGTTAATGCCGTAAAAACTTCTATTCCCTCTAAGGAGGCAATGTTTTTCCTGTCACAACGTATTTCACTCACGGCAGCGACTTCTGCTGTGGATATAACGCCGTCTTTGTTGGTATCAAAGATTTCTATCACGAAGGCTTGAAAATTGACGTCGGGGAAGGTGGCGGCGGGGATTGCAGCATTGACCTTTACATTTGCCGCCGCGGTTTTGCCGCCTGCTGTGGCGGTTACTATTGCCTCGCCTTCCTTTATAGCGATGATGCTGCCATCGTCGGCAACGATAATAACGTCTATCGGCTCAACATTCCACTTCACTTTTTGGTCGGTAGCGTTGTCGGGCGTTATAGTTGGTGTGAGTTTACCGCTTTGCCCCCCAACCGTCAGCGTTTGCGTAGCGGGGGTGAGGGTTATGCCCGTTATGGGCACTATGTTGTCCTTGTCGTCTTTTTTCTTGCAGGACGTTGCGGCAACTACGCATACCGTGAGCACCAGCATAATTGACAATTTTGCTTTCGCTTGATTGATTATTTTACTTATTTTTTTCATTTTTTATTGAATTGTTATACATTTTTATACCGCTGCGAAGATACAAAAAATAATACAACCCATAAAAAAAAGGTTATTTTTTTGGTGCTATTTAGGAGGGCTTGCATATCAATAGAAAAGACGCGCAAGCCGAAGGGTTGAATTTGCATAACCGTAGGCAAGCGCAGCGCAGCCTACGGAAAACGCAACCACCGCACACGGCGCGCGGCGCAAAAACAATGCCTTGAAAAACAGTGGCTGTCCGCGCGCAATAAACGATGTTTGCCAAATGTTTTCTATTGATATGAATGTCCTAACGGACAATTTCGCAAAACCTTGCTTGGTAAAGACGCGGCGCGCCACGTCTCTACGCTACGGAACTTGAAAAAATATACCACCTCAAAAAAAGAATTAACCAAAAAAACTGAGCCTCTTGCAGAGACTCAGTTTTTATCAGTATCTAAATTTTGACTTAAAGAGCCATAATCCATGCTTGTCCAACTGCGCCGCCGGATGATGGTCTTCTGGGAGCGGGAGCCTCTTCTTCATCCTCTTCTTCGTCACTATACTCATCTTCGTCCACTTCATCTTCCGAGGCATCCACTTCTTCTTCGTCCTCCTCGTCTTCCTCTTCCTCCTCATCATATTCTTCCTCTTCTGCAGCGCCGCCTGAAACTAACGAAGAAGTTACATAACCCAAAGTGCTGGCGGCAGCAGCATACGAGCCAAATTGACCGCCTACCACTACATAATTCCATCCGCGAGCCCTTACAATAGAAGCGTCGCGAAACACAGAGCGTTGCGCCGACAGCCAATTTTGAGCATTGCCTGCCACACGGAAAGCACCAATTACAACATAATAGCCCGATGGACGCGATACTTTGCGTGCTTGAGCAGCCATCGCAGCAGCCATAGAGTCTTGTTGCGCACGCAGTTGCAACTCCATTATCCGTTGCTCATCGGCAAGTTTAGCCGCTTCTTGGTCTTGGCGAATACGTTCTATTTCTAAACGTTTTCTTTCCTCTTCTTTATTATTACGGCAAGAAACCGCGAATACAGCCCCTGCACAGAGTAGAATGATTAAAACTTTTTTCATAATTGGTTGTTTTTAAAAGTTACAATAAGAAAATTTACGATTACGATATTAAAAATTCCCTGCAAAAATAATCTTTATTTTTTAATTTACAAACAAAATCATCATTTTTTTTACTTGCGAACACAAAATAAACGCATAATTCCTGTTTTTATAGTTTTTTTTAACATTAATTTCCGTTTTTAGGTATCAATGTTGGCATAAGTGGCGTGTGCCTCAATAAATGCACGGCGTGGTTCCACTTCATCGCCCATTAACATCGAAAAAATACGGTCGGCTTCGGCAGCATTCTCAATGGTTACCTGCCGCAGCATACGGTGTTCGGGGTCCATGGTGGTGTCCCACAATTGGGTGGCGTTCATTTCGCCCAAACCTTTGTAGCGCTGCACGTGCACTGCGTTTTCGCGCCCCTTGCCAATGGTTGCAATGGCATTGTCGCGGTCGTTGTCGGTCCAGCAATAGGTTTCTTGTTTGCCCATTTTGACAAGGTACAGCGGCGGCGTGGCAATATATAAGTAGCCCTGTTTGACCAAATCTTGCATATAACGAAAAAAGAAGGTCATTATCAGCGTGGCAATGTGGCTGCCGTCCACATCGGCATCGGTCATGATAATGGTTTTGTAATAACGCAATTTGCTCAAATTCAATGCTTTGACATCTTCCTCTGTGCCAATAGTAACCCCCATTGCGGTAAATATATTTTTGATTTCTTCGCTTTCAAAAATACGGTGCTCCATCGCTTTTTCGACGTTCAAAATTTTGCCGCGCAGGGGCAAAATGGCTTGTGTATCCTTGTTGCGCCCGCCTTTGGCAGTGCCGCCTGCCGAGTCGCCCTCCACCAAAAAGAGTTCGCACAATTCAGGATTACGGTTGGAGCAGTCGGTCAATTTGCCGGGCAAGCCTGCGCCCGACAGCCCCGATTTGCGCTGCACTTTTTCGCGGGCGTTGCGGGCTGCAATGCGCGCCGATGCTGCCAATATCACTTTTTCGACTATGATTTTTGCCTCTTTGGGATTTTCTTCCAAATAGTTTTCCATAGCGGTGCTCACGGCTTGCGAAACCGCCGCCATTACTTCGCTATTGCCCAATTTGGTTTTGGTTTGCCCTTCAAACTGCGGCTCGGCTACTTTTACCGAAATCACTGCCGTCAAGCCCTCGCGAAAGTCGGCGGGGTCAATTTCTACCTTGGCTTTTTCCAACAATTTTGGAAAAGTTTTTTCGGCATACGACTTGAGCGTGCGCGTAAGCCCCGCCTTGAAACCCGACAAGTGCGTGCCGCCCTCAATGGTATTGATATTGTTCACATAAGAGTGCACGTTTTCGGTGTAGCCTGTATTATATTGCATAGCCACCTCCACAGGGACGCTGTTGCGCTCGGTTTCCAAATAAATGGGTTTTTCTATCAATTTGGCGCGGCTTTCGTCCAAATAGGTAACAAATTCTTTAAGCCCCTCTTGCGAATAGAATGTGTCCGACTTGGGTTCCTCTGAGCGTAAGTCGGTAATGCTCAAGTTGATGCCTTTATTGAGGTAAGCCAATTCGCGCAGCCGCCACGACAAAGTATCGTAGTTGTACTCTATGGGCGTTTGGGTAAAAATTTCTTTGTCTGCCAAAAAGGTAATAATTGTGCCTGTTCTATCGCTTGTGCCGCATTCTTGCAAAGAGGTGGTGGCAACGCCTTTGCTAAATTCCATACGATAAATTTTGCCATCGCGATGAATTTCGGCCAACAAGTGAGTGGATAGCGCATTAACGCAGGACACGCCCACGCCGTGCAAGCCGCCCGACACTTTGTACGAGCCTTTGTCGAACTTGCCGCCGGCGTGCAAAATGGTGAGCACCACTTCCAATGCCGATTTTTGCTCCTTTTCGTGCAAGCCAACAGGAATGCCGCGTCCGTCGTCATCCACCGAGATAGAATTGTTGGGATGTATGATAACTTTAATGTTTTTGCAATAGCCTGCCAGCGCTTCGTCAATGGAGTTGTCCACCACCTCGTACACCAAATGGTGCAAGCCGCGCACACCCACGTCTCCAATGTACATCGAAGGACGTTTGCGGACGGCTTCTAAGCCCTCCAATACCTGAATACTTTCGGCAGAATAGTCTTGATTTTGCTCTGTTGGTTGTAATTCATCGCTCATAATAGTTTAATATGCTGATAATCAATAAGTTACATTTGTATTTACACAAAAATTACATACTCATTCAAAAAACTTCCCGCAAAGATACAAAAAAAAAGTGAAAAAAAATATCTTTTTCACTTTTTTTATTAAAAATAGTCTTATTGTTTTGATACACAACAACTTAACAAACAATGGATATTTGGATTAATTTTATTTACTCGCCATTTGCACCGCCTTTTTGAGTGCTCCCAATTTGTTGTTCACTTCTTGCAATTCGCTTTCTTCGTCCGATTTGGCTACAATGCCCGCCCCTGCTTGGTAGTAGAGCGTGTTGTTTTGGCTCACAAACGAGCGGATGGTGATGGCTTGATTGAAACTGCCGTCAAAACCAATGTAGCCAATGCAACCGCCATAGGGTCCGCGGTCGTGCGGCTCCAATTGGTCGATGAGTTGCATTGCCTTTATTTTGGGCGCACCGGAGAGCGTGCCTGCCGGAAATGTGTCGGCAAAAAGTTGTATCACGTTGCTATTGGAGCGCACTTTGCCGCTCACTTTGGATACCAAATGCAGCACGTGCGAATAGTACTGCACCTCCTTGTAGGTTTCTACCGTTACCTCGTCGGTGTTGCGGCTGAGGTCGTTGCGGGCTAAGTCCACCAACATGGTGTGCTCGGCATTTTCTTTGGGGTCTTGCCGTAATTTTTCGGCAAGGGCAAGGTCTTGGGCATCGTTGCCGGTGCGGCGAAAAGTGCCTGCAATGGGGTTCATTGTTGCCTTGCCGCGCACAGCATCTATCACCAAATGCGCTTCGGGCGACGAGCCAAACACGCGAAAATCGCTAAAGTCAAAGTAGTACAAATAGGGCGATGGATTCACCGAACGCAGCGTGCGGTAGAGGCTAAAATCGTCGCCCTTGTAGGGCTGCGCAAAGCGGCGCGAAAGCACAATTTGAAACACATTGCCCTTGTAGCAATGCTCTTTGCCGGCACGCACCATTGCCTTGTATTGCTCGTCGGTGATGCTGCTGCTTTCGGTGCCCACGGCTGCAAAATCGTAGGCGGCAAGGTTGTTGTTGTTCAAGGTGTTGGCAATGTCATCCAAATGACTTTCTTCGTCCGGCAGTAGGTTTTCGATAATCAACAATTCGTTGTTGAAATGATTGACGGCAATGATGTATTTGAACAAAATGTAGTGCACGCCGGGCATTGCTCCGGGCGGCGTTGCGGGGGCTGCAAATTTTACGTCTTCAAAATACTGCACCGCCTCGTACGAAGTGTAGCCAAACAAGCCATTGGTTTTTGCCTCATTTTCGCTCGCATTTTTTATTTCAAACGAATGAATAAATGCATCAAAAGCATTGGAAAGCGTATGCTTATCAACGATTTTGGAGGTCTCTACCCTACCGTCGGGATAACGCTCGGTGATGACAAAATGATTGACCGAAAAACTGCCAATGGGGCAAAATCCGATGTACGAAAAACTGTTGTCGCCACCGTGATAGTCCGAACTTTCGAGCAGCACCGAGTGAGTGCTCAGGTCGCGTATTTTGAGGTAAATACCCACCGGCGTTTGCATATCCGCCAGCATCTTTTTTGTTTTTACAATAAGTTTACAATTCATAATTCGTAATTCATAATTTATAATTTGGTCAATTGTTCTGCGTACTCGCGGGTGTTGTAGAGGCGGGGGACTTTGTTTTGTCCGCCCAATTTGCCGCGGCGGGTCATCCATTGGTAAAAGGTGCCGCGCGGCAGTGTGCGCACAAGGGGCGTGTCCAATGTGCTGCCTGCGGCGCGCTTTGCCTCGTAGTCGGAATTGACGCGGCACAAGGCTTGGTCTAACTCTTGCGCAAAGCGTTGAATGTCCGCCGGCTGCGACTCAAATTCGATGAGCCACTCGTGCCGCCCTTTGCTGCCCACCGACATAAACACTGGGGCTACCGTGTATTCCTCTACGCTGCCGCCTGCGGCACGGCAAGCCTCGCGCAAGGCACTGTCGGCATTGTGCACCATCAACTCCTCGCCAAAAACGTTGATAAAATGCTGCGTGCGCCCTGTGATTTTTATTTTGTAGGGCGATAGCGAAGTAAACTCAACCGTGTCGCCAATCACGTAGCGAAACAGCCCATCCATAGTGGTAATGAGCATCGCATAATTGACGCCGGTTTGCACATCGGCAAGGGGGATGGCTTGCGCTTGCGGCGTGCCAAAAACCGACATCGGCACAAATTCGTAGAATATGCCATAATCAAGCATAAGTAGCATCCCCTCGTCGTTCAAATCATTTTGCAGCGCAAAAAAACCTTCGGAGGCATTGTAGGTCTCCATATAGTGCATTTTTTTGGACGGAATGATGCGCTGATATTGCTCGCGGTAGGGCACAAAACTGATGCCGCCGTGAATGAACAATTCGAGATGCGGCCACACTTGCAGCAGATTTTCTTTGTGCGTGTAATCCAAAATATATTTCATCAACACCAAATTCCACGAGGGCACGCCTGCAAATTGCACTATATTTTCGCTCACGGTTTCTTGCGCAATGCGGGCAATTTTTTCTTCAAAATTGGGAATGAGTGCCACCTCTTTGTTGGGGCTGCGAATGAAACTGCCCACAAATGGCGTGTTTTCGATGAGAATAGCCGAGAGGTCGCCGCAAAAAATGTTGCTGCTCAACGGCGACACCTGATGGCTGCCGCCCAGCGTTAGCCCTTTGCCCGACAGGATTTTACTTTTGGGAAAAGCATTCATATAAAACGTGAGCACGTCTTTGATGCCGCGGTAGTGGCAAATGTCGAGCATTTCTTGGCTCACGGGAATAAATTTACTTTTGGCAGCAGTGGTGCCCGACGATTTGGCAAACCACTTGATGTCGGCAGCGCACAGCACATTAGGCTCGCCTGCCATCATACGTTCAATGTAGGGGCTTATATCTTCGTAGTGTTGCAGGGGCACGCGCTGCTGAAAAATGTCGATGCTGTGAATGTCAGCAAAATGGTGCTGCTGCCCAAAGGCGGTATCCTTGGCGCCTTTGAGCACCTGCAACAATTGCAACTCCTGCACGCTATGCGGGTGCTTGTTCACTGCCTCAATTTCGTTCATTCGGCTTTTGAACAACAAATTAAATATGGAGTTGATAATTGCCATAAAATAAATAACACAAGTGAATACAAAGATAACATTTTTTGGGCTAAGCAAAAAAAATAGTTTTTTGCATTGAAGAGCCCTATAAGGGGTTAATTCTTTTTTTGAGGTGCTATTTAGCCCGAGGGGGCTTGCATATCAATAGAAAAAACACACATCAGCATGATGGAGTGTCTTAAATTCTCAACTCTCAATTATTTAATGCTTGTGCGCAGCATTTCTTGCCCTTCGATGCTTGCCGCCAGGGTATCTCCAATTTTTACGGCACCAACGCCTGCCGGAGTTCCGGTAAAAATAAGGTCGCCCATTTTGAGCGTCACAAAGTTGGAAATGTAGGACACAATGTGGTCAAAATCAAAAATCATATCGGCGGTATTGCCCTGCTGCACTACGTTTTGGTTGAGAGTTAATGAAAAATTGATGTTCTTTAAATCGGCAAAATTGGCGATGGGAATAAACGTAGCACTCACCGGTGCCGAGTAGTCAAACGATTTGCAGCACTCCCAGGGCAGTCCCTGCTCTTTGCAGGTGCGTTGCAAGTCGCGTGCCGTAAAGTCAATGCCAATGCCGATTTCGTTGTAGTAGCGCGAAGCAAACGTTGGCGCAATGCAACGCCCCACGCGATGGATGCGCAACACCAATTCTACTTCATACTGCAAATCTTGTGTAAATTCGGGATAGTACAACGGCGCATTATTGCGCAGCAAGGCGGTGTCGGGTTTCATAAAAAACACCGGATTGCCTTTGTAGCCGCCAAAAAGTTCGCGATTGTGAGCAGCATAATTGTGCCCTATGCAAATAATTTTCATATTTTTTCGGTCAGTTTTTGTACCACACGAAAGTGATTAAAAAATTCTTTGGCAAACACGCGCAAAATAGTGTAGGTGGGGATTGCCACCAACATCCCCACAATGCCTGCGAGGCTGCCTGCAATGAGTATCACCAAAAATATCTCCAAAGGATGTGCCTTGATGCTGTTGGCATAGATGTAAGGTTGCAAAAATGCCATATCCACAATTTGCGCTACCGCAAACACAGCAATGGTTTTGAGTGCCAGCACACCAAAGGCAAGGTCGGCGTGAAACGAGGCAGCCAAGGCAAACAACACGCCCGTGGCAATGCCCACCAAAGGTCCCACGTAGGGTATCACGTTGAGCACGCCGGCAATCAAGCCTATCAGCATCGCCTGTTTGAGCGAAAATTCCGCTATCAAGGTCAATCCTATCGACAGCAGCGTGAGCATGCACAGCATATCGCAAAAGATGCCCACAAAGTAACGCACCAGCAATTTATTGACCGACGACAGTGCGCGCGTAATGTTGTCCTTGTAGTGCGTGGGAAACAAAAGAATTACAAAATCAAAAAAGATGCCGTCTTCTTTTAAAAAGAAAAACGTGATAAAAGTAACGGCAAATGCGGCTACTGCAATGCCTTTGAGCACTCCCATAACAGAACCTAAGTAATCCGATATTTTTTCGACACCCAACACCGAACCCAACTCTTGAACTATTTTTTCTTTAATAGAAAAATCAACATCTACGTTGGCATAGTGGTGCAAAAAATCGTTGATTTGCACAAGATATTTGTCCACAGAAGTAGCCGAAAGCAAGGATTGGTCTATGTTGCCAAAGACATTGGCTTGTTCGGCAATGAGGGGAATGAAGAAGAAAAAGAAACTCAAAAAAACACTCCACAGCGCAACAACAGTAATGGCAGCACACACAAAACGCGGCAATTTACGTTGTTTTATTTTTAGCCGTGTCAGTGCCGACATCAACGGTTTGCCTACAAATGACAAGGCTAAGGCTGCCAGCACATAACCCACAATGTTGAGAAAGTACCAGACCACAAACAGCACTCCTGCTGTTATAGCGGCAATAATAATATAGCGGGCAAGTTTGTTCATAGGCGAGCCTTTGTGCCCTACCTTAACGTCCTAAGATGCTACTTGTGTCAAAGTCGATATCTACCGACTTGTTGTTGTATTTGTTGTAGCGGAAAAGATGAGCAAAAGATGCACGAATGAGCACCCCTACTCCCATATTGGTAACCTTGTCGGAAGTGGTAGCATAGGAAGCAATTGTAGGTGCAGTGCTATCGTTGGGTTTTATCAAGCGGTTGGCACTTTTGTCCAATACATTTACCAAGCCGTAGTCAAAATAAACTCCACCGTACAAAAGCCATGATTCGGTCAACGGAAATTCATAGCCGGCCTCCAACGAGGCTGTAACTCCCAATTTCATTGTCAACGGACGATTGCCTGTAATATCTCTGGTGCGGTCGCCAAAACCATACTCGTGTGCTACTTCGAGGTTTGAAAAATCGCTCCATTTGTTTTGCGTCAGTTCGGATACTCCATCCATCACCAAACTACCGGCGGCTTGCTTTACATTGGCAGTAATAGGAATACCAATTTTGACCCCCGCCGACACAAACATTTTGTGCGTAGAAGTGTAGGTTCCTGCATAACCTGCGGCACTGGTAGCCTGACTTACCAATTTTAATATCCCCATATAACGTGCCATTATAGGAACGTTGAGATAAAACGCACTTTGTTTTTCGGTGTAGCCTTTCAAATCGGTGGTGTATGTTACATCGGCGGGCTGCTTGCCGGAGAGTTCCGGAACCGAAGGAAAGCGGCTGTAGGCCTCGCTCGGATAAGTATAGGTATTATCAAAATAATCAATGCTCTTTACTTGCGAAAAATAACTGGCCAATTCTACGCCTGTTTGCACTGCAAAGTGCTCCGAAAAGTTGTAGATAGCACCAAGGCCAAAATTGCCGCCCACTTTTCCTGTGTTGCCATCATAAATGGTGGTGGACAAACCCGCAGCACCGTGCCCAAAAAACTCGAGAAAAAATAAACTCTCGCCTTCGTCGGCAAATATGTTGGGGTCAAACTGCGCAGAGGCACTGCCGCTTACTCCTACGAATGCAAGCGCAACAACAAAGGATTTTAATAGGTTCTTCATAATTCTATGATGTTAATAAAAAAACATATTCTGTTAGTAAAATATAATGAGGTATATCTCACATAAAAAATACACACACCCACAAAGGTAATACATTGAAACACAACTTTGTACAATAAATTGTGTAGTTTTTGTTAAATAATGTTAAACTTTACTCTTTTGCTTTTGGATGCCAAAGTTGAAGCAGCCATTTTTTGTTGTTGATTGCCAATATAATAATAGATGCAACTATCAAACACAATAGGATTATCTCAAAGTAAGACAAATCTGTGTAGGTAGTTGGTATCAAAACATCAGAGGGGCTTTTTGCTGCGTAGGTAGTTTGTTGTATCAAAACATCACAAGGGCTTTGCAAAATTTCTATCATATCGTCTTGCTCCACGCGCGTTAATTTTTCTACCAAAACAAGGCGCTCTCTTTGCAATGCCAAGACTTCGTTATGTAAAAGGCGTTGGTCTCTTTCGTGCAATTCTATCAATTGTCCTCCCTGTGTTTGTAATAAATTTGCATTGCCTTTTTTAGTTTCTTTGGCTTTGGTAAAATATTCATAGCGCTGCAATTCTTCTAATGTTTTAATTTGATAATCAATAGCAGCAATCTGCGTGTTGATAGCATTTTTGTCCACTTCTTTTTGTCTCTGCAAAACGGGATTACTGTTGATTTTGTCCTTCATCGCTTGCTCAATGTAGGGAACTACCTCGGCAGAACTTGTTAAAATGACTACATAAAAACGGTCGCTCAAAATATAGCCGGAATCTCGCAGTGTGGGTTGATTGTATTGATGTTGCATATCAATGGCATCCAACAACTTGTCGCCATTGTAGTCCACACCCCAATAGGCAGCAATAGATACAATTTGCGTTGCCAAAAGCGTATCGGGCAAGTTGAGCAATTGTTTCCATTGTTGCGGAGTAGATGCGGATTTTCCAAAATCGTTGATGAATTTAATGGCAAAATCATTGGTTTCAACATTCATTCGCGCCACCATATCCGAGCGGTAAACGGCAGGATTTTTTAATCGGGATTGGTAGGATAAATAACTTAGAGCGATACCCAGCGCGACAGCAATGCTCAACCATAAAATGTTGCGCAGTATAAACAGCAAAACCACACTGAGTGCTTTCCACAACCATCGGATTGCCTTGCTCAATTGTTGTGCTACGCGCCACGCAAAGGTGCCAAATTGTCCAAGCACATCTACCAAATCAACTTCCCCATCTGCCTTGGATGAGGTTTGGGGCTTAGTGCCCAAGTCCTGCGAAGAATTTTTAGTGTTTTCCATAACTACATTTTTTTTACAAAAGTAGATAAAAAATTTTACTTTAACAAATTTCTGTAAATTGATTACCTTTGTTTTGCGATATACAAATTTCAAACGAATTTTTATGAAAGATATTTTTTTAGGTTGTGCAATGGAGGTGAATGAGGCGCCAATTGCCGATTTGCTAACAGTGGTAACCCAAGAGGCACAAACCTTGATGAGCAAGGATGTCTATGTGAAGTGCCTCAATTTGGTGGACTACACCACCCTCAATAGTACGGATACATTGGCATTGGGGCAGGCATTTGCAGAGCGAGTTAACAAATTTGCTGCCGCATATCCCTGCATGGGCAATGTGGCTGCCATTTGCGTATATCCTGCATTGGTGGGGGCTGTGCGCAAAGTGCTCGCGGTGCAAAATGTAAAAATTGCTGCCGTAGGTGCCGGTTTTCCTGCTTCGCAAACCTACATTGACGTTAAGATAAACGAGTGCAGGCGTGCCGTAGAAGAAGGTGCCGACGAAATAGATATTGTGATTTCGTTGTGCCATTTTTTGGCACAGGATTATGAAACTACTTTTGAGGAAGTGCAAAAAATAAAGCAGGCAATAGGCAAGGCACACCTTAAAGTGATATTGGAAACCGGCGCACTGCCCACGCTCACACAAGTGCGGCAAGCAAGTTTTATTGCGATGGCGGCAGGTGCCGATTTTATAAAAACCTCTACCGGCAAAATGGAGCCTGCTGCCACGCCGCAGGCAGCCATTGTGATGTGCCAAGCCATCAAAGAATTTTACATCAAAACAGGCAAGCGTGTTGGATTTAAACCCGCAGGCGGCGTGTCCACTACCGAACAAGCGGTGTTGTACTATGCCATAGTGAAGCACATCTTGGGCGATGAGTGGCTCAATGCTGCCTATTTTAGAATTGGTGCCAGCCGATTGGCAAACCATTTGCTTGGCAACATTACAAACAAAATAGAAAAATACTTTTAGTCAAACCTTATGATAAAAATTTTGGTAACAGGCGCCAACGGGCAATTGGGCAATGAGTTGCAGGTGTTGGCTGCACAGCATCCGGCAATACAGTTTATATTCACCGATTTGCCCCAAGTGGACATTACCAACGCGCAGCAAATTGGCGAGGCGGTAATGCGAGTTCGTCCGCAGGCAGTCATCAATTGTGCTGCCTACACGGCAGTGGACAAAGCCGAGGGCGACCTCGCCACAGCAAGGCTCATCAATGCCGCCGCCGTGCAACACCTTGCCGATGCTTGCGCCGGTGTTGATGCCTACTTTATCCACGTGTCCACCGACTACGTGTTTGACGGCACTGCACACAGTCCCTACCACGAAGAAGATGTCCCCCATCCGCAAACCGTTTATGGAGTTACAAAATTGCAGGGCGAAAAAGAGGCATTGAAGTATGCCAAAAGTATTGTGGTGCGCACGGCGTGGCTCTATTCGGCGTTTGGCAACAATTTTGTAAAAACGATGTTGCGCTTGGGCAGCAGCCAGCCTTGTGTGCGCGTTGTTGCCGACCAAGTGGGCACCCCCACCTACGCTGCCGACTTAGCCGCCGCCTTGCTGCAAATAATTTGCCGCATCACAACGCAACCTGCCGATTTTGTGGGCGGCGTGTTTCACTACACCAATGCGGGCGTGTGCAGTTGGTACGATTTTGCAGTAAAAATTATGCAAGGTGCACATCTTGCTTGCACGGTGCAAGCCATCGACACCAAAGATTTTCCTACCCCTACCAAACGTCCATCCTACAGCGTGTTGCACAAAGGAAAAATTGAGCAGTGCTACGGCGTGAGCATTCCACATTGGCAGGCGAGTTTGGAGAAGTGCTTGCGGTTGTTGGTGAAATAGATGTAGTAATTGCCCGCGTCGGTGCCAAAATGAATGTTGCCCGCTTGGTCAATGGCAGGTACACCGCTCACATTTTCGGGTATGCCATACGTCCACAAAATAGCACCGTCGGCAGCAAAGGTAGCCGCAAAATACACCGTACCATCGGCATCAATGCAATGTAGCCGCGTATTCATTGGCATTGCAGGCTAAGGCAAAGTTGCTTGCTTGATTTTTGCTGCTCTCATAGGTTTCTACCAAAAAGTTCACCTGCTTGAGCGTGCTAAAAGATTTGCGCCACAGCGAAAGCACGCCGCTCGAACCTGCGGTCATCAGCATCGGGTCGTTCAACGCAAAGCCGGGCGTGCCTGTGTAGGATGCAAACAACAGAATAATAATTTTTTGTTTCATACACAAATAATGAATAACGAATAAATAATAAATTGCTTTTTATTTACTGCCTAAATTATATGACTGTTTAAATTAGACAAACCACCACTTTTATGGGGCTTATACACAATAGACACGCGAGGGATAAGAAAGGATGATGTGAATTTGAAGATATTTTTCAAATCGTTGATATACAATGATTAAAAAATATTTTCGGAGGTTCAAATGAACATTATTTTTTTGTTGTGCGTTCTACAACGGAGGTGAGAGAGGTTTTATTTTGCAAATTATTGGCAACAATATATTCTCTAATTTTGTCTGCAAAAAAAAGTTGCATTTCCGCATTGGTGATATGATAGGTAGGGAAAAGTTTGTCAAACGTTTTATCTATAGGCACATTGTCCATATCTGTTAGGATAGATAAAATGTTTTTCGTTCTCAATGCGTGTTGCGAATATCTCTCCGCACCCGATATGACGCTATCTAAAGAAACACCATTATTGAGAATAGCATACATATCGTAATAATCCCGATAGGCAGTTCTGCGAGACATTACCTCCATCTTCATTACTCCAATAGATGCAACGTCTGCAATACGCAGGTTGTTTAGAAATGGTTGTTTATGTAGTACATCAGGCTCTTTAAGTCTATTATTATCGTAAAAAGAAACCTTAACTCCTTGCACTATAAAATCACATTGGTCTGCATCCAACACCTCGCGGCTAACCTCGCCGAGAGCGGACAATTCCTGCGTAATAGCCGGCCAATCAACAGCATTTTTTTTGTCAATATGCGTCTTCCATCTGCAAAAATCCAAATCCTCACTTAAACGATGTTGTAATTGCAGAGCAAGTGCAGTTCCTCCGATAAGAGTGTAATTTTTTATACAATCCATCTTAGAAACGTATTCAAAAACTTTTTCCGTATGTTTTGCTAAACCATTCATCTGATTTTCTATCTAATTCCACAAAATGCTGTTTGTGCACATTTTCTATGTATCGACCGGGGTTTTTAATACCAAAATATACCAATGCAAGAAACACATTGAGACGATGATAACGCGGCTCGTGCACACACATTTGTTTTTCCCACACCTCTTGTATGTGTTGTTTTGGATAGATGGTAAAAAGTGTGTTTATTTCGTCAATATCAAGGTGCAACAACACTTTTTCTATCAACAAATCATCGGAAGTCGTGTTTATTGTAACAGATGATGGTTCGTAAGACCAAAACGCACAGCCGTCTTTCAGTTGTTGTAACAACCGTTCTTTTTCTCGTATGTGATTATCAAGTACCACTCATTAATGATTGAATTATACGACACAAAGTTACATATTTTATTCCAAATATATCTTTTTGCATCGTATAAAGTTATTTTTACTTCATACCAATTTTCACAATATCGTCTTTGTAAGAAAATTTTACGGGAGCAATTTTTTCCATATATCCCCGCAGCATTTTGAGAGCCTGCGCGTAATGAGTCTTTACGGTATTCACAGAAATTTGCATTGTGTGGGCAATGTCCTGATTGGATAATTTTTCTTCCATTTTCAGTAGGCACACCTCTTTTTTTTGCGTAGGCAACAACGCAACTGCCTTGTAAAATATATCCATCAATTCCTTTTGTTCAATGGTTTCAAGGAGGTTATCTTCGTAGGCATCTGTGTGCTGTGCTATCTTATAGCAATGCTCCACCATAGATGCAATAATAATCAGGCAAATTTACCCAAATAAATCATAATATCAAAATTTTGAACATTCGGTCAAAATTTTTATACCTTTGTGCACTTTTATTTTGTAAACTTAACTAATATCTATTATGAAACGTATTTCTCTTTTTCTTATTGCCCTTGCGGCGTGCATTGCAGTTAGTGCTGCCGACCGTGCCGCGCAAATTCGCGAAAAATTATTTGCTCGCGACCAAAGTTCGGTCATCGTTGTAGCCCATCGCGGCGATTGGCGTTATGCGCCCGAAAATTCGGTGGCTGCCATCGAGCACTCTATCCAAATGGGCGTGGACGTTGTGGAGATTGACCTGCAACTCACCAAAGACAGCGTGCTGATTTTGATGCACGACGAAAAACTTGACCGCACCACAAGCGGCAAAGGCAAAATAGCGGAATGGACTTTGGATTCTATCCGCAGTTTGACCCTCAGAAACGGTTGCGGAATCAGAACAAAGCACAAGGTGCCCACCCTCGAAGAAGCCTTGCTGGCAGCCAAAGGTAAGGTGATGCTCAACCTCGACAAAGCCGACCGTTATTTTGATTTGGTGATGCCCTTGTTGCAAAAAACAGGCACGACCGGACAAATTATTATGAAAGGCAGCAAGCCGCCCCACGAGGTGCAACAATTTTATGGAAAGTATCTTAAAGACGTAATTTATATGCCCATTGTCAATCTCGACAAAGAAGACGCAGCAAAGCAAATAGACAATTTTGTGAAAACGATAAATCCTGTTGCTTTTGAATTGCTGTTTGTTGCGGACAGCAATCCATTGCCCAAGCAATTGAAAACGCAACTGAAAGGCAAGGCGCTGATTTGGTACAACACGCTCTGGGACACGATGGCAGGCGGACACGACGACGATAAGTCGCTGGAGGATATTGACGGCGGCTACGGCTACCTGATTGACACGCTCGGCTGCCGCATTATCCAAACCGACCGCGCCGAATTGCTACTCAACTATTTGAAACAAAGAAAACTGCATGATTAAAAAAAATAATCAACTTTTATCGCATAAGTCCGCCATCGGCAAAGGCTTTATTGGCGGGCAAAAGGGTCATTTACGCAATTCTTCTCGCACTATCCTGCCCCACTCTTTGAGGTCGTTATCCTGCCAATTGCTCACAGGCGATGAGGTGTTTTTTATCATCGAGCAAGTTTCGTTTTTGTCGGCAATAGACCAGGCTGCCCAACTGATGTTGTGCTGCTTCATCCACGTGCGCCAAGCCTGCCATTCAGCGGGGTTAATTGCGCTGTCGCCGCTTGCCTCCATCCCTGCGCACTCCGATACAAACAGCGGCAAGCCTTTGTTCAAAGCGGCTGTGCCTCTATCGCGCAGATATTGTTTGTGAGTGGCAGCATAAAAATGCAGGGTGTACATCAGGTTGTTGTAGCCTGTAATGGGGCTGGCGGCGGGTTTGTCCACCGCTTGGTCCCACTGAGGGCTGCCTACCAAAATCACATTTTTGCTGTCAATTTCGCGAATAACGGCTATCACTTCTTCGGCATAAGCCTTCACCTGCGGCCAAGTCTGCTGCTCAGGTTCGTTAAATATCTCGTAAATGATATTAGGATAATCTTTATATTTTTGTGCCGTTAACGCAAAAAACGCTTTTGCCTCCTCCACGCGAATGTTGTGCGAATGCCAATCGATGATGACGTAGATGCCGTTGGCAATGGCGGCATCCACCACTGCATACAAGCAATTGAGGGCTTTTGTCGAATTGCTGATGTAGGCACCGTCCGGCTCTACACCAATGGCAGCGCGCACCAAATTGACGTGCCAATCGCTCACCAACCAATCGACGGTTTGCGCCGTGTAAAAGCGCGGCCACCAATTGTGCCAACCAAAACTCACGCCCTGCAACACCACAACTTGCCCATCTTTGTCCACCAACGAAACGCCATTCACCGAGAGTTGCCCGTGCTGTTGCACAAAAGATGGTTCAACGATAGGAGCCGAAGAAGAATTATCACAAGCCCACAACAGAGCCGTAGCCACGAGTAGTAAAGTTTTTTTCATAAATTCAAGTTTCAAAAAAAATCATTCTCCATTCTCAACTCTCAACTCTCAATTATTTAAGGTTTGGCATTTCATCGCGCGAAAGCACTGCGTCACTCGAAAAAGCATCGCTCCACCACGCAACATTAGCGTGCTGATGGCCGGTGCTATTGAAATCACTTCCTGATGTTGCTTTTGTTCTATCGTAGTGGTACCAAGGCATAAACCACAGCCATTTTGCGCCTGCATTCCATTGGTCTGCAATTTTGGCAACGTTGCCGCACTCGCTCAAAATTGTCAATTTGTTGGGGAAACGATTTCTTAGCGTGTTGTATTCGCTCAGCATTGCCGAAGTGGCGGTTTTGTTGTAAATATCGCGCCCCACAATATCCACATACTCATCGCCCGGATACCAAGCATTGTCGCCGGGTTCCGCTGTCCACACCCATATCAAATTGTTCAAACCTTTTGCTTCAAAAGTTTCAAACATCAATCTCCACAAGGCTTTGAGGGGCTCTGCACCTTTGGCTCCCCACCAAAACCAACCGCCTGCTGCCTCGTGCAAAGGGCGCCACAACACAGGAATGTTCTTTTGTTGCAAGGCTAACAAGTGTGTTGCAACTTTGTTGAGGTCGGCTTTTACAATGCCATTTTCATAAGTGCCGTCTTGCACCGCTTTGGAAATGTCAAACGTGGTGCCGTCTGACGAGTGGTCGCCTTTTTTGGTATAAAAAGCATAATCGCTGCTGCCTTGCGCAACAGGCACATTCCAATGCCAGCAAATGGTTACCAAGCCTTTGTTGTTCCACCAATCTTCTATCACGCCGGTGTTGTTGTAGGTGCTTATTGCCCAACTTGCGTAAATGTGAATGTAGTCAAAACCGTTGAGGGCAGGGTATTTGCCGGTGTGATGATGCACCCATTCCGCCTCATTGATATTCCAATTCACATTTGCCATAGTGCCCGAAAGAGTTTTGTTACCTGCAATTTTTTGCAAAAAACTATAGACGTTCATCGCCGCTGTCGAAGTATTGGCAACAGCCAAAGTCAAGGTATCTACATGGCTGGCGAGCAAGGAATCTAAACTGATTGTATCATTGTTTGTGGGCGGGGTGTCCGTAACCGGCGGTTGGGGATTGTTTGTGGGCAAGGTGTCCGTAACCGGCGGCTCGGTGTTGTTGGCAGGCGAATTGTTCTCGCAAGCATAGCACAATAGCATAGCAACAAATGCCAATGCCATCAAAAAAATAGTTTTGTTTTTCATAACAAATAGGATTAATGAATTAGATAACTTAACCTTATATTTTTGCAAAGATAATCATCATTTCAAAAAAAGTCTATCTTTGTACGTTAAATTTCATGTCTATGCTCTATTCTGCACTCATAGAGGAGTTTCGCCGTGCCCCATTTGTGAGGCTGCTATTGCCTTTCCTGTTGGGGTTAGTGTGTCAGACCCTTATTGTTTCTTGTCCTATTGTAGCATTTCCAATAGCAGCGGGATTTTTTGTGCTCTACTTGCTATCTTATTTTTGCATCAAATCGTACGCTTTGCGCTGGGTGCACGGCATTTCACTTTATCTGCTATTGTTTTTTTGCGGCGTGTCGGCAGTGCAAAATACCCAGCAACAGAGCGAGTTGCCGCAAAATGTTCCCCTCAAAATTTTGGCTGTAGTTGCCGACCATCCTGCCGAAGGTTTAAAGTTTATCAAATTCAATTTACAAGTAAAAGGTTGGCAGGACACAGCGGGCAACGCGCAGGTCGCTCACGAAAATATATTTGTTTATTTGCGAAAACAAGACGGCGTTACGCTCCCCAAATTGGGCGACGAATTGATGCTGAGTGCTGTGCTGCAAGCCATTCCGCCGCCGCAAAATCCCTACGAATTTGACTATGCCGAGTATTTGCAAACAGAGCAAATTTTTTGCTCCGCTTTTGTGGATATTGATAAATTTGTGGTGGTGGACAGCGGGCAATTGTCGTGGTTTCCGATGTTTATCAAAACATTGAGCCGCAGGGCTTTGCAGGTTTTGGACAACACCGGCATTGACGGCGACGAATTGGCAGTGCTGCACCTTCTCACGCTGGGCGACCGCACGCTCATCGACAGCGACCTGCGCAACTCCTACGCTGTTGCCGGCGCCTCGCATGTGCTGTCGGTGTCGGGCGCGCACGTGGTGATGATTGCTATGATTTTGAGTTACCTGCTTGTTCCATTCAAACGAAAAAAATATGGAGAAGTGTTCAGCGGAGCCGCGCTGCTGCTCATTTTGTGGACGTATGCTTTCATTACAGGATTGGCACCGCCGGTGCTTCGCGCCACCATCATGTACACGCTAATGACCGCCAACAGTATGTTGGCGCGCAAAGGCAACACCTACAACAACCTTGCTTTTGCCGCACTGCTCATTTGCGTGTTTGACCCCTACGCCTTATTTGACGTGGGTTTTCAACTGTCGTTTATGGCAGTTATTTCCATCGCATTTTTTCACCCACGCATCCACCGCTTGTTGTATATCAACAACAAAATACTGGATGCCGTGTGGGGCGCTACGGTGATGTCGGTGGCTGCCAACATAGGCACATTCCCCATTGTGCTCTATATTTTTCATCAATTTCCGCTGTATTTTATTCTCACCAATGTTTTGATAAGCCTGCCGGTTACGCTGATTTTGGTATTTTTTGTGGGTGTATTTTTGCTGTCGTTTGTCCCCGTTGTCAATGCGGCAGTGCCGTTTTTGGCGATAGTACTCAATGGCTTGGTGTGGCTGCTCAACTTTGTGGTGCGAATGGTCGAAAGCATTCCGGGCAGCCTTGTCGAAGGCTTGTGGATAACCGCATCACAAACGTGGATGCTTATGTTGTTTCTATTGCTATTTTCGCTGCTCTTGTGGACACGGCTCAGAGCATTGGTTGTGGGGGCTTTGCTGTGCCTCACACTGTTTTTTGCAACCAGAGCCTCCGTGCTCTACCACCAACAGCAGCAACGCTTGGCAGTGGTGTACAGCGTTCGCAACACCTCGCTCATAATGTTCTACAACGCCCGCCATCCCTTTGTGGTGTGCGATAGCAGCGATATGAACAATAGTTTTGACTTTCAAACCAAGAGCCACCTCGCATCGCTGGGAGTGAACAAACTCAACGATATACCCAAACTTGCCCTGCAAGAATTGCCCCGCATCAACGATGAAGAATACGCTATTTACCGCTCCCACATTGACTATTACGGAAAAACGATTGCCATTTTGGCTGCGCAAGCACCTGCCAAACCGCAGCAAGCCTTGCCTGTAGAAATTCTTATCATCACCTCGCAATGCAGGTGGACACCGCAGCAAGTATTTGCCGCCTACCAGCCCCAAGAAGTAGTGCTGGACGCCTCCCTACCCCGCGCAATGCACCAAAAGTTTATTAACTACTTGACACAGCACAACCTACAATTCCACAGCGTGCAACAAAGTGGAGCGTATGTGAAGCGATTTTAGAAAAATCAATGAGAATAACTATTTGTTGTTTCATACGCAAACAATTCATAATTCAACTGTCAATTTGCTCTGTAAGCGTATATCATCCGACGAGGCGCCTAACATTACTACAAATTGTCCGGCTTCTACAACGCGCTCCATTCTTTGATTAACAATGGATAAATCTTCTTTTGTAAGCAAAAATGCCAAGTCTTTTTCTTCTCCTTTTTGCAAATGTATCCGCGCAAAATGCTTTAATTGCTTGATGGGCTGAACAACCGAAGCATATTCATCTCGTATGTACAATTGAACTACTTCGCCGCCATCATACATTCCTGTATTTTTGACGGACAAAGATACTTCGTATCCCTTGCCGGACGGTACTATTTTCAAATTGCTGTATTCAAAAACGGTATAACTCAATCCATATCCAAAGTTGTAAAGGGGAGTTGCCGACATTTCAACATAGTGGTGTCCGCGCGGGTTCTTTTTGTTGTAATACACCGGAATTTGCCCCACATTGCGGGGAATGGATATAGGCAAGCGTCCGGCAGGATTGTAATCGCCCAACAGTACATCAGCAACGGCATTGCCTCCCTCTTGCCCCGGATACCAAGCGGTGAGCAAGGCATCGGCATTTTCTGCTGCCCAATTCATATTCAGCGGACGTCCCTGTATGTACACTACCACTAAGGGTTTTCCTGTGGATTTGAGGGCTTGCAGCAAATCCATTTGTTTGCCCATCAGGTCTAAATTTGCCCTGTCAAAACCTTCTCCGTTTTCCATGTCGCTAAGACTTTCCTGCTGTGCTACGGCGGCACCTGTTTCGATGTACTGGGTTTTGAAATCACGGGCACTGGAGCCTCCCACCACCGCTACGATAACATCGGCAGTTTGGGCGGCACGCACGGCTTTGGCAATTTCCGTATGAGCAGTATCTCTGATGGCGCAACCCTTGACATACTTGACCTGTGCAGTGGTCAATTTTGCCCGCATGCCGTCCAAAACCGTTTGGACAACGCTGTCTTGCTGCGGTGCCGTGTAATCGCCAAGCATATTGTATTTATTATCGGCATTGGGACCAATCACAACTATGTTTTTAGCACCTTGTTTGTTCAAGGGCAAAAGATTGTTTTTGTTTTTCAACAACACAATAGATTCTCTGGCTACCTGCCGCGCCAAACTAATATTTGGGGCGTTTTGCACTTGCTCTTTGGCGGCAGCAGGGTTGATATATGGGTTTTCAAAAAGTCCCATTGCCAACTTCAAACGCAACACGCGGCAAACGGCGGTATCAATAACAGACGCTTTGATTTTGTTGCCTTTCACGGCATCTACAAGATGCGGAAAGGCATTGCCGCCCAAATCTACATCCAATCCTGCATTGGCAGCCAACACGGCGGCATCGGCTGTCGTTGGGGCAATATAGTGATTGCTTGCCAAGCCCTCAATGCTTCCCAAATCGGAGACGGTAAATCCCTTGAAATGCCATTTATTGCGAAGCAAATCGGTTAGCAAATAATCATTGGAGGTGCAGGGAACGCCGTCAATAGAATTATAGGCGGTCATTACCGATAGCGCACCTGCGTCAATGGCGGCTTTGAAAGGCGGCAAAAAGTTCTCTGCCAACTCCCGCTGCCCCACAAGCGAAACATTGCCATTGTGCCCCCCTTGGGGAATGCCATAAGCAACAAAATGTTTCAAGGTGGAAATGATGCTGTAATTGCCGCTGATGTTGCCTGCGCCTGTTCCTTTTACAAAAGCAGCACCCATACGAGCAGTCAATACAGGGTCTTCGCCGTAAGACTCTTCGACCCGCGACCATCGCGGGTCGCGCGACAAGTCCATCACGGGTCCGTAGCCGATGTGCCCCCCCTGCAAACGCAGTTCTTGGGCAATGACAGCCGCCATTGCCTCAATCAAAGCAGGATTCCACGTGGCTGCCTGACCTATGCCTGTTGGAAAAACAGTAGTCCCAATTGCCATGTGCCCATGCGGACATTCTTCTGCCAAGAAAAGGGGAATGCCCAAACGTGTATTTTCTACCGCATATTTTTGCAATGCGTTGCCTGCTTCTGCCGCCAATTGCGGGTTAAGTCCGTTGGCGATGGTCTTTTTTGTCCAAGGGTCAGCGCGGTAGGTAGCCCACAGCATCCCTATGTGTTGCGATTGAACAAGGGTTTCAAACTTTGCGGAAACAGATATTTCCCCATCCCGCTTTTCGTACATTTCCCATCCCAAGGGGCACAACAACTGCCCCACCTTTTCTTCGAGCGTCATACGCGCAAGCAAGTCTTGCGTTCGTTGTTCGATGCTCAAATGCGGGTTTTTGTATGCAGGCTGCTGTTCGTGCGAGCAAGCACCTGCGATAGACAATACAAGCCATACAAACGGAATACGTTTCATCACTCCGATGCTTTGTATGCACTCACTGTGCTCAATAGGGGACAAGCCAATGAATGCAAAATGTTTATTCTTATCCGCTCGGCGGTGATGGTGGGAAAGCAAAGAATGCGCTTATAGCCAATGGTAGTAGCCTCTGTCAATAATTTCCACGCGCCGGCAGTGTTGTCCCAAACTTCCACATTGAACTTTGCTACGCGCTGCCCCAGCGGAATATACTCTTGCAACAGCAGACGATTGAAGGCTTGCCCTTCCGCAAATTGTACCTCTATCGAAGCCTGCGTTGTTGCATTGTTAACTGTCCAGTAGGTGTCAAAATCATCGTCCTGCACGTTGGCTGCAGCATATTGCGGAGCGTTGGCTCTCACTGCGCTCGCTGTTACAGTTGCCGCCTTTACAAGATTGTTGGCAAAAAGGCTCTCTCTGGCTGCGCGAAACTCTACCAGACGAGCGGAATCGGCAGGGTGGATGCGCCCTACCCTATTGGGCGGCACGTTCAACAAAAGATTGCTGTTGCGCCCAACAGAGGTATAGTAAATGTCCATCAACTCCTGCACCGATTTTACTTTGTCGTCGGTGGCGGCACTGTAGAACCAGCCCGGACGAATGGACACATCCGCTTCACCCGGCACCCAGGCTTTGCCAAACACATTGCCGGCATTGAGCGTATCTGAGGGAGGGGCGGCATGACCCGGTCCAAAACCCTTTATGTGCAGGCGCGACCAATTGCTCTCGCCGGCACTCCCCGCCTCGTTGCCAATCCATCGGCAATCGGGTCCCACGTCGCTAAAAATAACCGCCTGCGGTTGGTGGTTATATACAGTTTGATTGAACAGGGGCCAGTCATACACTTGCTTCTTACCATTTTCACCCTCGCCGTTGGCGCCGTCAAACCATTGCTCAAATATATCGCCATAACCCGACAGCACTTCGTTGAGCATACCCACAAAGACCTGATTGTATTCCGGCGTTCCGTAAGTCGGATGGTTTCTGTCCCAGGGCGAAAGATAGACGCCAAACTTTAAGCCTCCTTGGTGGCAGGCGGCGGCGAGTTCGCGCAACACATCGCCCTTGCCGTCTTTCCAAAGACTTTCACGTACTGTGTGGGTGCTGTATGCACTGGGCCACAAGCAAAACCCGTCGTGGTGCTTTGCCGTAATAATAATTCCTTTCATACCTGCTTGTTGGGCAGTTTGCACCCATTGGCGGCAATCCAAATTGGTAGGATTGAACACGGTGGGGCTTTCGCGTCCGTCGCCCCACTCCACATCGGTAAAGGTGTTGGGTCCAAAGTGGACAAACATATAATACTCCATCTTTTGCCACTCCAATTGGGCAACAGTGGGAACTGCTCCGTAGGGTGCAGGCGGAGTAAGGTTGGAACTGCACGACAAGCAAAGGCTTGCCGCCGATACGAGAAAAATAGTGTGTTTCATACGCAATTCATTATTCATTATTCATTACTCTTTGGGCGCATCTTTTATCAAGCCTACTTCGTTGCAGTAGTTGTAGCCTAAGGCGCTTAGACGCTTCTTTTGGTTGGGCAACTGCTGCTCAAAGCGTGCCCAGTTGCGTGCCTCTTTGGGCGACCATACGGCTTCGGCTAATGCCAGCAAACGCGGTAGCAGCATATATTCTACGTTGGTGGACTCAAACAGAAACTCTGCCCATAGGTTGGCTTGCCCGCCTTTGATAAAGTGTGCCTCGTCGGCAGACAGTCCGGTGGGGATAGGCTCAAAGGCATATACTTTTTCGATGGGTAGGTAACCGCCAATGGCAACTTGCGTTGCTTGTTGGGGCAAGGTCTGGTAGTAGTCAATGTAGCAATAGGTATTGGGCGTCATTATCACTTGGTTGCCTTGCTTGCGAATAGCGTCTATCAGTACAGAATCTTTGACCCACCCGCGCCAATACATCAACACTGCGTTGGGGGTAACGCCGCCCTCTAATATCTCGTCCCAGCCAATGATGCGTTTGTTCTTTGCCGCAACGTGTTTCTCTACCTCGCGAATCATCCAACTCTGCAACTCCTCCTCGTTGTTCAGTTTCAGTTTCTTGATGCGTGCTTGACATTTGGCGCAGGCTTTCCAGTTGCCCTTCTCTGCCTCGTCGCCGCCAATGTGAATGTATTGCGAGGGAAAGAGTTCAATCACCTCGTCCATTATGTCGTTGAAGAAGGTGATTACTTTGTCGTTGCCGCCGCACATAATGGCTTTGGGGGGCCAGTAGGGTCCCACCTCCACGATGTAGGGGAAAGTGTCGCAGGCAAACTCGGGGTATGATGCCAATACCTCGCTGCAATGTCCGGGTATTTCAATCTCGGGAATCACTTCAATGTTGCGGGCTGCGGCATAAGCCAACACTTCTTTGACTTGCTCTTTGGTGTAGAAACCACCGTAGGTGGCAGGCTCGCCTTCTTTGGGCGGAATGTTGCTCAGCCAAGTCTCTTTGCTCCTGTCCACACGCCAGGCGCCTATTTCGGTTAACTTGGGGTACTTGTCTATTTGCAAGCGCCAGCCGTGGTCGTCGGTGAGATGCCAATGGAACTTGTTTAGTTTGTACAAGGCCATTACATCAAGATGCTTCTTGACATACTCCACATCAAAGAAGTGGCGCGATACATCGAGGTGGCTGCCCCGCCACTCAAAACGCGGGTAGTCGGTGATGTCCACCGCAGGAATGGCGATGGCATCGACATGCTGAGTGCTGATTTGGGCAGGCGCTAACTGATAAAGCGTTTGCAAACCATAGACCAAACCCGCATCGGTGTTGGCAACAATGGATATGCCATTGGCATTTGCCTGCAAGGTATAACCTTCGGCGGGCAAGGCTGCATCGGGGGTTGGGTTGAGGATAAAGCGCAATGCCTGTGCCGCATCATCGCTGCCGCTGGGGAGATGAAGCCCCAAACGAGAGGATAGAAACTCTTGGATGTACAGTGCCGTTGCACTGCTTGCATCCATGTTTTGCAACACCAAAGGCGTGTTGTGGGTGATGACAAACTGCCCCTGTTGCGCAGTAATCTGCACCGGTTGGGGAACAAGGTTGATGGCTTTTTGCCCGCAGCCTGCCAATAGAAGCAATGTGCTTGCGGAGAGTAGAAGGTGTTTCATAGTTATTAAGGTTTAAAGGTTAAAGATTTCGTTCATATTCAATAGAAAGCATTTGGCAAGTCCTGTTATTGCGCGCGGACAGCGGCTGTTTTTCAAGGCTTTGTCCTTGCACCGCGCGCCATCATGCAACCTTTCTTTTATTTCTATTGATATGCAAGCCCTACGGGCTAAACACTAATTATCCATTGTCCATTCTCAACTCTCCACTCTCAATTCTCCACTCTCAACTCCCCATTTGCTTTCACTAAGGTTATTATTAGTTCGCCAAAGAGGGTGTTTGCCCATGCAAACCATTTGCGGGTGAACTTGGCGGCGTCGTCTTTGTGGAAGGACTCGTGCATGAAGCCTGTGCCGCCGTCGGTGTCGCGTAGGGTGCGTATGCATTGGGCTATCTCGTTGTTGTCGGTGCTGGTGAGGGCGCGCATAATGATGCTCATGTGCCATACATAATCGTAGCCGATGTGGGGTCCGCCAATACCCTCGGCGGCTTTGCCGGCAAAGAAATACGGATTGTCCTTGCTCCATATCATACGGCGCGTGTTTTGATACACAGGGTCGTCGGCTTTGCAACAGCCCAAGTAGGGCAAGGCGAGCAGGCTGGGCACGTTGGCATCGTCCATACAAAGGGAGTTGCCAAAACCATCGACTTCGTAGGCATACACCTTGCCGTAGCCCGCGCGCTCTACAATGCCGTAGCGGGTTACAGCGGCTTCCACTTCGTTGGCTAATGCTGTGCATTGGTTGGCAAAAGACTTGTCGCCGCCTGCCACAGCGTACAACTCCGCCAATTGCCGCAACGACACTACCGCAAATAAATTGGACGGAACAAGGAAACCAAAGATAGTAGCATCGTCTGAGGGACGGAATGCCGAGAATATCAAGCCCACAGGATTGACGGGATTGCCCACGCCGTCGTTGAACATAGTGTCGGAGGCACGCTCGGTACGCCGTTGAAATTTGTAGGGACCGTTGTTCGTTTTGCGTTGTTGTTGGGTAAAGGTTTGGTAAATGAGGTGCGCCGCTTGTTTCCAAGTAGCATCAAACGCCGAAGTGTCGCCTGTGGTCTTCCAATAATGGTATGCCAAGCGCACGGTGTAGCACAAGGAGTCAATCTCCCATTTGCGCTCGTGGAGTTCGGGTTTCATGGTGGTCAAGTCTTTTTCCCACTCGCTGCCGGTTGCTTTTTCGTTAAAGGCATTAGCATAAGGGTCAATGCACACGCAGGCTGCCTGACGGCGAATGAGACCATTGACCATCGCCTTGAGGTGGGCATCTTGGGTGGTGAGCGGCAAATAGGGGAACACCTGCGCCGACGAGTCGCGCAGCCACATCGCGTGGATGTCGCCTGTGATAACAAAGGTATCGGGTTTGCCGTTGAGCAATTGATGCGTTACGGTGGTGTCGAGCGTGTTAGGAAAGCAGTTCTCAAACAGCCACGCCAACTTAGGGTCTTTGATTTTGCCCTTGACTTGGGCAATGGTTGCCTCCACTGCTTTGGAGGTGAACTTGCGAGCGCCCGCTTTGGGACGCATCGACAAATATCCGCCGCCGTTTGCCGCCGTCGTAGCCGCCGTATTATCCACCGCAGCAAAGGTGCGCATGGTCTTGCTCAGTGCCAATCCTGCAAGGGCAGTGGCGCCCGTCTTCAAAAATATCCTACGTGATAGTGCCATAATAAATAATGATAGTGATACATTGAGAGTGCAAAGATATATAAAGTTTTTTAAATAGCAAATCATTGCCGTTTCAAAAGTTTTATTACCTTTGTAGCCGAAACTAAGTGCCATTGTGGTATCAATAAACAAGTAAGAATTATGACACACATTATGGAAATAGACGATACTATCGTTGCTGCGGAGCGATTTGTAGAGAAACCTACTCGTAGAGGAGTGGTGTTTGCAAAACCTGTTGTAGCGGGTATTGTGCCCGATGGGTATGTAACAAGCGATGAGTTTTGGGCAATAGAAAAACAAAGAACAAAACAATTTTGCATAGAACATGGTATATTATAGTTCAAATGTGCACAATGATTTGGAGCAAATTCGTATTGGGTTGTTGAAGTGGAGCAAAATAACATTAACAGAAGAATTTGTTGCAGGTTATGTGGAAAGTATAAAGAATGTTTGCGATAGTTTAGATGCCAAATCATATCACGCAAACACAATCTATGCTATCCACAAACAATATGGCACCAAAGTTCACACCTACAAGCGCAACCAACGAACGGTGTGGTATATCATTTATGATGTAGATATGTACAAGAATATCTATGTGCACAAAATTATTTCCAACTATCAAACACACTAAGATTGTACAATTTGAAACCTGAAACTCTTTTCACTTTTCTGTCGGGAGGTTTCACAAGGCACTTGTCGTAGGTGCATAAGCCTCCAATTTTCCGTATGGCGTTGCCATACGCTGAAATAAGTTGCCCCTTCGGGGCGAGGTAGCCCGCCCCGAAGGGGCAACTTATTTCAGCCCACCGCAACGCGGTGGGGGGTGAGGTGGGTGATGACCATCACTTCCCCATCACCCAATGCACCCCCCCGCCTTGTTCAATGTCTATGAAGTCGAGGTAACTTTGGGTGTGGGGTTTGCCGTTGAGGGATAGGCTGTGCGGGTATTTGTTGGTGGGGCTGTTGTTGCTGGTGGTGATGGTGAAGGTTTTGCCGTTGCCTACCTTGATGACTGCCTTTTTGACAAGCGGACTGCCCAAGACGTATTTGCCGCCCGCCGGCTCCACCTGATAAAAGCCCAGCGCCGACAACACATACCATGCCGACATTTGCCCCACGTCTTCGTTGCCCGACAAGCCTTGGGGGGTGTCGTTGTACATGGTGGTTAGAATCTCGCGCACCCGCTCTGCCGTTTTGCGGGGCTGCCCCACGCAGGCATAGAGGTAGGCAATGTGGTGGCTCGGCTCGTTGCCGTGGGCGTATTGCCCAATCAAACCGCTGATGTCGGGCGAGGCGTGTTCGCCCAACTCGCCTTGCACTACGAATAACGAATCCAACTTTTGCACAAACCTCTCTCGGCTGCCAAACAGCGCCACCAAGCCTTCCACATCGTGCGGCACCAACCATGTATATTGCCAGGCATTGCCTTCGGTGTAGTCGTTGTCGCGGTGCACTGCCTCAAAGGGGTTCAAGGGCTTGTCTCTAAACTTGCCATCGGCAGCAAGCCCGCGCACAAAGGTCGTAGCAGTGTCAAAGTAGTACTTGTAGGCTTTGCTGCGTTGCAAAAAATAGTCATAGTCGTCGGTGTAGCCAAACGCCTGCGCCGCCTGTGCAATGCTCCAGTCGGCAATGGCATACTCCATACACTTCGACAGCGCTTCTTCTTTCTCTTTATCATAAGGAATGTAGCCGTATTGCTTCAAGTACTTCAATCCGCGCTCGTCAAGCATTGCAGAGGCTTTCATTGCCTCAAATGCCAAGTCGGCGTCAAAGCCTTCATAACCTTTCAACAGAGCGTCTGCCACTACCGGAATAGCGGGATTGCCCACCATACAATTGGTTTCGCAGCCCATCAAATGCCACACCGGCAGTTTGCCCTGTTGCTTGTAGATATTGAGCATGGTGTTGATGATGTCGCTCATCTTCTCGGGGTGAATAATGGTCATCAAGGGGTGCGCGGCGCGGTAGGTGTCCCACAGCGACAAGGTGGTGTAGTTGGTAAAACTCCGGTCGCTATGTATCTTGTCGTCCGCCCCACGATAGTCGCCGTTTACATCGCAAAACACCGATGGCGCAATCATAGTGTGGTACAGGGCGGTGTAGAATATGCGGCGGGTGCGCTTGTCGGCGGTGATGTCTATTTTGCTCAACTCGTTGTTCCACGCTTGCTTGGCAAGTTGCACGGTGTTGTCAAAGTCCCATGCGGGCAGTTCTGCCTGCATATTCAGTTTGGCATTGTCAATGCTCACAGGCGACAGGGCTACTTTGACGTAAACGGCTTCCTTGTCGTGGGTGTCAAACAATGCCTGCCCATACACACGCTTAGCGGTCAACGAACTGCCGGCGCGCGCTCCTGAGGAGTCCGATAGGATGAGTTGGCGGATGGGTTTGGAGAACACAGCGGTAAAGAATATCTTTTGATTGTTAGCCCAGCCCTTTGAGTAGCGGTAGCCCGACAGCACGGTATCGCTTTCCTGCACCAGAAAGCCTTCGGTAGGTCTATCCCAATTTTGCCCGCTTTCCAAGTCAATAATCACCTTTGCCTCTGTGGATGCGGGGAAGGTGTATTTGTGAAAGCCCACACGTTGGGTGGCGGTGAGTTCCACGTCCACCTTGTATCGGTCGAGGTGCACGGCATAATAGCCCGGACGCACCTTTTCGCGCGAGCGGCTAAACAGCGAGAAGAACCCTGTGCTGTAGTCAGCCGTTGTGTCGCGTTTGAGCACCACCTCGCCCACCGCAGGCATCAGGTTAATATCGCACAAGTCGCCAATGCCCGTACCGCTCAGGTGGGTATGCCCAAAGCCGATGATGGTGCTATCGGAAATGTGATAGCCCGAGCACCAGTCCCACTTGCCTTGGGTAAGATTGGTGGGACCCAACTGCACCAAGCCAAACGGCACATTGGCACCCACAAACACGTGCCCATGCTCGCCCGAGCCAATGTAGGGGTCAACGTACTGAGTAAAGTTGTGCTGCTGTTGGTTACAGCCTGCCACGCAAAGCGCAGCACTAACAATGAGATAGGAAATCTGTTTCATACACATAAAAGAATAGGTTAAAGATAAAGAAATAGTGTTGGCAAAGGTACAAAAGTTTTGCCAACAAGCAAGTATTTGCCGCTATTGTTGGCATCACTACCTGTTCAACAACCTCTTCAAGGGCTTTGTGAGCATCACAATAAATGCCGCAAACAGGGCAACAATGCATAGTGTCCAGCGCAGCCCTATGCTTTCGGATATCACGCCAATCACCGAAGGTCCCATTAGCAAGCCCAAGAAACTGATGGACGAGATGGTAGCAATGGCAATGCCCGGCAGCATAGTAGAGGAGCGCCCAGCCAAACTATAGCAGATGGGGATAATGGACGACATACCCGCACCCACCAAGCCAAAGCCAATGGTACAAAGGGCTATATGCGGCGTCCCTATCACCAAAAATAGCCCAGCCAGCATCAACACACCGCTCACGCGCAGCACGTTGATTGCCCCAAAGCGAGTAATGAAGCCATCTATGGCAAACCGCCCAATGGTCATACAGCACATTGCCGTAATGTAACCCAAGCGGATAAGGTGGGTGGGCACCACAAGTACGCGCTCAAAGTAAATGCCGCTCCAGTTATATACCGTGCCCTCGCACACCATACTGCCCAGCGCTATTAGCCCCACAATGAGTATGTATCGGTCGGGGCGGGTAAAGATGCGGCGCGGCTGTTGCTCCACCACTTGCCGCTGCCGGTCGCGCGGCAACACCGACCGCCGCATATTGAGCACAATCACAAAGATAACAACGGCAACAATGCCAAAGTGCTGCAAGGGCGACAGGTGCAGCGCCACCATAGCCATCCCCAACAGCCCGCCCGTGAAGCCTGCCAGCGACCACAGTCCGTGAAACGCTCCCATAATGCTGCGTTTGTAGAGCCGCTCCACCCCAATGGCTTGCGTGTTCACCGAGATATTGCTCATCACCGCAAACGTGCCAAACAAAAACAGTGCTATGCCCAACTGCCAAAACGAAGATGCCACTCCAATAAAGATGAGCGAGAGAGGATACAGTATGGCAGCAATGCTCAGCATAAACTTGCTGCCGTACCGGCTCACCAAGTAACCCGATAGTGCCATAGTGGCTATTTCGCCTATGGGGATAAGAAATATCAGCCCGCCCCACTCGGC
>BNTQ01000009.1 GCA_025996715.1 Bacteroidia bacterium | reverse complement strand
GCAGCATTGCAAAGAGCCACCTATTTTTAAGTACTTTATTTTTCATATTTTTTTCTATTAAAATTTAATTTGATTAAAATAAATCTGTAATTTTTTCTTCCGTAAAGGTAAACGGTACAGGCGGATATTGTTCTTTGTCCAATTTTGGATTTCTTAGAATATCAGATTCGGGAAGCGGCAACACAAGCGTTGCCGGTGTTACTGTTCCAACGGCTTGTGCTTGCGGGTCGCGCGAGGGGTCAGCACGCAAATTGTTAGGTGCATCAAACAAGAATGTGGGCGGCAACCCTCTGTTTTGTGAGTTAAGCGCATTGACTACTTCCTGTTGTTGATAGTATGCACGCGCCAAGAGAAAGTACCAATATCTTCCTTCCAAACAAAATTCTACACGGCGTTCGCGGCGTAACGTTTCGTAATCAATGCTTGGTAGAGGAGGCATTACTGCACGAGCGCGCACGGCATTGACATACTCCAATGCTTGGGCATCGTTTGTGCTTGCCTGATTGCCCAACACTGCATCTGCATAGTTGAGCAACACTTCCGCATAACGCAACACATAATTATCAAGCCCCGAATTACGTTGGTTAATAGCAGAATTGTCTTTCATATTTCCTGTAACACCTTTTTTTACATTCAAGCAACTGTTACCGGGGTTGTGCTCGCTGTTGTGTCCGCCATCGTCATCATTACCAATAAGTAATCCGCCTTCTGCCGTGTTGAGTTCGGGGTAAAAGTCGCCATAGCCCATCCACGTTGCCTTGCGGCGAATGGTATCCCGCTGGTCATATTCGAGCATCATATCGTGTGTAGCATTTGTCCAAGCCCCCCAGGCTTCGCCGGCAGAGGCAACAGAAATTCCTGCCAAGTAGGACACCTGTGCATTGGTGAGCCCATAAAAAGCAGGGTCAGAGCCGCTGCCATTGCCTCCGGGCACCCATTGAAATGCAAACATTGACTCGGCGTTGTTATTGTTTTCTATTTTGAACAAATCAGGATAATTGTCCATCAATTTGAAAACGCCGCTATTGATTACTTTTTCGGCTGCTTTTTTTGCCAACTCCAAATAGGCCTCGTCGCGCGTGCCGCAGTTTGGATTTTCTCCATAATTAGAGGCAACATAGCCCGAATAATCTAAATAAAAACGCGACAACATTCCAAAGGCGCTGTACCGATTGACGCGCCCTGTTGCGCTCGAAATTTCGGGCAGGTATTTTGCGGCAAATTCCATATCCCGTATGGCAAATTCATACACATCTTTTTTGGGATTGGTGGCAACAATAGGGTCGTTGACGAGCGGTGTAGGGTCGTCCGAAATAATTGCATCGCCCCAAATTGAAGCCAAAAAGTAGTAGGCCAACCCACGCATAAAACGTGCTTCGGCAATACATTGTGTTTTTAGTGTTGCGTCGGCAGCAATGGAATTGACCGTAATAATTACCTTGTTTGCCGACTGTATCACATTGTACAACGAACCCCAAGCCGGCCCCAAAGTGGGCGTTGACTTTGTAAAAGTAAAATGCGCAAAATCGCCAAAATACGATGCGTTATGCTCCATATTGTACGACATTCCGTCTCCAACAGCAAGGATAAAGTTGTTGTTGAAGTCATACCAAACATTATTGTACAAGGGCGAAACGAGTGCCGGCAAATTTTCTGCCGACAAAGCATCGCCTGTAATAATGTCATTGGATTGAATATCCAAAAAGTCACTGCAAGCACTGAGCATCAAGGTGCTTGTAAGCATTACTGATAAAATTATTTTTTTCATATTCATTAAAATTAAAATGTAACATTAAGACCTAAAGTATAAATACGCGGCGAAGGATAACGTCCAACATCAACGCCGGTTAATCGATTTCCCCCTGTTCCCGATATGCCGATTTCGGGGTCAAATCCGCGATATTTGGTAAAGGTATAAAGGTTTTGCAAATTGACATACAATTTCACATTGCCCACATTAATTCTACGCAACCAATTCTGCGGCAAAGTATAACCCAGCGAAACGCTTTGAATGCGTAAATACGAGGCGTCTTCTACCAATCTATCTGAAAATTCAAAATCGTGCATGGATGCTGCTCTACCCAGCGGCATACGCGATGCGTGCGCGTCGCCACTCACAATGTGCACGTTGCGGTAATCATTGGGACCGTTTGGGTCAATCAGTTCCAATTTTGCATAATTCAATGCGGAAGTAAATAAATTGGAATTGTTGTAGTATGGATTTTCCATATATCTCCGCGAATAATTGACTACATCATTGCCATACACGCCAACCAATTGAATGCTTAAATCCCAATTTTTGTAGGTAAGACTATTGTTGATGCCAAAGGTGAATTTTGGTTCCGGATTGCCAATAAATGTTTTGTCGGAAGCATCAATCTTACCGTCTCCATTACGGTCGCGATAGATATAGTCGCCTATCCATACGCCTTCTTCTTCATTAATAGCCAGCAAACCATTGTTATCGGTAGTAACAGGAGTGCGCACAACATTTCCGTCCTTGTCTTTGTAATAAAAATCGGTTGCTTTTTCAAATCGCCCAATTAATTCATAACCATAGAATTGTCCGATAGGTTGCCCAACAATAGTGCGATTGACAACAGTAGAGCCGCTTTCACCCCACACATAATCGGTAGCGGAACGCACATCCTCGCCTGTTGCAGTATTCATCGAAAGCACTTTGTTTCTGTTCACAGAAAATACAACATTGGTGTTCCATTGAAAGTCTTGTGACTCAATGTTCCGCGTATTGAGCGTAATTTCAAAGCCCTTGTTTTCTAAAGAACCCAAATTTACCCAAGGTGCTCCGGCTGCTCCGGCTCCCGTTGTACCTACAAATGCAGGAAGCGATGCTTCCATCAACAGATTATTGGTTCGTTTGAGATAAAAATCAAGAACCACCTCAATGCGGTTGTTGAGCACGCTCAAATCCAATCCCACATTCGTAGAATTGGTGCTTTCCCATACCAAATTTTCGTTTGGAGTATTGGTTGGTATTAACCCGGAATTCCAAGTAGAAGCCACTGTACCATATACCGGCAACCAAGCGTTGTTATTTGGGATATTTTGATTTCCTACCAATCCCCATCCTGCACGCACTTTTAAATTATTAATGACATCAATATCTTTCAAAAAGTTTTCTTCGGAAACTCTCCATGCCAAAGCGGCCGAAGGAAACCATCCCCAGCGATTTTTGGGTGCAAATTTGGATGAACCATCGCGCCGCAAAGTGGTAGTGAGCAAATAGCGGTCGTTGTAGGAATAAAACAGACGCCCAAAATAGGATAACAAAGCATTGGCACCCGTGTAACCGTTATTGCTGGCTTTGGTACCATCACCCAAACGCAAGTCGGTAGCGCCATTGGTTGGAAGTCCGGGGCGAGTTCCCGACAAATAATCCCAAGTAGATTTGGACATTTCTTGTCCCAACATTGCCGTAACTTTGTTTACGCCAAATGTCCTATCATAAGTTAGGATATTGCGCCAACTATAATACACATTGTATTGTTTTGAATCTGTTTTTTCGTTCACATCTTTGAAATCCCACGACGCAATATAATAGGTGGGCGTAAAAAGATACGTGTTTGAAAAATTCAAGTCAAAAGAAAATTCTGTTCTGTACGACAATCCTTTGATGAGTTTTTCGGGTGTAAGTTCAACAAAAGTATTGGCTCTTGCGCCCGAATTATAATTATGATTGTCAATTAACAACGAGCGAGCAATAGGGTTAGAGGGCATAAAGGCTCCCTCCGGTGCGCCATAAGTGCCATCCGGATTACGTATAGGCACATCCGGCGTAGAACGCACAGCCATTAGCACCAGCGACTCGTCGGAAACGGTCAGTTTTTGATTGGTGTTGGAAAACCCAAAGTTAATACCTGCCCGCACCCAGTCCTTGGCTTGTGATTCAAAACTGCCCGACAAACTCAAACGGCGGAAATTTGAGCCTTCGGCAATACCATCCTGATTGGAATAGCCTGCCGACAAACTGTAAGTAGATTTGTCGCTACCGCCCGAAAATGATAGGCTGTGATTGTGCATCATGGCTGTATTGAACAATTCGTTTTGCCAATCCGTGCCTTCGCCCAGCAAATCGGGACGTACAAAATTATTGTTTCTTTGCACCTGTCCGTATTCTGCCTTGATATTGCGAAGTTCGGCATATTGCTGCAAATTGAGCACATCCAAACGGGTGGGCAGTTGTTGCCAACCTACATAGCCGTTGTAATTGACAATGGCTTCGCCTTTTTTGCCGCGTTTGGTATTGACAATAATCACACCGTTGGACGCCTGCGCACCATAAATAGCCGTTGCCGAAGCATCTTTGAGAATGTCCATTGAAACAATGTCGGCAGGATTGATGTTAGCCAATGGGTTGGATTCGGCACTTGCATTGTTACTTTGCTGTATAATAATGCCATCAATAACAAAAATCGGTTCGGTGGAGGCATTCAAAGAGTTGATGCCGCGAATACGGATAGAACTACTTGCACCGGGCGCGCCTGAGTTTTGCTGCACCTGCACCCCAGCAGCACGTCCCGCCAGCACTTGGTCAATAGAAGTAGAGACCGATTTGGAAATAGCATCGGAACTTACGGATGCTACCGAACCTGTTACATCCCTCTTTCTCATAGTGCCGTAGCCTACCACCACCACTTCGTCAATGGCTTGCGCATTGCCGCCCAGCACTACATCTATGCGTGCGCGTCCCGACACGGCTTCCTCGTGCGAACCCATTCCCAAAAATGAGAATACTAATGTGGCATCGGCTGGCGCTTGAATATCGTAATTGCCATTGATACCTGTGGTTGCGCCTGTGGTGGAGCCTTTTACAACAACGGTGGCACCCACAACAGGTTCGTTGTTGTCATCTAATACGGTACCCGAAATGTTGAGCGTATTTTGCGCTTGCAACGTTATAGGCAACACCAGCAGTACAAGCAACTGCAAAACTCTACGCGCAAATGAACGACAAACGCTAATTTGCGTTAATACGCGGGGGGGGGGGGGGGGAGTTAAAGAATGTTAAAATCATAATAATTAAATAATGAGATTAATAATGAAAATATCAAGTTTCAACGGATTGATACCTTTGATAAATTTTGTCGAGCGCAAAGGTAAGCGCAAAAAGGATTAACGCATCATAAAAATGTAACATAAATTTTGGTGCTGGTTACATTGGTGTAACATAAATTTGTCTGTACGTTACATTTTTGTAACATTTTTTGTAACAAAAGTGCGGAAATTGGTAAAAACCTTGTAACTTTGCAGATGTTTCTTATTAAAACATCGAAATTATGGAAAACCAAAATTTAGAATGGAAAGAGACATGGCATGACGAATACCTAAAATGGATTTGCGGCTTTGCCAATGCGCAAGGCGGCACGCTTGTGATTGGCAAATCATAAAATCATAACTATGCTACCTACATCAATAAAAAATACCGCCCTCCGCACCCTGATTTTGCAGGGGATAATACTGCTTTTTTGTTGTATGGGTGGCGGTTTGCGGGCGCAAACGGGCAAATACTATTCTACCGACAACGGATTGTCCAACAGCCTTGTCAATTGCATTTTTCAAGACAGCAAGGGCTTTGTGTGGATAGGCACAGAGTATGGGCTTAACCGTTTTGATGGGCAAACTTTTGCGGTGTATTATCACGCAGCCAGCGACAGCACTGCCCTTGGCAGCAATTATATCCGCACTATTTTTGAAACATCGGATGGGCGATTGCTCGTGGGCAGCATACTTGGATTGATGGAATACAATTGGGAAACCAACGCCTTTGACCGCATTTCGCTGCAACAAGACGGCAAGCAAGTGCAGGCGCACGTTACAGACATAGTGGAAATGACCGACGGCGACCTCTGGATAAGCACTTCGGGGCGCGGGCTGTTTGTGTTGCCCGGCAAGCAGCGCAATGCCCGCTTTGAACAGCGCATTTCGGCGCAACTGAGCAGCAATTACCTTAACCTTATCTACAAGGACAAGCAAAACAATGTGTGGATAGGCTCCGAAAGTAATGGCTTGAATTACTACAATGTTGAAAATCAACAAATTACAATTTTTCGCGCCCCAGATTTGATTTCGGGCGACAAAATTTCGGCAATTGCCGAAGACCGCGACGGCAACCTCTTTGTGGGCACGCTCACCAAAGGGCTCAATCGCTACGACCCGCGTAGGCAACGGTTTGTAGCCATTGAAGGCAAAGACTGCCAACTCATTTATTCCCTTCTCGTTGACGGCGACAATCGCTTGTTGATTGGCACCGACGGACAGGGGCTTAAACACTACAACTTGCAAACGGGTACGGTGGAAGACCTTGCCGTGAGTGCGCTGCCTTTTGATGTGGGCAAAAGCAAAGTACACGCCATTTTGCAGGACAAAAACAGCGGCTTGTGGTTGGGATTATTTCAAAAAGGCGTGGTGTACATTCCCAACATACAAAGCAATTTCGACTACTATGGCTACAAATCGGTTACCCGCAATCTTATCGGGTCGGGCTGCGTGATGTCGATGTGCAAGGACAGAAGCGGCACGCTGTGGATTGCCACCGACAACGATGGACTCTACGGCATCAACGAACAAACGGGCAAGGTAGTGCATTTTGCAACAGGCAGTGCGCCGTCTTCAATACCTGCCATTATTTTAAACGTGTTTGAAGACTCGGAGCGCAATCTGTGGATTGCCTCTTATGCCAAAGGTTTGGCAATGCTCGACCGCCGCACCGGTGCTTGCCGTTACATTGCCCCATTAGCCAACGAAAAAATATATTACATTGCCGAAGACAAACAAAAAAATCTGCTCATAGGCACATTTGGGTCGGGGCTTTATGTGATGAATATCCGCAGCGGCGAACTTTCACATTATGAGTCGTCAAAGCGCGAAAACAACGATTGGCAGGCAGACGAACTCAGCAACGACTGGATAAATTACATATTGTGCGACAGCGAGGGCTTGATTTGGATTGCCCACTATCGAGGCTTGAGTTGTTTTGACCCGCACAAAAAAACATTTCTCTGCTACCGCAATACCAACAACCTTGCGCCCGACCTCATTGTCAATACGCTCTGCGAGGATAGCAAGGGCTGCATTTGGATTGGCGCCACCAATGCACTCTATCGTTTTGACAAAAAAAGCGGCGAACTGCAACAATTTCTCGACCCATCGTCGGGCGATATGATTTGCGGCATTGCCCAAGACCGCAGCGGCAATATTTGGGTGAGCACCTACAACGGTTTGTGCTGCCTCAATCCGCAAACGCGCGCTACCACACACTATTACGCAGGCGATGGCTTGCAGGGCAACGAATTTACGCGCGGCGCAGTGTTCAACGACCGCCGCACAGGCAAACTTTATTTTGGCGGCACCAACGGAGTTACATTTTTTGACCCCAGCCGAATTACCGAGCACAAAAAAAAGCAGCAGGTATTTCTCACCGGTTTTTACCTCTTTAATCACCCTGTGGGCAAAGGCGACTGTAGCGGCAAGCAGGAAATTGTGAGCACATCGGTGTTCAATGCCGAGCGGTTCAATTTGCGCCACAGCGACAACACTTTCACACTCGAATTTTCGACCCTTGACTTTGTCAACCCCGAACAAACGGTGTATGAATACAAAATAGAAGGGCTGCACACCGAATGGACCAGCACGCTGCCGGGCATCAACCGCGTTACCTACAACAATTTGCAGCCGGGCACCTACACCTTTTTGGTGCGGCTGTCCGATGTGCCCGCTTCGCAAAAAAGCGTGCTCATTTACATTGCCGCGCCTTGGTATCAAACCGGGTGGGCATACTGCCTCTATGTCTTGCTGGGACTATTGTTTGCGGGCGGCGTGTATCTATTTGTCCGAGCAAGAGTGTATTATCGCCGCCACTTGCTCGAAGAAAAACATACACAAGAATTGAGCGAAGCCAAGTTGCAATTTTTTATCAACATTTCGCACGAAATTCGCACCCCAATGACCTTGATTATCAACCCATTGGAAAAACTAATTGCCGCCCAATCCGATGCTGCCACGCACAGCGTTTATTTGATTATTTACCGCAATGCACAGCGCATTTTGCGGCTCATCAACCAATTGATGGACATTCGCAAATTAGACAAAGGACAAATGCGCATCAGTTGCCGCGAAACAGATATGGTGGGCTTTTTGGAAGACCTGATGCACACTTTTGAATACACCGCGCAGCAAAAAAATATCCGCTTTGAGTTGCACAAAGACACCGACCAACTCAAGGTGTGGATTGACCTCAACAACTTTGACAAAGTGATGCTCAACCTGATGAGCAATGCCTTTAAATTCACCCCCAATGACGGCGAAATTGTGGTGCAACTGTCCACCGGCAAAGGCGACAAACGTTTGCCCGCCAAGGAATATTTTGAAGTGCGCGTAACCGACAACGGCATGGGCGTGGATATGGACAACATTGAGCGAATTTTTGATAGATTTTATCAAGAGCAACCCGATGCGCAAGTGGGCACAGGCGTGGGATTGCACCTCTCGCGGCAGTTGGTGCTGTTGCATCACGGCATCATTTATGCCCAAAAACGCAGCGACGGCGCGCAGGGCACATCCTTTGTGGTGCGCCTGCCCTTGGGCAATGCCCACCTCACAAAGAGCGAGTTGGAAACCCCCGAAGCCGCCGCCAAGCGCGAGGCAATGTATTTTAATGCACAAAATGCTACCATGCGCACCGCTATGGGCATGGAAATGTTGCAACACACCGCCGGCAGCGCAGAAGGTAACGAAAAATCGGCACCGCCCAAAAGTAAAACCAAATACCGTGTGCTGTTGGTCGAAGACGAAGTAGAATTGCGGCAATATATGCAGGGCGAACTCGCAGCACATTATCGCATCACCACCTGCAGCAACGGCAAAGAGGCATTAGATTGCTTGCTTCGCCAGCCTTTTGATGCCGTAGTGAGCGACGTGATGATGCCGCAAATGGACGGCATCACGCTCACCCGCAAGTTGAAGCAGAACATCAACATCAACCACATTCCCATTGTGCTGCTCACCGCCAAAACGCAGGATGCCGACTACGTTGCAGGCGTGAGTATGGGTGCCGATGCCTATCTTGCCAAGCCCTTCCGCACCGACGTATTGCTGCAAACCATCAACACCGTCATTAGCAATCGCGAAATGCTGCGCACCAAATTCAGCGGGCATCAACAGTACGACGAAAAAATAGAACGCGCACCCCGCAAGTCGTCCGACGAGATATTGATGGACAAAGTGCTCAAATTAGTGAGCGACAACCTTGCTAACGAAGAATTGAACGTCGAATTTTTGGCATCAAAAGTAGGGATGAGCCGCGTGCACATGCACCGCAAATTAAAAGAACTGACCAACCAATCGGCACGCGACTTTATTCGCGGCATACGGCTCAAACAAGCCGCACTGATGTTAGGCGAAAAACACTTCACCATCTCAGAGGTAGCCTACACCACAGGATTTGGCAACCTCTCGCACTTCTCCAGCGCCTTCAAAGAATTTTACGGCATGTCGCCTACGGAGTATTTGGAAAAGATTAAAGAATAAGAAACTGTTTTTCAAGGCTTTGTCCTTGCACCGCGCGCCGTGTGCGGTGGCTGCGTTTTTCCGTAGGCTGCGCTGCGCTTGCCTACGGTTATGCAAATTCAACCCTTACGGGTTGCGCGTTTAATTCTCCATTCTCCATTCTCAACTCTCAACTCTCAACTTCCATGACATTTACGCTTGCAACCCTTGCCAGCATTGAATTACCACATTGTTTCCGCTACCCCAATGTAACGTACACAAAAACTTATGTTACATTTTTGGCGACCGATGTAACGTGGACACAAACTTTTGTCGCATTTGGATGGTGGTAAACAAAAATGAGGCATTACCTTTGCAGCACAAATTTTAATCCCATTTATTGGGCGACATTATTGTCTAATTTAAACGATGGTTTAAATTAGACAGTTTTTGGAGGGGAAAAAGAAAAAAACCAAAGACATAAGTCTCTGGTTTTCAATGGGTTAGAAAAATTAGATGTTTAAAAAAAGTTGTCTAATTTAAACCATCGTTTAAATTAGACAATTATTGAATTTCAAAATAGTTTTTTTGGGCAGTTTTAATTCTCTTTATTCTTTTATTTTCTAACTAAATTCTTATTATTATGCGTAAAAAAATGAGACAGACCATGCTTCTGGTAGGCGCGTTTCTCCTTGTGGGGGGAGGGCAACTACGCGCACAAGAGGCTAGCGCCGTATCCGGCGTGGTGAGTGACCAGAACGGCCCCATTATTGGGGCGAGCGTCATCGAAAAGGGCAAACCCACCAATGGGGCGTCCACCGATGCAACCGGGCGGTACTATTTGACAGTGCCGTCTAATGCTACCTTGACGGTGAGTTATTTGGGCTATCAGTCCCAAGATGTGGCTGTGGGCGACCGCACCACCGGCATTGACGTAACCTTAGCCGAAGACTCCAAAAACTTGGACGAGGTGGTGGTGATAGGCTACGGCACGCAGCGAAAAGAGGCTGTAACAGGCTCTGTGGCTTCTATGTCGGGAGCGGATATGCGCGAAGTGGCTGCATCCAATGTTACATACGCCTTGCAAGGACGTATGGCCGGTTTGGATATGACCCAAACCTCTTCACGTCCGGGTGCCGAGATGCAAATTCGCATTCGTGGTACTCGTTCACTCAATGCCAGCAACGACCCCTTAGTGGTTCTTGATGGTATTCCTTTTGCCGGTGCTATCGGTGATATTGACCCGAGCATAATTAAAAGCATTGATGTTCTCAAAGATGCTTCTGCAACTGCTATTTATGGTTCGCGCGGTGCCAACGGCGTTATTTTGATAACCACCGCAAGAGGCTTGCAAGGGCAAAAAGCACACGTAACCTACAATGGCTACTATGGTATTAAAGACATTTTTTCTAAATATCCAATGATGGAAGGTGCCGAATTTGAAGAATGGCGTGCCGAGGCTAACAAAAATGGTGCCAACTATGTACTTGGTACCAACGAAAAGTCCGGCTTAAACACAGATTGGCAAGATTTGGTGTTCCAAAAAGGATATGTAACCAGCCACAATATAGGTGTTGCAGGAGGTACTACCAACGGGGCTTATAGTTTTGGCGGGGGATTTTACAAAGAGGAAACTGTGCTACCCGGTCAGGATTTTAGCCGTTTTTCATTACGCGGCACTTTTGACCAAAAAGTGGGTATATTTCGCTTTGGATTGACTACGCAAAATGCCTACAGTATTACTCACGGCGAAAGCAACAACCCAATGTATCAGATTATTTCTTTGCCTCCCATTGTTGACCCTTATGATGCTGACGGTAAAATCTCACACGTGTTGGAATATAGTGGATTAGACCAAAGTTACAACCCATTGGAAATCTATGATTATGGTGACAAATGGGTGCAGGAGCGCAAAAATTTTTCGTCCTACAACGCGCTGTTTGGCGAGGCGGATATTTATGATGGATTGAAATACCGCGTCAATGTGGGACTGAATTATCGTCAAAGCAATTATGGCAACTACATCGGACAACAAATTGTGTATAATAACTTTACAGGTCCTTCTAACGCAACTATTTCTAATGGATTGACCACCAATTGGGCAGTCGAAAATTTATTGACCTACGACAAAATTTTTGCCGAAAAGCATAGCCTCAATGTAGTGGCAATGTACTCTGCCGAACAAACAGAATATGCAAAATCGCAAGTGTATGCCGAAGGCATTCCTGCCGATTTTATACAACATTACAATTTAGGATTGGCAACAGGTAGTCAAACCATCAACTCTGCCGACCAAGACTATTACAAACGCGGACTCATTTCGTATATGGCACGTGTTGCCTATTCGTATGACAGCCGCTATATGTTGATGGCTACTCTTCGCAATGATGGTGCTTCGGTACTCGCCAAAGGACACAAATGGCATCTCTATCCTGCCGTTTCTGTTGGTTGGAACATCAAAAACGAAAGTTTTATGCAAAGCGTTAACTTCGTTGACCAATTAAAACTTAGAGTAGGTTATGGGCAAACGTCCAATGCCTCCATTAGCCCTTATGCAACATTAGGCGCGTTGAGCAACCGATACTACAATTTTGGCAACCAAAACGTAACCGGATATTATGTAAGCGACCTGCCCAACGAAAAGTTAGGTTGGGAGTATTCTACTACATGGAATTTTGGTTTAGACTTTACTTTGTTGGACAAACGCTTGTCGGGTACTCTCGAATACTACATACAAAAGACCGACGATGTGCTTTTGCAACTTTCGTTGCCCATTACCTCCGGTGTAGCCAATCCCTATTGGGCTAATATCGGCAAAACAGAGAATAAGGGTTTGGAACTTTCGCTCAATTATGCTATCCTGCAAAACCTCAATGGATGGAGTTGGGATGTGGGATTCAATATCTATGGCAACCGCAATAAATTGGTATCGCTTGCCTCCGGAGGCGAAAAAGATATTGCCAATGGTTGGTTTGTTGGTCAGCCAATAGATGTGGTCTATGACTACAAAAAAATAGGTATTTGGCAAACCAACGACCCGATGGGCAATGTTACAGACTATGAAGGCGACAGTGGAAAAACGGGTATGATAAAGGTAGAGTACACGGGCGATTATGATAGTAACGGCATACCCACACGGGTGATTGGCACTGACGACCGACAAGTGCTGGGCAGTTTGGAACCCGATTTTCAGGGTGGTTTCAACACGCGGGTAGCCTACAAAGGTTTTGACTTGAGCATAGTGGGTGTTTTCAAACACGGAGGTTTATTAGTAAGTTCGCTGTATAGTTCAAGCAGTTACTTGAATTTGAATAATGGTCGGCGCGGAAACGTTAAAGTTGACTATTGGACAGCAACAAACCCAACCAATGCCTATCCGGCTCCTGCCATAAACTCTACCACCGACAATCAAAAGTATTCCTCTACATTGGCTTACTTTGATGCCTCATATCTAAAAATTCGTGCCATGACTTTGGGTTATACATTACCTAAAAATTGGCTGCAACGTGTGGGCATTGATAATGTGCGCGTATATTTTACCGTGCAAAATCCTTTTGTATTGTTCTCGCCGTATTACAAGGAATCAGGTATGGACCCGGAAACCAACTCGCCAGCACGTGAAAACCAAGCGGTTGCCTCCAACTCTACCCAACCTACTCGTCAGCCAACAGTGGCCTACAACACCCCTGCTACCCGCAACTATCTTTTTGGTTTAAGTTTGTCATTTTAATAATTGTAACCTATAAAATTTATACACTATGAAAAATTTACACAGAATACTACCGCTGATAGCATTTGTGATGCTTATCGGCTCGTGCAGCGATATTTTGGAAGAACAACCGCGCACGGATTTTGAACCCGGATACTTCCAAACAGAAGCAGGGTTGCAAGGGGGCATAACCTCAGTTTATGCACATTTACGCTCATTCTACGGGCCTATATGGACACACTACAATGGTGCATGCGGCACCGACGAATGTACATGGGGCGGCTCTGTTGATGATGGCGGCGGAAGAGAATTGGACATGGTGGGTACGGCTATTACCCCTGGCGGCGGCGGTTTTGGTTATGTATGGGAAAAGTCGTTCCCCTACATCAATACCTGCAATGGAATTATTTCCATAGGTACGGCAAATAATATGGACCCTGCTTTGATTGCCGAAGCAAAATTTTTCCGCGCTCACGATTACTTCTTGTTAGTGCAGACCTACGGTGGAGCACCTCTTGATTTGGGTGCCGGCGAATTGCAGTTCAACTCCCAACCGGGCAGAACATCTAAACGCAATACGGTGCCGGAAGTATATGCCGCCATTTTCAAAGATTTACAGGAAGCCATTTTGGAATTGCCCAATGCCGGTCGTGTAACGGGAGGTGTAACCAAAACGGCAGCCAGATTTTTCTTGGCAAAAGCATATCTGACCTACGGTTGGTGGTGCGAAAGAAATAGTACGCCGCAACCTTCGCCTTCCTATTTCCAGTTGGCCTACAACACGGCTATGGAAGCCATCAACAATCCGGACGAATTTGGCTTGATGCCCACTTTCTACGATGTGAATTTGGCAGCCAACGACCGCAACAAAGAAATCATCTTGTATGCCGACCACACCGACAGTGATGCTATGTATAACGAGGGTGGGCTTACCAGCGATGGTGGTACATTTGGTACAGATGATGGTATGCGCGAAAATCGTTCAAATTATTCCATCACATCCAATTTTGAGAATTTTGCGCCTCCGGGAGGGGTTGATAACCTTGTACGTCGTATTGCACAGCAAGACTTGGGACGTCCTTGGTCGCGTGTTGCACCCACCATTGGGGCATTGACAAACACCTTTGCAGACAAAACAAATGACTCTCGCTACGATGGCACCTTTGTTACCACCTATTATGCTAATTTTGATTTAGCAGAACCGGCAACGGTTTCTAAAAATGGTGCTAATGGGTTGCAAATCTTTCCGGGAGATGTTGCCGCAAAGTTCTTGGATGATGATACCGAATTGAGCAATCTTACATTTGATGGCGCATTTGCCTCTTTGCCCGGCGAAGCGTATGCGGTGTGGACGCCGGCAACAGTAACCAGAGCATATTACCCCGGTGTTTGGAAATTTGGACCCGACCGTCCCGATAAAACGCGCAGCGGTCCTTGGAATGCACCTTCAACACGTCCATATCCTGCTGCCAAATTCTCAGAACTTTATTTGATAGCAGCGGAAGCAGTTGTAAAAGGGGCAGCACCTACCGGCGGACAAGATGCGGTTGCATTGGTTAATGTTATTCGCGAACGCGCCGGAAAATGGCGTTGGGATAACAACGGCAGACAAGCAAAAGTAGCAGACTATAGTGCAACACTCATTACTCTAACTCCATCGCCCATGACAATTGACTTTATTTTGGCAGAGCGCTCACGCGAATTTTTTGCCGAAGGCGGACGTTGGTACGATTTGGTACGCACCGGCAAATGGGCAGAATACGCAAGCACTTATGAAATTTGCGAAGGAGGCACTCATAATAAAGTAGTAAATACACGTAACATTGATGCACATCATTACCTGCGTCCTATACCTCAAGCCACCATTGACGCTTTGGATATGAGCGATGCCGAAAAAGCCGCCTACCAAAACCCCGGCTATTGATGGAATGTATGAATGGTTTAGGGTGATTTGAAAGAAGGGAGTTTGCCGATGGTGGTAACTCCCTTTTTTTATTTGTAAAATTGATGTAATTTTGCAAATTATGAGATAATAATGGATGCCGGGCAACCCGTAGGGTTGAATTTGCATAACCGTAGGTTCTTTGAGATATTAGTTTACACGCGAATTATTGCCACAGGGGTTCGGCTTGCCAAGCGGCGGGGAAGCCCATCGCACAAATGTCAATGGTGGGATATTCTGTCAACAGCGATTTGATTTTCTCGGTAAAATAGTTTTTTGGCGAAACGGTAAACAGCAAGTATTTGATGATGCAGATGCGATAGTAGATACGCTTCATATCGGTAGTAGAACTGTCTATCCACGGAAAAGACGAGGAATGGAGGTTAGCAGGAACAACAAGATGGTTTTTGTTCCATGTTCTGTTATGGTGGCAACACACATTGCGCAGGTTTGCCAATACCAAAATCCAGGACGAAAAGACAGGCACCGGCACACGGAATTGTAACGCTACTTTTTTCTTAATACCTGTACTTTTGATGTTATTGTAAATTCCACATAATACGCCCATCGGAATAATCTCGTTTATCATCCATGCAGGCGGATACGGGTTTGCATATTTGTTCCGAAAATGTTCAATAAAATCTTCTTTTGTTCGGTTTAACTCCGCTTCAATAAGAGCCAATGATTTGTTGAACACAATAGGATTGCTAAAATGGCGGGCGTCCGTCATCCAAAACACATCATTCAATGCATCGGAAACCCAATTATTCATTGCACTGCGGATAGAAACTTCAATCTTTTCTATTTCGTTGAACAGCAACACTCTCAACTCACGGTCAAAACGGTACATATTCATTGCCAAATCGAACGAAGCACCGGTTTTATAATGGTGGTCTCTTTTAGGTTCATCCAATAACGGATGTAAATAAGCACTCAAACGATAATAACCAATGTTCGTCAAATAACTGACGGCTTTTTGTTCATCGGGAATCATCAATCCTCTGCTTTTTAGCAACGGAATCAAGTTCTGCGGAAGGGTGCATATTTTAGAATAAGTGATTTTCATATTGTATTTACGATAAAATAAAAAGCCCCGCTTATTTGAGCATTGTTAAGAGGCTTTGCAGGGACTCACGGCACAAAGGTACAACTAATATCTGAATTGACAAAATAATTTAGTAAATAATAGTAGAAAAGTTAGCAAAAAATAACCGTAACTATTTGTGTTCCAGCGGAATGCATCGCTCGGTAGAAAACGTTTGGTAGCCGCTGTGATTGCGCGCGGCGTGCAACCGTTTTTCAAGGCACTGCTCTTGCCCCGCGCGCTGTACGCTGGGTTCATTCGATATTCTACCGAGCGACCCATCCCGCTGGGATGGGCAAAAGCATCTATGGGTTGCACTTTCCGCAGGTCGATGACCTGCGGTTATGAAAATTTAGGCTTTCAGCCAAGTTAGGTGTCATACGATAATCATTATTTTAGTAAATAACACCCCTGCTTATATATGTTTTTATTGGGTAAATGGGAAAAATATATTATCTTTGCGGTGTAAATGTAAACGTATTATGCAACAAAAAATATACATTGATACTTCCATTGTGGGAGGATTTTTTGACAAAGAATTTGAAACAGAAACAAAGGCGTTATTTGAACGGTTAAAAGATAAAGAGGTTGTTTTTGTGGTGTCGGAAGTGTTGTACAGTGAATTGGAAGATGCCCCGCCACACGTAAGAGATTTGTTGCAAACCTACGACGAAGAATGTTTTGAATATGTTCTTTTGACAGACGATGCCAAAGAACTTGCTAATAGTTACATCCATGCAAAGGTAGTGGGGCAAACAAGTTTAGAGGATTGCCAACACATAGCCATTGCCACAGTAAATAAGGTGGATGCGTTGGCAAGTTGGAACTTTAAGCACATTGTAAATTTAGATAAAATAAAAGGATATAACGGCGTCAATTTGCAAAAAGGATACACTACCATTGAAATTAGAAACCCAAAAGATTTGATAAAATATGAAAACGATTAAAAAAGATTTTGATTGTGTCCAAATGAAAAATAATATTCAGGCAAAAATATATGCCGACACAAAAGATATGTGCTTTGAAGACTACAAAACCTATCTTGCCATACGCTTAAAGAATAGTCCTTTTAAAGAAAGAATGACCCGACAACAAAAGAGAATGTCTATTGCTGGGGCAGAGTAACACGGTATTGCAGAAACGTCTTTACCCAAAAAGCGAACGTATTGCCGACAATTCGCAAAATCCACACAAAAAAAGTTTATGCCTAATAGGTGGGTATAATATACGATAATCGTTATTTTTGATTTGCATTCCATAGGAATGCATCGCTCGGTAGAAAACATTTGGCAAGCCCCGTTATTGCGCGCGGACAGACCTCACCCCCGACCCCTCTCCAAAAGAGAGGGGAGAGCACAGCGATGCAGGGTAGTGGTAAACTCAATCAGGCTACATTACCCCTCTCCTTTGGAGAGGGGGGCAGGGGGTGGGGTGGCGGGCTTGTAGGGGCGGCTTTGAACCCCGCCCCTACGATTGAAATTTTGATACCTGATACTATGAAATTTTGAAATTATGAAAAAAGACAATGATTTACCGAAAACAATAGATGCCCAAATTGTTGAGTGGCGAAAGAAATTCAGCAAGGAAATTCCGGAACGTGTTGGCTTGGCTTTTTACACTAACGAGCAAGGCAAAACCGAAGTAGAGGTTTATTTTGCCGATGATAATATGTGGCTGAGCCGCGAAACGATGGGGCAACTTTTTGATGTTGACCCGCGCACCATAAGCGACCATATTACAAACATTTATCAATCAGGCGAATTGGACGAAATTCCAACTCGCCGAAAAATTCGGCGAGTTCAAACCGAAGGTAATCGACAAGTTGGGCGTGATATTGATTTCTACCATCTTGACCTTGTAATTTCCGTTGGCTATCGTGTTAATTCTTTGAAAGCAACGCAGTTTCGTAAGTTTGCCACACGTGTTTTGCACGAGTACATTCAAAAAGGCTTTGTCATTAACGATGACCGTTTTAAGAACGGTCATAAATTTGACGAAAGTTATTTTCGCGAAATGTTGGAACGTATTCGCGAAATACGTTTGTCGGAACGGCGCATTTATCTAAAAATTACCGATATATTTTCACTTGCTTCCGACTATGACAAAAATAGCGTTATTGCCCGACATTTCTTTGCGTTCATTCAAAATCAACTGCATTATGCCGTTGCGGGCGGTACAGCCGCTGAAATCATTTACAACCGAGCCGACAATACCAAAGACAATATGGGTTTGCAAACGTGGAAATATGCGCCTGAGGGCAAAATCCTGCGTACCGACGTAACTATTGCCAAAAACTATCTTGAAGAAACCGAACTCAAACGACTTGCGTTGGTAGTATCGGCATTTTTAGATATGGCTGAAATGCGTGCCGAACGGCAATTACCAACCACAATGGAGCAATGGATTGAATTTATGGGTGGCTTTTTGCAATTGAGCGATTACCCAATTTTTGAGGGATTGGGAAAAATAAGCAAAGAGCAGGCAGACGAAAAAGCACTGGCGGAATACGCAGAATTTCGCGTTATCCAAGATAGAAATTATGTGAGCGATTTTGAAAAATTAGTGAAATACACACCAAAAATGTAACCTCCGTGATACTTATTGTTACATTTAGATAATGTTTATTCTTAAAGAATGCGGTAACTTTGTTTCGTTAAAATTCTAATATTCAATATATCATGAAAAAACCACTTTCACTCCTATTCGCAGCCTGCTTGTGCGCAACAACGCAGGCTCAAACCTATCCGTTCAACGATGCCGACTTGTCGGTTGAGCGGCGTGTTGATGACCTTGTTTCGCGGCTGACGCTTGACGAAAAAGTGTTGCAGATGCTCAATGATGCGCCTGCTATTGACCGCTTGGGCATTGCTGCCTACAATTGGTGGAACGAGTGCCTGCACGGCATTGGGCGCACGCAGTACAAGGTTACGGTGTTTCCGCAAGCCATTGCCATGGCTGCCGCTTGGGACAAGCCAACGTTTGGGCAAATTGCCGAAGCCATTGCCAACGAGGGGCGAGCCATCTATCACGATGCTTCTGCCAAAGGCAATTTTAGCATCTACCACGGCTTGACTTATTGGACACCCAACATCAACATTTTTCGCGACCCGCGTTGGGGGCGAGGGCAGGAAACCTACGGCGAAGACCCATTTTTGACGGCTGCCTTGGGCAAAGTTTTTGTGCAAGGTTTGCAAGGCAACGACCCTCACTACCTCAAAGCCGCCGCCTGCGCCAAGCATTATGCGGTGCACAGCGGGCCCGAAAACACGCGCCACACCTTCAACACCGTAGTGTCCGATTACGATTTGTGGGACACCTATTTGCCCGCCTTTCGCGAATTGGTGGTGGACGCCAAGGTTGCCGGCGTGATGTGCGCCTACAATGCCTACAACGGACAGCCCTGCTGCGGCAGCGACCAATTTATGCAACAAATTCTTCGCGATGATTGGCACTTTACCGGCTATGTAACTTCCGATTGTTGGGCGATAGAAGATTTTTATCAAAATCACAAAACCCACACCGATGCAGCGCACGCTTCGGCGGATGCTGTTTTTCACGGCACCGATGTTGAGTGCGGGCACGAAGCCTATCGCTCGTTGGTGCGTGCCGTCAAATCGGGGCTTATTACCGAAGCGCAATTGGATGTTTCATTGAAACGCTTGTTTACAATTCGTTTTCGCTTGGGAATGTTTGACCCCGCCGACAAAGTGCCGTATTCAAAAATCGGTCTCGATGTGTTGGAATCGCCCGCCCACAAAGCATTGGCGAGCAAAATTAGCCGCGCGTCAATAGTGTTGCTCAAAAATAATAACAACATTCTTCCGTTGAGTAAAAAGTTGAAAAAAGTGGCGGTGATTGGTCCCAATGCCGACAATGATGTAACGGTTTTGGGCAATTACAACGGTTTTCCAACAGAAATTATTACCCCTTTGCAAGCGATACAAAACAAATTGCCGGGGGCAACCGTTACCTACGAGCAAGGCGTTGATTTTGTAGTGCCTGTTTACAATCAGGCGGAAAAAATTGCGGCTTTGGCAAAACGCCTCAAGGGCTACGATGCAGTGATTTATGTGGGCGGCATATCACCCAAAATTGAGGGCGAAGAAATGCCGGTGCGCATGGAAGGATTTGTGGGCGGCGACCGCACGAGCATCGTGTTGCCCAAAGTGCAAACCCAACTGATGCAGGCAATTCACGCCGAAAAAATTCCGTTGGTGTTTGTGATGATGACCGGCAGCGCCATTGCCACGCCTTGGGAATCTGCCAACGTGCCCGCCATTGTCAATGCGTGGTATGGCGGACAGGATGCGGGCAACGCCATTGCAGACGTGCTCTTTGGCGATTACAATCCATCGGGAAAATTGCCGGTAACTTTCTACGCAAAGGACAGCGACCTGCCGCCGTTCACCAATTACGAAATGAAAAACCGCACCTACCGCTACTTCGGCGGCGAAGTGCTGTACCCGTTTGGCTACGGATTGAGTTACACGCAATTTGCCTACGAAGTAGTGAACGCAAAGCCGCAAATTGCAGCCAACGAAACGCTCACAGTGGAAGTGAAAATAACCAACACAGGCAAATTGGCAGGTGAAGAAGTAGCACAACTCTACGTGTCGCACCCCGACCAAGAGGGCATAAAACCCTTGTATGCCCTCAAAGGTTTTGAAAGAATATCGCTCAAAGCCGGCGAAAGCAAAGTGGTCAAATTCACGCTCACCCCCAAAGAATTATCAACGATAGACAGAGATGGGATGGCGAAAGTGAATGCAGGAACATTGAAAATCTATGTAGGCGGCACATCGCCGTCAAAAACGCAGGCGCAAAAATTGGCGGTGGTGGAAAAAGATGTAAAAATCATATAAAATCATGAAAAAGAATATTGTATTACTCTTGTGTTTAACATTCTCGCTCGTTGCAGGGGCGGAAGTCCGCTTACCGCAACTCGTGAGCGACGGAATGGTGTTGCAGCGCAATGCTCCTGTGAAAATTTGGGGATGGGCTGCCCCGCAAGAAAAGGTGAGCGTTCAATTTTTGAAGGCAAAACAGGCAACCACTGCCAACGAAAAGGGCGAATGGGAAGTTACGTTGAAAGAATTGCCTGCCGGCGGTCCCTATTCAATGACTATTCAGGCAAGTAACACCCTCACCGTCAAGGATATTTTGGTGGGCGATGTGTGGATTTGCTCGGGGCAGTCGAATATGGAAACGCCCATTTCCCGCGTGATGTCGATGTTTGGCGATGAGATTAACCAATATTCCAATCCCAACATTCACTATGTAAAAATTCCGCTCACGTATAATTTTCATGCACCGCAAGCCGATGTGCCGCCGTGCAAATGGGTGGATGTTACACCCGAAACGGCGCAGGATTATTCGGCTGTGGCTTATTTCTTTGCAAAGGAAATGTACGAAAAAACAGGGGTGCCTGTCGGCATAATCAACTCCAGCGTGGGCGGTTCGCCTGCCGAAGCGTGGATTAGCGAAGCGGCGTTGCAGCCTTTCCCTGCCCTGTTGAACGATATGCGCATCTGCCAATCGGACGAATTTGTTGCCGAGATGCAACGGCTCGGCTCGTTGCCCGGTCGCCGGTGGCAAACGATATTAAATGAGCAGGATAAAGGTTTGAATGATGCGGTGAGGTGGTCTTCGCCGGCTTACAACGACCGGGATTGGGCAACTACCGATTTGTTGGACAACAGTTGGGGCAAAAATGGTCGCTACCCCGCAAATGGCGTTTTTTGGTTTCGGAAAGAAGTGGAACTTCCTGCGAATTGGGCAGGTCAAGCCGCGCTGTTGTTTATGGGGCGTATCGTGGATGCCGATTCGGTGTTTGTAAACGGCGTGTGTGTCGGCACCACCGGCTATCAATATCCGCCGCGCAACTATTCTGTTCCGGCAGGCGTACTCAAAGCGGGCAAAAATCTCGTTACGGTGCGATTAGTGAGCCAAGGAGGTTATCCCGAATTTGTGAAAAACAAACCCTACAAGTTAGTACTCAACAATCAGGAAATCAGCCTCGAAGGACAATGGAAATATAAAACCGGTGCCTTGATGCCCGCGGCGAGTGGGGGAGGCATCACGTTCCAATACAAGCCGACAGGACTTTACAATGCAATGATTGCACCCTTAAAAAACTTTGCCAACAAAGGTTTTCTCTGGTATCAGGGCGAATCGAATACCGGCAGAGCGGATGAATATTACCACTTGATGTTGGCACTTATCAGCGATTGGCACGGTCTGTGGAAAGCAGAATCGCCGTTCTTAATTGTGCAATTGGCTAATTTTATGGAGCCGTCTTTGTTGCAACAGAATAGTGGTTGGGCAGAATTGAGAAATGTGCAGTTGGAACTTGCAAAAACCATCCACAATACCGGTTTAGCCGTTGCCATAGATTTAGGCGAATGGAACGATATTCACCCATTGAACAAAAAAGATGTAGGCAAACGCCTCGCCTTGCAAGCCCGCAAATTGGCATACAACGAAAAAATAGTAAGCGATGGTCCTGTTTATCAGTCCCATAAAATAGAAGGCAATAAAATTGTGGTGTCATTCAAAGAAGGCACTAACAATTTACGTCCGACGGATGAACTCAAAGGCTTTGCCGTAGCGGGTGCCGATGGCATTTTCAAATTAGCGAAAGCAACGATAAAAGGCAATCAAGTCATTGTGTGGAATGACGAAATTTCCGCACCAACTGCCGTGCGCTATGCGTGGGCGAACAACCCCGATGGCGCGAATTTGTATAACAAGGAAGGGCTGCCCGCATCGCCTTTTCAAACAAAATAAATGAGTATGAAAAAGAATAATGTAGCGTTAATTTGCTTGGCGGCAATCGTCGGTATCTGCTTCACAGACTGCCAATGGCAGGGTGTAGCGCGTGTCAATCAGGAGTTAGTGCTCAACGACTCCGGCTATTTTGAAGCGCGGGGGCTGAACGTGATGGTGTTCAGCAATTGGTACGACGGCTCGTTCGACGATGCCAAGATTGCCGGTGTGGAGATGATTCATCACGGCGTGCGCACGGTTACAAACGGCGATGTGCGCCTCAACCCGACGCCCGGACAGTGGGATGCTATCCCCGAATTTGTGTCGCGTAATGTTGGCAAAGACGGTATCGAAGCCGTTCTGCGGTATTCCAAGTATGATTTTCAATACAGTGTGCGGGGCGAAGCCCGCGACGGCGGTGTGTATGTGAGCGTACATTCCGACCGACCCATTCCTGATGGCTTGGTTGGCATTGCCGGTTTTAACCTTGAATTTTTGCCGTCCGCTTATTGGGGCAAATCGTTCATTACGGACAATGCGAGCGGTCTGTTTCCGCTGTATCCAAGCAGCGATATGACCGCGATTAACGGCGAAACGGAGCCTGCGCCGCTTGCTTCGGGCAAACGGATTGACCTTGCGCCGGATGATGCGGAGAGGCATATTACCATTGCGAGTGCCGACAATGAGTTGCAACTTTTTGATGGCAGAAACAAGGCGCAAAACGGCTGGTTTGTCGTGCGTAGTTTGTTGCCCGCCAATAAATCGGGGAAGATTATCGAATGGTTTATTACTGCCCAAACACTGAAAAATTGGACGCGCAAGCCGGTGATTGCCCATTCGCAGGTGGGCTATCATCCGGCGCAACAGAAAGTTGCGGTTATCGAATTGGATAAAAACGATGCACGCACAAGCAAGGTGCAATTACTCAAAATAAACAACGATGGCAGTACCACTAAAGTATTGAACGAAAAACCCAAAACGTGGGGTAGATATTTGCGGTATAATTATTTGACATTCGATTTTTCTTCCATCAAAGAAAAAGGCGTTTATCGTTTGCAATACGGCGATGTAGTAACGGCAAGTTTCCGCATAGATAACAACGTGTATCAAAATGCTTGGCAGCCCACGCTGGATGTGTTTTATCCGGTGCAGATGGATCATATTTTTGTGCGCGAGGCTTATCGCGTATGGCACGGCGACTCCCATCGGGACGATGCTTTGCAAGCACCCATCAATCACCATCATTTTGATTTGTATGCACAAGGAGCAACTACCGGCAACAAGTATAAACCACTGCAACACATTCCCGGACTGAATGTGGGCGGCTGGTATGATGCGGGCGATTTCGACATTCGCACGCAAACGCAAAATGCCGTAATTATGGATTTGGTGCGTTCATACGAGCATTTTGGAATTATGCGCGACGAAACCACCATCAACCCAAAGAGCCGCTCGGTGGAAATTCACGTGCCCGACGGACTGCCCGACATCCTCCAACAGATTGAGCACGGTGTGATTCAACTGCTGGCGCAGCAAAAAGCCGTAGGCTATGCCGTGAATGGCATCGTGGAATCTCACATAGAGCAATACCGCCATTTGGGCGATGCCGTCAATAAAACGGATAATATCAGCGGCAACAAAGATGATAGGTGGGCTTTTACGAATAAATCCACGCCATTGAATTACGGTGCTGCCGCAGCATTGGCATCCGCAAGCCGCGCCCTGAAAGGCTACAATGCCAATCTGGCAACCGAATGTTTGCAGGTTGCACAAAAAATTTGGGCAGATGAGCACAGCCACAAACCGGACATCTTCGTATTTACTAAAGGTTATTTGAACACCATCGGAGGAGCGTTGGATGCCGAAGAATTTCGCGCGGCAGTAGAATTATTGCAAGCCACCGGCGATGACCGCTACAAAAATCGCATCAACGAAATGTATCCCGAAATAAGCAAAAAATTTGGCTGGCTTGCCGGAACAATTGCACAAGCCATTCCCCTGATGGATGAAAAATTCAAAGCACAAGTGGAGCCGCAGGTAAAAACTTATATGGATAATTTGGCGGCGTTCAATCAAAATCCGTTCGGTGTATTCATATCCACCGGCGGCTGGGCGGGCAATGGCGGTATCATCCAAAATTCGATTAACTGCTATCTTTTGCATCAACATTTTCCCGATTTAGTGAATCCCGAATTGGTGTATCAAGGATTGAATTATATTTACGGCACGCACCCCGACAGCGATATTTCTTTTGTTTCAGCCGTTGGTGCGCATTCCAAACAAGTGGCTTACGGCAACAACCGCGCCGATTTCACTTTCATCGCCGGCGGAATAGTCCCCGGAGTGCTAATTCTCAAGCCCGATTTCCCAGAAAACAAAGAAGATTATCCCTTCTTTTGGGGCGAAAATGAATATGTAGTAAATTTGGGCGCAAGTTACATTTTTCTCGTAAACGCAGTCGATAACCTTTTAAATAATAGACAATGAAAAATTCCACAAAGTCCCGCAGGGACGAAACTTTATTAACCGTAGGCTTTAGCCTACGGACAATGAAAACCCGCAGGGACACCACCTTATTAACCGTAGGCTTTAGCCTACGGACATTAGCCGCCGCCCTCGCCGCGGCTCTCGTATGCAGCACCTCAGCGTTTGCCGCTGAGCCATTTGTGGTTGCGCAAACAACGGCTTTTCCGTTGGTGGTGAACGGAATGTCCGCGAGCATTATGTGCGATGACGGCGACAAGGGCGTGAAACGTGCTGTGAATGACCTGTATCAGGATTTTCAGTTGGTTACAGGACAAGTGCCGCAAGGATTTTTGTCATACGCCGTTATCATTGGCACTGTGGGCAAATCTGCTACCATCGACCGCTTGATAAAGGAGGGAAAATTGGATGGTAAAGCCCTGATTTCCAAAAAAGAAAAGTTTGTTATTGCAACACTGAACAACCCTGTGCGGGGCGTCGAAAAGGCGGTGGTGATTGCCGGCAGCGACAAGCGCGGAACGATTTATGGAGTGTATGAATTATCCAAGCAAATCGGCGTGTCGCCTTGGTATTGGTGGGCAGATGTTCCGGTCGTGAAACAAGTCAATTTGTATGTGAAACCGGGCATTTACACCGATGGCGAGCCTGCCGTGGAACTGCGCGGCATTTTTATTAACGACGAAGCACCTGCATTTCAAGGTTGGTGCGTCGAAAAATTTGGTGGCGTCAATTCAAAAATGTACGAACACATGTTTGAATTGATACTGCGATTAAAAGGAAATTTTTTGTGGCCCGCGATGTGGGGCAATTCTTTTTACGATGACGACCCTGCCAATGGTGTGCTGGCAAACGATATGGGAATTGTCATTGGCACTTCGCACCACGAGCCGCTGGGGCGTGCCCACGACGAATGGCGCCGCTACGGCAAAGGCGCGTGGAACTACAACGCCAACCCCGATGTGTTGACCGAGTTTTGGCGAGGCGGCATGGAGCGGATGAAGGATTGGGAAAAAATAGTAACCGTGGGCATGCGCGGCGACGGCGACGAGGCAATGAGCGAGAGTGCCGACATTGCTTTGCTCGAAAAAATTGTGAGCGGCCAACGGCAAATTATCGAAAAAGTTACCGGCAAAAAAGCCGCCGAAACGCCGCAGGTGTGGGCACTCTACAAAGAGGTGCAGGAGTACTACGACAAGGGAATGAAAGTGCCCGACGACATCACCCTGTTGCTTTGCGACGACAACTGGGGCAATGTGCGCAAACTGCCCGACATCAACGCTCCCAAGCGCAAAGGCGGATACGGAATGTACTACCATTTTGATTATGTTGGTGGACCAAGAAATTATAAATGGCTCAACGTAACGCCCATACAACGCACATGGGAGCAAATGAATTTGACTTACACGCACGGCGTGGACAAACTGTGGGTGGTCAATGTGGGCGACCTCAAACCGATGGAATATCCCATTAGTTTCTTTTTGGATATGGCGTGGAATCCTCAACGTTTTAATGCACAAAATTTATTGCAACACACTGAGGATTGGTGCGCACAACAATTTGGCGAACGATATGCCAAAGAATCTGCGCGATTGATAAATCTCTACACCCAATACAACCGCCGCGTAACGCCAGAATTGTTGAACGAAAACACATATAGTTTAGAAAATTACAACGAATTTGAAACGGTGGTGAACGAGTACAAGGATTTGGCAATAGCCGCTTTGCGGCTCTACAACCGCCTTCCCCGCGAATACCGAGATGCTTTTGACCAATTGGTTTTGTATCCTGTCAATGCTTGTGCCAACTTGTATGAAATGTATTTTGCAGTAGCCAAAAATAAATTTTATGCACAACAACAAGATGCCAAAGCCAATGATTGGGCGGACAAAGCGCAAAAACATTACGAGCAAGATTCATTGCTGACCATTCATTACAACCAAGAAATTGCCGACGGCAAATGGAATCATTTTGCAGACCAAACGCACATCGGCTACACCTATTGGCAGCAGCCGCCCTACAACGTGATGCCCAAAATTACATACATCCATAATGGCGGAGCGCGCCCAACAACATACATCGAAACAAACGGCTATGTGTCCATTGAGGCTGACGGTTTTGCCCGCTCGCAAGGCACGGCAAATATACGTTGGGAAGTGATACCTGACTTTGGAAAAACAAAATCGGCCATCACAACTTTTCCTGCCAATGTGTATCCAAAAGCCAACGAAAAAGTTTATGTAGAATACGATATTGAATTTGCGACCCAAGGAGAGTTGGATGTGCAATTGTTGTTGGCACCCACTTTGAACTTCAATGCCAATCGGGGTTTGCGCTATGCTGTGTCGATGGATGGCGGCACAGAAGAAACGGTCAATTTCAACGGACATTATCGCGGTGCGTTGGGGCAATGGCAAGGCGAAAGCATCATCAAATCCAATGTCAAATTGACGATACCTTCGGTGGGCAAACACACGCTGCGGTTTCGCGTGTTGGAGCCGGGGATAGTTTTAGAAAAGATATTGATTAACACCGGCGGACTCAAACCTACTTATTTGGGTGCACCCGAATCCGCTAAAAAGTAATAAAATTGTAAACGTATGAAACATTTATTATTGGTTTGTTGGCTATGCTGTGCCTGCTTGCAGGGCTTTGCCGAAGACGGCTCGCGCCTTTGGCTGCGTGCCGATGCCACAGCAAAAGCAGTTGTAACTGCGAACAAAAAAAGTCCCACCATCAACATCGCTATTCAAGAATTGCAAACGCAATGGCAGGGCAATGCGGTCAAATTGAACATTCAAAATGCTAATAAAAACAAGGCTTTGAATGATGCTTATACCATTGCCGGCGATGCCAAAACAGGAGTGAGCATCTCGGCGTTTTCTGACAGAGGCTTGCTCTATGGTGCCTACCATTTGTTGCGTTTGCAACAAACCAAGCGCTTAGTTTATCCGTTGAACATTCAAGAATCACCAAAATATAATTTGCGCATTCTCAATCATTGGGACAATTTGGATGGCACGGTGGAGCGCGGTTATGCCGGTCGTTCCATTTGGAAATGGGACGAATTGCCCGCCGTGATTTCGCCCCGCTACAAAGAATATGCGCGTGCCAATGCCTCCATTGGCATCAATGCTGCGGTGGTGAACAATGTGAATGCCTCGCCGCAAATACTTCGCACCGAGATGTTGGCAAAAGTGAAAGTCGTTGCCGACATCCTGCGCCCCTACGGCATTCGGGTGTTCTTGTCAGTCAATTTTTCGTCGCCAACAATTTTGAGTGGTTTGCCCACCTCCGACCCTTTGGATGCCGCTGTGCAGCAGTGGTGGCGCAACAAAGCGAATGAAATTTACAAACTCATTCCCGACTTTGGCGGCTTTTTGGTCAAAGCCAATTCCGAAGGGCAGCCCGGTCCGCAGGACTTTGGCCGCACGCACGCACAAGGTGCCAATATGTTGGCGGATGCGCTCAAAACGCACAAGGGCATTGTGATGTGGCGTGCGTTTGTGTACAGCCCTTCCAACGACGACCGCGCTGGGCAAGCCTATATGGAATTTGTGCCTTTGGACGGTCAGTTCCGCGACAATGTGATTATTCAAGTGAAAAACGGGCCCATTGATTTTCAGCCCCGCGAGCCGTTTAGCCCGCTGTTTGGTGCGATGAAAAAAACCGATGTGATGGCCGAAGTGCAAATCACGCAAGAGTATTTGGGACACGCCAATCACCTTGCATTTTTGGCACCGATGTGGGAAGAGTTTTTGAACAGCGACACCTACAGCAACGGCAAAAATTCGCTTGTTGCCGGCACCATTACAGCGATGTCGGGCGTTGCCAATATCGGCGACGAAACCAATTGGAACGGACATCATTTTGCGCAAGCCAATTGGTATGCCTTTGGGCGATTGGCGTGGAATCCGCAACTGCGAGCCGATGAAATTGCCGACGAATGGCTGCGGCAAACGTTTTCGCAAGATGCCGATTTTGTAGAGCCTGTCAAAAAAATGATGTTGCAGTCGTGGGATGCCGTTGTCCACTATATGATGCCGCTGGGTTTGCACCACATTTTTGCGGTGGGGCATCACTACGGGCCTGAGCCTTGGGGCGTTATCCCCGGCGGCCGCCCCGATTGGCAGCCTTGGTATTTTCACAATGCCGACACGCTGGGCGTGGGTTTTGACCGCACCGCTGCAGGCAGCAACGCCGTATCACAATATTTTGTACCTTTGCGCCAAACGTTCAACGACATCAACACTTGCCCCGAAAACCTGCTGCTGTGGTTTCATCACGCGCCTTGGAATCACGCTATGCACAACGGACGCAGCCTGTGGCAAGAGTTGTGTTACCAATATGATGAGGGTGTGCAGCAAGTGCGTGAGTTTCAAAAAGTTTGGGACCAACAAGCCGCTGCCATAGATGCCGAGCGATTTGAGCACGTGCAATCGCGTCTCAAAATTCAGTCGCGCGATGCCGTGTGGTGGAAAGATGCTTGCTTGCTCTACTTTCAAGAGTTTGCAAGGCAGCCCATACCCTACGACATAGAACGTCCGGTGCACAATTTGGAGGATTTGAAACGAGTAAAATTAGAAATTAGTAATCACGAAAATGCAAAAAGATGATGAAAAAAACAATTAGTATTGTAGCACTATCGGTGCTGGTGTTGGGCGCAACAAACTGCTCAACGGAACCGTCAAAATCCTTGCCGCGCAGCACGCCTGAGCAAGAAAACGTTGATGTGCAGGGCATTGAGGCTTACCTTGATGCCTTGCAAAAAGATAGCATCGAAATTCATAGTTTGATGCTTGTCCGCAACGGAAAAGTGGTCTATGAAAAGTGGTTGGAGGGCAACTCGCCCGACAGCGTGCACATTATGTACTCGGTGAGCAAGAGTTTTGCGGCAACGGCTATCGGCTTTGCCGTTGACGAAGGCTTAGTCAAGTTGGATGATGCGGTCATCTCGTTTTTTCCCAACGAATTGCCGGATACCCTGAGTCCCTATTTGGAGCAACTCTGTGTTTGGGATTTGCTCACTATGACGGTGGGGCAAGCGCAGGAGCCTTCTCGCAAGAGTGAAAATTGGGTCAAAGAGTTTTTTGCCCAAGCCATTACCATTGAGCCGGGCACCCGATTTTATTACAACTCAATGGGCAGTTTTATGCTCTCGGCAATTGTGCAAAAAGTGAGCGGACAAACGCTGTTTGACTACCTCAAGCCGCGATTGTTTGAGCCGTTGCACATCCACAATATCTATTGGGAAAAGAACGCGCAGGGCTTCAGCGTGGGCGGCTGGGGCTTGTTTCTCAAAACAGAAGATATGGCAAAGTTTGGCTTGCTGTTTCTCCAAAATGGCGTGTGGGAAGGCAAGCAACTGTTGCCCAAAGGCTGGACAGAGCAGGCTTCGGCACCTCAAATAGCCAATGGCGCGGGCTGGCCCGGCGATGGCGCAGAGCAAATTGATACGGATTGGTCGCAGGGCTATGGCTATCAGATGTGGCGCAGCAAACACAATGCCTACCGCGCCGATGGTGCACGAGGACAATTCATTTTTGTGCTGCCCGACAAAAACACAGTGATTGCCATCACCTCCAACACCAACAACACCAGCAGCGAAATTAGTTTGATTTGGGAGCATATTCTTCCTGCCTTGAAATAAAAAACAGTCATGGCGGGGCTTTTGACCCGCATCTTTAATTAACAATTTAATAACAATGAACAATTTTAGTATCAAAGACAAAGTAGCCATCATCACCGGTGCGGGTGGCGTGTTGGGCGGCAGCATTGCCCAAAGTTTTGTGCAAGCCGGTGCCAAAGTGGTGGCAATGGATATTCGCCAAGAGAACTTGGATGCCCGCGTGCAAGAACTGCGCGATTTGGGCGGACAAGCCATTGGCATTGTGGGCAATGTGTTGGACAAAGCGAGTTTAGAAAAAGCGGCGCAGGACATTCTGGCACAGTGGGGCAGCATCGACATTCTGCTCAACATCGCAGGCGGCAATATGCCCGGCGCCACCTTGGAACCCACGCAACCCTTTTTTGAAATGGAGTTGCCCAGTTGGGACAAAGTAACTAACCTCAATATGAACGGCACCGTGTATCCTTGCTACGTTTTTGGCAAAGTGATGGCAGCGCAAGGCAGCGGCAGCATCATCAACATTTCGTCGATGGCGGCTTTTGCAGCCATCACGCGCGTGCCCGGATACTCGGCAGCCAAAGCCGCCGTGTCCAATTTCACGCAGTGGTTGGCTTGCGAAATGGCGTTGAAGTATGGCGACAAAGTGCGTGTGAATGCCATTGCGCCCGGCTTTTTCATTGGCGACCAAAACAGAGCGGTGCTCATTAACCCCGACGGCAGCCTCACCGAACGAAGCGTGAAAGTGTTGGCAAAAACCCCCATGAAACGCTTTGGCGACATCACCGAATTGAATGGGGCTGTGCAGTTCCTATGCTCCCAAGCCGCGGGCTTCATCACCGGCGTGGTGCTGCCCATCGATGGCGGATTTAGTGCTTTTAGCGGAGTGTAAACATACATTAGGTTGGATAGTCAAAATAATAGGGATGCAAAAAGTGTCCTTATTATTTTGTGTATAATTGTTTTTGTATTACATTTGCAACCGTTTTTTTACGTGAGTATATGAATATCTTATCCTTTTTTGTGCTTGTGCCGTTGGCAATGCTGCTGGTGTTGTTTGTATGCAAAACAATGCGGCAGGTGCGCACGGTGATGGTGGCGGGAGCCTCTGTGCTATTGGTTTTGGCTGCCACGCTGGCAGTGCTGTTTGTGCAGCAACGAGCCATATCGTCCGACGAAATGCTGTTTGTGCAAGATGTTGTGTGGTATGCGCCGCTCAACATTCATTACACCGTGGGCGTGGACGGCATCTCGGTGCTGATGCTTGCACTCTCGGCAATCATAGTGTTCACAGGAGTATTCTCGTCGTGGAATATGGTCAAAGGCTACTTCTTGTGGTTCTGCTTGTTGTCCATCGGCGTGTTTGGCTTCTTCATTTCCATCGATTTGTTCACTATGTTTTTGTTCTACGAGGTGGCGCTCATCCCAATGTATTTGCTCATTGGCGTGTGGGGCACAGGGCGCAAAGAATACTCTGCCATGAAACTTACGCTGATGCTCATGGCAGGCTCTGCCTTTTTGCTGCTGGGCATATTGGGCATCTACTACGGCGCGGGGCACAGCACCATGAACCTTTTGGAATTGGAGCAATTGCACATCCCTATGGCACTTCAACGCTGGCTGTTTCCTGTTACATTTTTGGGATTTGGGGTGCTGGGCGCCTTGTTTCCGTTTCACACTTGGTCGCCCGACGGACACGCATCGGCGCCCACCGCTGTGTCTATGCTGCACGCAGGGGTGTTGATGAAGTTGGGAGGCTACGGTTGCTTTCGCATTGCCATCAACCTCATGCCCGAAGCCGCACAAGAGTTGTCGTGGATATTCCTTATCCTCACCGGCATTAGCGTGGTCTATGGCGCGTTGAGCGCGGTGGTGCAAACCGACCTCAAATACATCAATGCCTATTCGTCGGTGAGCCACTGCGGCTTGGTGCTGTTTGCCATACTGATGCTCAACCAAACGGCAATGACCGGTGCTATTTTGCAAATGCTGTCGCACGGCTTGATGACGGCACTCTTTTTTGCCCTCATAGGTTTAATTTACGGTCGCACACACACCCGCGACATCCGCGAAATGGGCGGCTTGATGCGCATCATGCCCTTTGCCTCGGTGTGCTATGTGATTGCGGGATTGGCATCGCTGGGCTTGCCGGGGCTGAGCGGATTTGTTGCCGAAATGACCATCTTTGTAGGCTCATTTGAGCACGCCGACCTCTTTCATCGCGTGCTCACCATTGTTGCCACTTGCTCCATTGTTATCACTGCGGTGTACATCCTGCGCACGGTGGGCAAAATCCTGTTTGGCGCAGTGCACAACGAACACCACCTCACCCTCACCGACGCCGCGTGGTATGAGCGCGTTTCGGTGGTGGGACTCATCATCTTTATAGTTGCCTTAGGAATGCTGCCCTTCTTTGCCTCAGAGATGATTGGCGAAAGTTTGGCAGGCATTGTGGCACGGCTGGCGATATAAACGGACGTTTTGTTGTTCATTATTTAATTATCAAAGTTATGTTAGATTACAATCTTGTTGAAAACCTGCTTACGCCGGCGCGGCTCATCGCTATGCTGCCCGCCGACCTTGCCGCAGGCGAGTATCACCTTGAGGTGCGCAGCAATTTCGTACACAGCAGAAACAGCCATTCCCAAAACATAAAAATTGGTCGTTTTCACAAAACGTTAACCGTAGTGTAACCGGTGCGGTGCCCTATAAGGCTCCAGTGCGGTGCCCTATGGGGCACCAGCGTGGTGCCCTATGGGGCACCGATGCGGCGCCCGCGCTGTAAGCGCAATTTAATTCAGCCCACCGCATCGCGGTGGGGGCAGAACAACAAACAATGTATTATGTTTTATGTTGAAAGTAAAGGTGGGATTTGGACTGTAACAGCGACCAATGGAATGCCGTAGGGGCGGGGTCTGCCCGCCCATCTGCCCGCCCCGATGGGCAGAATGTTCCCAAACACATCCCTCTACCGTACTATCGTCCCCACATTATTGCCGGTTACAATCTTTTTGAAATTGCCTTCGTTGTTCATATCAAAAACGATGACGGGCAGGCTATTTTCTTTGCACAAAGCAAAGGCGGTTAAATCCATAACGCGCAGGTTGCGTGTCAATGCTTCGTCAAAGGTAAGAGTATCATACTTTTGGGCAGTTTTGTCCTTTTCGGGGTCGGCGGTGTACACGCCATCCACGCGGGTGCCTTTGAGCAACACGTCTGCCTCCAACTCAACTGCCCGCAGGGCTGAGGCGGTGTCGGTCGAAAAAAACGGATTGCCCGTGCCGCCGGCAATGATGACCACACGCCCTTGTTTCATATAATCAATCGCCTTGTTTTTGGAATAACTTTCGCCAATAGGCTCCATAAACACCGACGTGAGCGTGTGTGCATCCACGCCCGCACCCTCCAATGCGCACTGCATTCCAATGGAATTGATAACGGTTGCCAGCATTCCCATGTGGTCGCCCTTGACGCGGTCAAAGCCTTTGTTGACGCCCGACAAGCCGCGAAAAATGTTGCCGCCGCCTATCACAATGCCCACCTGCACGCCCAAATTGAGCACCTCTTTGATTTGTGCAGCATAAGTATTGAGCACGTCGGGGCTAATGCCATAGCCGCTATCTCCTTGCAGCGATTCGCCGCTAAGTTTGAGTAACACTCGGTTGTAAATAGGTTTCATATTCAAGAGGTTTAAGGTTTCAATCGTAGGCGGCGGGTTTCAAACCCGCCCGTACAAGTTTCAGGTTTCAATCGTAGGCGGCGGGTTTCAAACCCGCCCGTACAGGTTTCAAGTTATTATTCATTCTTCATTGTTCATTGTTCATTGTTTATTAAGATGGCTATGCCGTCTGCCGTAGATGAAGTAAACTGCAAACCCAATGAGCATCCAAATAATGAGGCGCTGCCACGTATGCCACGGCAGTGCTGCCATTTGCAACATACAAATAGCGGCGCCCAAAAGCGGCACAAATGGCGTCAGTGGGGTTTTGAACGGACGTGCCAAATGCGCGTGAGTTTTGCGCAGCACCACCACCGATATGCACACAATAGCAAACGCCATGAGCGTGCCAATGGACACCAATTCCGACAGCACGTCAAGTGGAAACAGCCCTGCGATGAGTCCTGTGAGGCAACCTGCAAAGATGGTGGCAGTTTGCGGCACGCCGCGTTTGGCATTCACTTTTGAAAAGATAGACGGCAACAATCCATCTTTTGAAATGGCGTAGTAGATGCGCGATTGCCCCATCATCATGACCAAAACAACAGAACTGATGCCCGCAATGGCACCCAATTTGATGAGCGGACTAAGCCACGCCAAGCCTGCGCCCACCTTGTCTATAGCCAATGCAATGGGGGCATCCACATTGAGTTGAGTGTAGTGCACCATGCCTGTGAGCACCGCCGTTACTACAATGTAGAGCAATGCACAAATTGCCAACGAGATGAGAATGCCGCGCGGCATATCACGCTGCGGGTTGCGCACCTCTTGCGCTGTGGTGGATAGGGCATCAAAACCAAGGTAGGCAAAGAACACCACGCCTGCGCCGCGCAAAATGCCACTCCATCCAAAATGTCCAAACTCGCCGGTGGTGTTTTGGGGGATGTACGGAACCCAATTGCCCACGTCAATATACGACAGCCCAAATCCAATAAAGAGTAAGATTACAGCCACTTTGACCACCACAATGATATTGTTAATCAAGGCAGATTGTTTGATGCCTGTGAGCAGCAAAGTGGTTACAAGTGCAACAATGAACACTGCCGGAAAATTGATGATGCTTCCCGACCACAGCCATTCGCCGCCCGTGTGGCTAAGGGTGGCGTGTACCAAGTGCTCGGGCAAATGCAAGCCCCAAGCGTTGAGCAAATTCACAACGTAGCCGCTCCAACCAATCGACACCGTAGAGCAAGCAAACAGATATTCCAATATCAAATCCCAGCCTATGAACCACGCCAAAAATTCGCCCATTGTGGCGTAACTATAAGAGTAAACGCTGCCCGAAACGGGTATCATAGAGGCTAATTCGGCATAGCACAAACCGGCAAAAACACAGCCAATAGCCGAAATCAGGAACGATATAGTGAGCGCAGGACCTGCATACATAGCGGCAGCCTGTCCGGTAATCACAAAAATGCCTGTGCCCACAATTGCACCAATGCCCAACATAACCAAATGCCGCACATTCAACGTGCGATGTAGTCCGCTGTTGTTGTCCTCCGATTCTCGCAAAACGGCGGCAATGTCTTTTTTACGAAATAAGTTTTTCAAACCATAAATGTTTTACAGTTGATAATTACAAAAACTTGGCAAAGGTAAGCATTGTTGAATGAATAATAAAAAGTTTTTTGGGGATGTTAATCATCATTTGTTGGCAATGCCTCTGCTACCTCTTTGAGCAACCACTGCGGCGTAGAAGTGGCACCGCACACCCCCACCGACCCGCACGCAGCCAGCCATTCCGGTTGAATGTCGTGCGCATTTTCTACTCTGTGCGTGCGCGGATTGACGGCTTTGCACACCTTGTAGAGCACATTGCCATTGGAACTGAGCGCACCGCTCACAAAAATTATCACATCGTGTTGGGTGGCAAATTGCTGCAAGTGTTGCACCCGCTGCGCCACGTGCTTGCAAATGCTGTTGTGCGCCTCCAAGTGCAGGTGGGCAGGCAGGCGGCTGCGGATGTCGGCACACAATTGTTCAAAGGCGGTTTCGCTCTTGGTGGTCTGCGCAAACAGCGTGATAGAGCGCGTCCAATCTGTGATTTCGTCCACCGTTTCTATCACTTGCGCCGTGCCGTCGGTTTGCCCCACCAGACCATTGACCTCTGCGTGTCCTTTTTGCCCAAATATGAGTATCTGATTATTAGTATTTTGCAAATAACTTTGGTGGATTTTTTGCTGCAATTTGAGCACCACCGGACAGGTAGCATCCATCAGTTGCAGGTTGTTTTGGCGAGCCGTAGCATAGGTTTGCGGCGGCTCGCCGTGAGCACGAATGAGCACAACAGCATCTCGCAAAGCCTCCATTTGGGTATGCGAAATCACCCGCAAGCCATTGTTTTTTAGCCGATTGAGTTCCAAATTGTTGTGCACAATTTCGCCCAACGAATAAAGGGCAACTCCGCTGTGAAGTGCCTGCTCGGCTTTTTCAATGGCACGAATCACGCCAAAACAAAAGCCCGATTGAGTATCAATGGTTACGCTAAATTTCATTCTATGACTTTACTAATGGAACCTTTAACTCCCTTATCACGCCGATACGCAAAATAAAACAATGCAAATTTACGTTTTTTTGTCAATTTGTCCTAATAAAAAAACAATTGTTTTTCAAAAAATGATAGCATTCAATCAAAATAAATACTACTTTTGCAAAGTAGATTAAAAGTTAGTGTAACAGTCCTCTATTGAATGATACAATTACAACATATTACCAAGAGTTTTGGCGACCTGCAAGTGCTCAAAGGCATTGACCTGCAAATTGCCGATGGGCAGTCGGTGGCGATTGTGGGAGCGAGCGGTGCGGGCAAAACCACCCTGCTCGAAATTATGGGAACGCTTAGCCTGCCCACATCGGGCGAGTTGTACTTTGACCAAATGCACGTGAACACCCTCAGCGCAAAGCAGATAGCGCAACTGCGCAATGCGCGCATTGGCTTTGTTTTTCAATTTCATCATTTGTTGCCTGAATTTACAGCCCTCGAAAATGTGTGCTTGCCCGCATGGATGGGCAAAAAAAATAAAGCCAAAACCGAAGCCCGCGCCAAAGAATTGTTGCACTACCTCAATCTCTCGCATCGCAGCGGACACAAGCCTTCGCAGATGTCGGGCGGCGAGCAGCAGCGGGTAGCCATTGCCCGCGCACTCATCAACCAACCTATGGTGCTGTTGGCCGACGAACCATCGGGCAACTTGGATTCGCAAAATAAACAAGAGTTGCACCAACTGCTGTTTCAATTGCAGCGCGATATGCAGCAAACTCTTGTGATAGTTACCCACGACGAAAGTTTGGCGCAGTTGTGCAACCGCCAACTCACTATCAGCGATGGCTACATTGCCCACGATGATGTGCGGTAGGCTATTTTACAATAATTTTACCACAAAAAGCCTATGAAAGCAAGCAACAACATTGATTACAACCAAATGAAACGATTGGCAATCATCATCGAACAACTGAAATGCAAGCCAAATCTCAAAAAGATTGTACAAACCGTGCAAAATGCGGATGTGAATTTTAAGAAGACAAGCGACCGTACCGTGCAGCGTGATATAAAGCGGCTTCGTGAAGATTTTGGTCTAAACATTGAATCTAATTATGATAGTGATAAAAATACTTATATTTATAGCGCAACCGAAGACAACAAGCAGCGTTTTGACGCACTGATGAGGCTTATTCAACTTGCCAACACATCCGAAATACTGCAACAAATCCTGAAAACAAAAAATAAAAGCCTTGAGTTATTATCTTTTCAAAGCAACGATTATGAAGGAATGCAGCATTTGGCGACTATTTTTTCTGCTATACAAAAATGTCAAATTATTACCATCAAACACTATAATTTTGAGAAAAAAAAGACATCGCAATACATCTTAAAACCTTTGCTACTCAAAGAATATAGCGACAAATGGTATTTGGTGGCGTTGAACGACAGCGATGATATTCGCACTTTTGGTTTAGACAGGATTGAAAAATTAACCGTAGAAAAAACGACCTTTAAAAGTATTGATAAGGAGCGAAAAAAGGCTACCGAAATTTTTGACAATACTATTGGGTTGATGAACAACAATGGCGAGATAAAACCTGCCACGATACGCCTTTCCGTTACTCCAATGCAAGCCGAGTACTTCAAACGAGTACCATTGCATACTACTCAAGAGATAGTAACAGAGACCGAAAGCGAACTAATTTTTGAATACTGTCTTGTTCCCAACCGTGAGTTAATTCGCCTGATATTAGGCTACGGCGCACAAATAAAAGTATTAAGCCCACCCAAATTTGCTCAAGAGATAAAGGATGTAATAAAAGAAATGTTGGACAAATACAAAAAATAATCATTTTTTTGCAAAAAAGCGCGCGGTACGACATAATTTGTCGCACCGCGCGTTGTACATTTGCAGCATAACCAAAAAATAAAATCGTATGAAAAAAGAAAAAATGTACACATTTCAAAAGTGGGAACGATGGAGCCATGCCATTGCCAGCGCTATGGAGGATTTTTGGAACACCTTCCATCTGCAGCCCGGAATTTTGGAGGCAAGCGAACACACCTTGTCGCAGTTTGACTATTTGACAAACATTAACCCCCAAGATAGAAAGAATGCACACAGAGATAAAGGCTATACGCCGCCGCGCCTTACAGGGAGAGCGTTAGAGGAAGAAATAAAATTGTATGGGTACTCAAAAACCGGCATAGACCTTGATTTTGCTGTGGATGAGCAACTTGCCGATATGATGTTTCGGTTGGTTTATGACGATGATGCGGAATGGGAAGAGGATGATAAAATCACGCCGGAAGTTCCCGATTTTGATGAAAGGGAAGACAAAAATGTATCACATTTTGTAGGCGACAAGGTATCAAAAAAGGTTTTTGCAGAGCATAAAGAGAGGATTGCGCACGTTTATGCGTAAAATCGGTATTTTTTTCAAAAAAATTGTTTTTTTTGAAAAAATCATACCTTTGCAAATATATAATTGTAGAGTTACAAAACTTTCAATCAAATAATACTATGATTAAACTTAAACTTGGTAATTCTGAAGCCTTTGAAGAGTTATATCAATCTATGATTGATGAAAATTTATACGATGTTTATTCTAATATAATTGAAGAACTTCTAAAGAGTAAATTTTGGTCTATAGAAGGAAATGATGCCCCTCGTGTTAATTGGCAGGATGGAGACGACTGTCGCAAAATTAGAGAAGATATATTTAAAAAATCTGGGCTATATCTTTGGGGATATAGAACAACGCCGCGCTATATTGGAATAACTACGGGCAGAAAAACTGAGGGCAGTTTTTCTGGCAGATTTTCTACTAGATATATTTGGCAAAAATACTCACAATGTGAGTTAGCTCAACTATATGTTAAAAAAGATGAAGTAGATATAATAAAATGTTTCCCTAAAGAGGTGCAAGAATGGTATGAAGATAGTAGAAAAAAAGGCACTAATTATACTGCACGTTTGAGAGGTGCGGCGGATTTTGCAGAACATGGTATAAATAATGTATGGTTTTCGTTGTTTCCATCAGACAATAAAGATAAAATTGGCGAATTAGAAAAAGCACTTATCCGAGAAGCAAACAAATGGAATATCAATCATGGACTTAACCGATTGATAAATAAACAACACAATAAATAGTATGTGATTAACCAACTATGTAAAAGCGAAAGGTAATTACAGAATAATTCAGCAATTTTCGAGGTGCGACGTTAAATGTCGCACCTCTTTTATACCTTTGCGCTGTAATACAACTTAATATTAACTTAATAAACCATATTATGATGTTAGAAAGGCAAACAGACGGCAACGCGATGAGAACTCGCCTTGCAAATTCCTACAAAACCAGAGAACTTTATTTAAACAGGACATCTCTATCCACAAACGACCGACAAGGATTAAAATTACTCAATAGGGATATTGCTTACATCGAAGAATTTTTAAAAAAATATCCTGATTTTTAGAAACTGTTTGAGAACGACTTTTGCAAATGTACGTTTTTTCTAAAAAAAGCGTACATTTGCAAAGATATTTTTGAGAGTTACAAAAATTTAGAACTAAATCCAAATGAACATTTTTAAAATTTTAGCAAGTGGCGATGGCTCTATAAATGAACCAAATGTTTCTGCGTTTTTGGGTTATTTACTAAACCCCAAAGGTGACCATGGAATTAGCGATGAATTATTGAAGCAAGTATTGGCTTGTCTTTATTCAGAAAATAAATCAAGTAGCCTAAAAGATTTTTTGATTGACAAGTCTAGTGCTGTACGAAATCTGTCAATCAATTCAAATTTTGATGTTGAAATATTGCTTGAGCAAGCATTTACAAAAGAAGGTGATAAAAAGGAAATCGTTGATATTGTCATCTTATGTTTTGAAAAAGAGAAACAACAAAAAGAATCATTAGTAAAAATGGTTTTGTCAAATGATACTCGTGGAGCTTTGAAGCAAGTATTTTTGATTGAAAATAAAATTAAAGATAGTTCTACTCGCAAAGAACAACTAAAAAGTCAATGTTTGTCCACAATTACCACATTAGCGAAAGAACTCAAAAAAGATGAAAAAGCAATCAGAGAGATACTATCTATTCTTTTTATCAGTCCTGATGCGGCCAAATCTAATGATGAATATAGAGAGTTCTATAATGACCCCTCTACCAATGGTATCCCAAAAATTCAAATTCATTGGACGGCAGACGATGAACAAAATGCTGAAAATACAATGATATTTTTTCTTCGGCAAATACTGGATGAAGAAGGGAAAGGAAACATTGAAGCCATAAATGAACAAACAAAATTTATAATCAAATCATTTATAGGTTTTGTTGATAATGATTTTAAGTCGTCAATTGAAGAAGAAATAGAAGGTGAAATGAATCGTGATGTTAATTACGATTTTGCTGAATTTGAAACAAAACATAGACAAAAATTTTCTAATGATGCATGGAATATAATTACGATGTTTCAAAAAAAAATAGCAACCGACCAAAATTTGCTTCAAAGACACTCTCCTACACACCCTCTTTCTATTTTTAAAAATAAAAATGGGAAAAAGGATGGACAAAAAATAATGTGTTTTTCCCGAAGAGGTAAAGATGTTTATTTTAAGATTTATCACAACAGAAATGAACAACAAAAAACAGAAATGGACGAATTTATTTTGAAAATGGGTAACATAAAAACAAATGATGGGGATGGAGACGGAGGCAGAACGATTTGTGTCTATACACATGATATAGAAGCACTTATAAAGATATTTCACAAATTTTACAGTCTCATAAAATAACAATACGTATCATTTTTTTAAATAATTGCGAGATGCGACATCAAATGTCGCACCTCTTTTTATACTTTTGTAGTATAGGTTTTAGGTTACAAACATAAAACAATAAAAATATGGGATTAGCATTGGATGCAATTGAGCCTGTTGTCTATCCGGTGGCACGGGATTTATTTGAAACTATTATGCAAAGACATTGGGTTGCAGCATATATTTTCAAACAATTTGGGGAGCGATTTCACATTCCCGAAAGTGAGGTGAACACAGCAATGATAGACTTATGTATTACTTATGCAGAAAAAGATTTTAAAAATTCAAAACGAAATGCTGTTGAGAAAAAGGAATAGGATAGATTAAAATATAATTTCTGCAATTTTTTATACGATGCGACATCAAATGTCGCACCGTATATTGTATATTTGTACCATAAACAAAAAATAAAAGTTATGGATACAAAAAACAAATCATTAAACAAAATCTCAAAGATTAAGTTCCTGTCAATCAACGAGATACACGAAAAGTACTATCGTGATGTAATGGACAGCGTTTTTTCTGCTATTGTTGCGGCAGATACCGTTTCGAGCCGCCCGCAAAAAGGCAAGTTGGGAATGTATGCCAAATGGCTGCTGAATTTGTACAAACGCGGCAACTTGAAAACAGAAGATTTGTACAAAGCACAAGAATACCTACCTATTTTTGACAAAGCCGCCAAAGCCAATAAAATACGCATCAAAGACCTGAATCACTACAAGTCGTTGGCAGAAATGTACATGGCTATTGCGCCGTTTATAGACCAACCCGCTATTAGCAAGACCGACCACGAACGCCACATCAAAGAGAACGAGGCAGAAAAACTATACGAAGACGATATTTTTGTTGTGATTTATCCCAAAACCATGGCGGCAAGTTGTTACTATGGCAAAGGAACGCAGTGGTGCACCGCAGCAACAAATAGTAGATATAACGCATTTGATAAATACAATAGCAAAGGAAAATTATACATCATCATAGACAAAGCAAGAGGCAAAAAATATCAGTTTCACTTTGAAACCGAACAATTTATGGATGAAAAAAATGAAGAACTAATGAAACGGTGGCTACCACCTATACTAATAAACATTGAAGCAACAAGTGGATTAATGCAGTTTTTTCAAACAGAACTTAGCAATCGTTATGCTGCTATCATTGCGCGTAATCGAAAACGAAAAAAGAAAGTGGGCTATTTAATGGATTTGGGCAATATACTTGATTCGTTGGGTATTTACCAAGCAGCCATTGAATGCTATCAAAAACTTACAAAACTTGACCCCAAAGAGGCACATTGTTATTACGATAATATGGCATTTATTTACAAGGATATGGAAGATTATGAACAAGCCATCCAATGTTCTCAAAAATCATTAGCCATCAAGCCAGAAAATCCTGTAGCATACAAGAATTTGGCACGTATCTACTGTAACATAGGAAATTATGAGCAAGTTCTTTTGTGTGCCCAGAAATTATTAGTCATACACACAAAGGATTACGAAGAAATTCCATATCTTGCTTACGAAGATATGTCGGATGCATACAATTATATGGCAAATGCTCACAATAATATGGGACACTATGAACAAGCCCTTTTGTGTTCTCAAGCATCATTAGCCTTAGAACTAGACGATAATATTTGGGCACAACAAAATATGGCACGTGCTTACGATAATATGGGAAATTACGAACAAGCCCTTCAATACTATCACGAAGTAGCATTTTTAGAACCAGAAGAAACATACAAAGATATGAGTAGAATTTATCATCTTTTGGGCGATGAAGCACAAGCAGATTTTTATTATCAAAAGGTAAAAGAAATAAACCCCAATTTCACATTGTAAATTGCATAGTTGGTGCGACGTAAAATGTCGCACCAATTTTTGTATCTTTGCAGTACAATTTTTTAGGTTACAAACATAACAATAACAAAAAATGCGTTTAGAGGATCAAGGAACTGAAAATTTAAAAGTTAGATTAAAAAATATACGCGAGACTGTTAAGTTAGTACAGAAGGATATAGAAACTAATACTAATCCTAGTGATAACGTACTCGCCCTTTATGATAATGTACTAAATGAGTATAAGACGATTCTGGATATACTCCCTACTCGTTCATAGTAAAACTTCCGGCTTTTAATGAGAAATCACTGGATATAAAATATCCAAAAATAAATACGACGTGTTTTGTCGCACGCAATGTTGTATCTTTGTGCTATAAAAATTCACAATAAAATAAACAAACACAATCTGTTTTAACCAATGCTGCAACCGCTATCGCGGTCGGCGCCGGTGGATACAAAAGTGATGGGCACGCCTATTTGTAATTCAATAAATTTCAAGTAATCGAGTAATTTTTTGGGCAGGTCTTGCTGGCTGCGGCAAGCGGATATATCTTGTTTCCAGCCTTCAAACTCGCGATATATAGGTTCAATTTGGGCATCTGTTTCGTAGGGATATTGGTCGGTTTCTATACCATTTATTTTGTAGCCTACCGCTACTTTGATGGTGTCAAAGTTGTCCATCACATCCGCTTTCATTACGCACAATTGTGTGGTGCCTGTGAGCATCACAGCATAGCGCAGTGCCACCAAATCCAACCACCCACAGCGACGGCTGCGGCCTGTGGTGGAGCCAAATTCGCCGCCTTGTTGCCGCAATTGTTCGCCAACGGCATCGTTGAGTTCGGTGGGAAACGGCCCGCTGCCCACGCGGGTGCAGTAGGCTTTGAACACCCCAAACACCTCGCCTATCCGTTGCGGCGCAACGCCCAAACCTGTGCAAGCCCCCGCCGATATAGTGCTCGACGAAGTTACAAAAGGATAAGACCCAAAATCAACATCGAGCATTGCACCTTGTGCCCCTTCGGCCAACACGTTGCTCGTTTGCAGCCGCTCATTGAGCGCATATTCGCCGTCCACAATGCTTACATATTTTTGCAAGGTATCAATGCTTTGCAACCATTTTTGTTCTGCTTGGGCATCCAATTCAAAGGTGCCTTTGAACGAAGACAGGTATTGCAAATGCTGCTCTTTGGCGGCGGCATATTTTTGTTTAAAATTAGGTTGCAACACGTCGCCCACACGCAAGCCCACGCGGTTGGTTTTGTCGGTGTAGGTGGGTCCAATGCCGCGCAGCGTAGAGCCAATTTTGGCACCCGCTTTTGCCGATTCCTGCGCAGCGTCAATGAGGCGGTGCGTGGGCAAAATGAGGTGTGCCTTTTTGGACAACCAAATTTTTCCTTGCGTTGCCACGCCCTGGGTGTGCAGGTGTTCTATTTCTTGGGTGAGCACAACGGGGTCGAGCACCACGCCGTTGCCAATAAGGTTCACCACGCCTTCGTTAAAAATGCCCGAAGGAATGCTGTGCAACACGAATTTGCGCTCGCCAAAAACGAGCGTGTGCCCAGCATTGGGACCTCCTTGAAACCTTGCCACAGTCTTGTATTGCGGTGTCAATTTGTCCACCACTTTGCCCTTGCCTTCGTCGCCCCATTGCAAGCCTACAATCACATCTAATTGCTTGTTCATAATTTTTTTATTTAAAAATTTAATTTGTTAATAATCCGTATTTACATTTAGTTATAGACAATTATTTTATTCCAATATCAATTTTATCAATGCGGGTTTGGTGCCGCCCGCCTTCAAAAACGGTGTCTAAGTACGCATCGGCAATAGCCACTGCTTGCTGCTCTGTTACAAAACGGGCGGGAATTACGCAGACATTGGCGTTGTTGTGCTGCTTTATCAATTGAGCAACTGTAGCGTTCCAACACAAGCCAGCCCTGATGTGCGGATGTTTGTTGAGCGTTATTGCAACGCCGTTGCCGGTGCCGCAAAATGCAAATCCAATATCGACTTTGTGGGTCAAAACTGCCGTTGCCAAAGCGTGCGCAAAGTCAGGATAGTCCACGCTTTGGGTGCTGTCTGCTCCAAAGTTGAGGCAGGCATATCCCTTGCTTTGGCAGTGCTGCATCAAAAGGCGTTTCAAGGCTACCCCCGTGTGGTCATTGGCAAATCCGATGGTCATTTTATTTTGTTTGATAATTTCATAACAGTTGATTACAATCTATTTTACTAAAATTTTTTTGTGATGTTGAGCGATAACAGCAATTGTTGCGGCAGCGATTCGTAGCGGTCTATAGTTTGCACAAAAACTTCGGATATGCCCATCATAAAGCGCACATCAAAGCCAATTTCTACCCTGCCTATGAGGTAGCCTGCGCCCAATCCGCCTCCAATTCCAAAGTCAAAGTTGTTCAAATTAGAATAATTAAATCGGTTGGTTTCTTGTTGCTGCGTGATGTTGTTCAAAAAAAATTCTTCGTTTTTGAGGTAGTAGGCAGCATAAAAAATTCCGTTGACATAAACTTTAAAATTTTGCGTAATAGGCAAGCGAATTTGCATTATCAATGGAAGTTCAATCACTTGCGAAATCACTTTTTTGCGAGCAGTGTCCACTCTTTGGGTGCTTCCAATGCCATCTCCATCAGGCATCCAAACGTCTTTTATATCGGTATAACGATAGCGGCGAGTTCCATAATTGAGTTCTATCTGCAAACCCACATAAGTATAAGTTTCTTGCTCGGTAAAATAGCGAAAAACCAGACCTGTATTGTAGGGTACCAAGCGCCACGTTACATCTTGACGAGGAGTAAAAAAAATTGTAGAAGCACCCGCGCCATAGTGTACGCCAAAATAACTCTCGGCTTTTGCAGCAGGAGCAAGCCATAGCAGCATCACAACCAACAGCCGCCGGCGACCACAATTTAATGTTTTCAATCGTTTCATTTAGGGCGTTTCGTCAAAATTAACTTCGTCTAAGGTAGTGCTATCATCAGTTGTAGGCAACGATGAAGGTGGTAAAATATCTGTAACATCCGGAAACAGCAGCAACACATCCAAGGTTATTTCTTGCTCCCAATTGGCTTTGAGCACAAAATCAAGACTGCCATCGTTGTTTTGCAAAAAATTGGCGTACTCCGGTTGGCGGTGCTCAAAGTAGTTGCCGGTGTCCCATTTGCCATTGTTGTTGTCGTCTTTGATGACCTTAATGCGATAGGTGGCAGGCTGCAAATAGAGTGCCTTTGTGGGCGTAGAATCGTTGTCCACAGTGTATTCCCGCACTATGTTTACGCCCTTTGCATCGGTAATTTGCAGCAAATAAGGTTGCTCCACATTGCGGCACAAAAATGTGAGTTGAGCCGTTTTTTCGGGGTCGGTAGAGTTGAATTTTCCACTAATAGTATCATTAGTTTGCCCATAAATATCGGTGAACGCATCGGGCAAAATTTGATAACGGTAAGTGGCTTTCTCTTTCCAAGCGGCGTGCAGTGTGTAATTCCGTAAACGCAGTGTATCCTGCTGCAAGCGAGTTTCTAACACAATGTAACTGGTATCCTTACTTTTGGGGTTGATGTGAATTTCCTCTACCTTAATGTTTTCGGGCTGTACCGAAAATAGCAAAGAAGTAAAATCAAAAGTGGGCGCAACAACAGGATTAACATTGGAAGTTTTAAAGTTAGCCTTCAACGTCCAATGGGCGGGCTTTTTGGGCAATGTATCTGCCACTGTATCCACAATGCCCACTATGCCCTTTAAAAAACTTCCTATGCCCCCGCCCTTTTTGGGAGCCTTACTGTCGTCAGGCTTTTCTTTCTCTTCAAAAAATAATTTTTGTTTCAATTTTGTGGGTGTAAGCAAATTGGCAGAGTCGGTTTTTGCATAAACAAAACTCAAAAAAAGGCTGTCGGGCAGCGAGGCAGCGGTGTCGCTTACCCAATAGGTGAGCGTGTCATATTTTAAACTATGCTCTATTGTAAATTGGCTTAAATCAATACTGCTGCTATCGGCTTGCAGGCTGTCTATTTGCGGATGCGGGGCGTTGAAAATCAAAGTGAATGCCTTGCGTTCTTTGCGTGCGGCACTAATAAAATACTGCTTTTGCACCTCTTCCTTGAACATACGAATGGTAAACTGCGGTTGCCGTTGATAGCCGGTATCCGACAGCCTGTCGGCATTTTCCCAATGCGGGGGCGGCACCAAATGAGCAGGGTGCAGGTTGCCCTCAAAAAATCCAATCGCCTCCTGCCCTATGTCGTATTGGTAATTGCGATTTTCGTCGGCAAGCAACACCACTTTGTAGGGGCGCGACTTGATATTTTGGGGCGTAAAAAATCCCCATTTGTCGCTGCGGGCAATGCTTCGTGGGCGTTGCGTGAACACCACGCTATCGTTGAAATCTTCGTACAAATAGGCATACACCATTTCGACGGATTGATTGGTTGCCGCATCCAATGCCAAGCCAAACATTCGCAAAGAGTCGAGCACATTGCCGGTGGAAAAAGCAAAACGATAGTTAGGATATATATTGCCCTCGTTGTTGTCGGCAAGCGAGTTTCCAAAGTTGAGCGCGTAGGTAGTACTATCTTCTAAGGGCGCATTAAATTTGACCTCTACGCTTTTGCCATACACTGTGAGCGAAGGCGTTTTTGCCATTGGCGGCGACACCAAAAACTGCTTGCTCTGGTCTTTCAATTGCATATATTCGTTAAAGAAAATTCGCACCTTCTTTTTTTTGAAATTTGTAGCCCCTTGCGGTGGCAAGGTTTTGAGCAATACAGGAGGGGTTGAGTCTTTGGGACCGCCCTCCGGGCGGCCAATGCGGGCACAATTGGTAGTAAAAATGAGCAGTGATACAACTACCGCTGCAAAAAACCAAAAAAATCTCATAGATGCAAAATTAAAGCCCTTACAAAGGCAAAGGCAAACTTACAAAAATAGTATTTTTTTGTGGATTTGCAAAAAAAATCATTAACCTCTTAGAACCCAATGGCTATTTTGAAGTTCACACGGCGTGAGGTCAAATAATTGGGCACAGCCACCATTTGTGCACCGTTGCTGTCGGCAATTTGCACCCACAAATACGACGATGTATTGAGTTTGTCAAAAAGGTTAAGTATTTCGACCGTGAACACGCAACTTTTGAGAAATGAAAAAGTAGAGTTTCTTTTTAAATGCACTATTTCGTCAAAAAGCACATAGCGCAAACCCATATCAATGCGGGAATAGGCGGGCATACGCAAGTAGGTGCCGTTGTTATTGTTAGGAACAAAAACAGGCAGCGCACTACCGTAATGCCCCAATAGATAGGCTTGCAGGCGGTTGTTCATCAATGCTCTATCTTGCACCATCGCCGAGAGATTAATGCTTTGGTCGTTGGGCAGCGGCAACCAATTGTGTTCATCGTCTGCAATGTTTTGCTGCGCCTTCATTAGCGAGAGGCTTACCCACGAGTCCACTCCTTGCATCATAGCCATATTCAACTTTATATCAAGTCCATAAATGCGTCCACGCGCCGTGTTTTGTGGAAAATAGGCGATGTCCACATTGTCCTGCATATAGGGCACAAGGTCGTACAAATGTTTGTAATAGACCTCCGCAGTGAATTTGCAAGGGATTTGCTGCACACTAAAAAGGCTATGGGTGCCCAGCACAAAATGCACTGCTTTTTGTGCCGTAAGGTGGGTGTGCAAAATTGCCTCCGAGTCGCGCATTTCCTTGTAAAACGGCGGTTGCTGATACCATCCTGTCGAAAAATAAAATTGCAATTGCCTTTCGCTTTGCGGAAACCATATCGCCTGAAACCTTGGAGACACAAGGCATTCGTTGTTTGCCGCAGAATAAGTTACCCGCAGGCTGGGAGTGAATCGCAATTGTTGAGAGGCGGCAAAAAAAACGTCAAACGATTGCTGCACATAGCCTGCGTGATGTTGGTTGAACAGCGTATTGTGTTTATTCAAAAATTTGTTCATCGTCAAATCATTGCTGCGCGGCACGTTGTAGCCCGCCGAATCTAACAATTGCCACTTTTCGATACGGTCGTTCACAGTATAAAATTGCGATTGTAGTCCCCATTTCATATTGCCCCAATCGTTGTGCCACGCTCCGTTGTGCGACAGTTGCCAATGTTGTAGGTCAAGATAATTGCGTGCGTGCTCTCGCAATGCACCCACGTCTAAGTTATCGCTGTTGGGCTTTGCAGAGGTTTCGGTAAACCAATACTCCGACAAAATATCTAAGCGTTCTTGCTCGTTGAGACGATTGCCGGATGCCGTAAAATCCAATTCCAATGCGCTGTGTGGAGTATAGCGCAGCGTGAGCGCGCCCAACAAATGACTGTAAGTATCGTGCTCGCCGCCCTCGTTGTACATCATAAACGTTACCGGATTGGTAAGCGTACCAAAGGTTGTCTTGCGGTCAACAGGTGCAAAATCGTAGCGATTGAGAGCAAAACTGCCCAAAAAATGCAGCGACAAACGGCTCGAAAAATCGTAGTGCAAAATGCTTTGAATGTCGGCAAACGTTGGGTTGTACATTCCTTTGGTGTCCAAAGTGCCCAGCAAATAGTCGTAGCGTTTGTAGCGCAAACCCACAGCCCCACTCAGTTTTGTGCGTGGGCTATAAAAATGATAGGATGCCGACGCGCCCAGCAAACTGCCTTCGACATTGCCGCCGTTGGTGGTGGGGCGCTTGTATTGAACGTTGAGCACAGAGGACATTTTATCGCCAAACTCCGACAAAAAGCCGCCTGTGGAAAACTCCGCCGACGACACCAACTGCGGGTTGATAAAACTCAAACCCTCTTGCTGCCCTGTGCGCGTGAGCATTGGGCGAAAAATTTCGACCCCATTCACATACACCAAATTGTCGTCGATGCTGTTGCCGCGCACTGCATATTGCGCACTCAACTCATTGCCCGATTGCACGCCGGGCAACACTTTGAGCACATTTTCAAAAGGATGGTCGGTGCCCGCAATGCTATTCAGCAATTTGCTATCCAACACCTCCAGCACATACCGCCTGCCTTGCGGATGGCTCACTATCACTGCGTCCACATCCACCGAAAGTGAATCTTGTCCGTAGGCACACCAACTTCCGGTCAGCCCACAAAACAGACAAACAGTCCACAATCTATATCTGTGCTGGGATTTCACGTCAAAATAATTTCTGTTACCAATTCGTAGCCTGCTTTTTTGTTCATATTGTCGGCGAGTTCTTTGCGTTGCATAAACAGTTCGCTGCGTGCCGACGCCGAGTCCATTTCAACAAACATTTTTTTGT
>BNTQ01000008.1 GCA_025996715.1 Bacteroidia bacterium | reverse complement strand
GGACTATTAAATAATGATAATGCGATTTAAAACTTGAAACCTGAAACCTGAAACTTTTATGCGCTCATTATTAACATATACTATTTCAAAACGTAGTTGCAATGCCAAAAACGAATCGATGCTGGTAAAATCAAATAGGGTGTAGTCCAAAACCACCACTGCCATTGGATGGACAGAGAGTTGTTGTATCAACTGCTGCCGGTTTTCGGCATACAAATGAGGTGTGGTATTAGCCATTGGTTCGCAAATAGTTTGCAAGCCAAGCCTTGTAATTTCTTGATTGTCGGCAAAAATAATAGGTCGCATAATTTATAAATTTACAACGAAAATTTTCCTACTTTTTTTCGTTGTTGTTCTTTGTATTTTTCTAATTCGAGAGCGTAAAGTTGTTCTTTTTTTTCCAATATCTGCACCACTTTTTCGTACAATTTGGTGGCGTTTTCTTTGTTGTTGGCATAGCGCGCCATCGAAGGCTGCAACTGCAAAAACGATGCATCATATTTTTCAAAAATAGGACCATAAAAAGCCATCGAATCTTGCTGCGAAGATAAACGTTTTTTTTCAACCGACTGCTCTGCATACAGGGCATCCACAAAGTGCATTTCGGCTAAAATGTTTACCAATTTTTGCTTAGAAATGTACTCGCGATGGCAGCCGCAAAGCAGCAGTACCACTACTAATAATGAAATAGTATATGTTAATAATGAGCGCATAAAAGTTTCAGGTTTCAGGTTTCAAGTTTTAAATCGCATTATCATTATTTAATAGTCCAATCAATCGGGGGTAAATTTTGCTGTTGCAAAAATTCGTTAGTTTTTGAAAAATGGCGGCATCCCAAAAACGCATTTCCTGCCAGCGGCGAGGGGTGCGGAGCCTCCAAAACGTAATGTTTTTGCGTGTTGATGAGACTTTTTTTTGCCTTTGCATAATTGCCCCACAGCAAAAAAACGATGCCTTGTTTTTCGTCCGATATTTTTTTGATAACCGCATCGGTAAAGCGTTGCCAACCAATTTTTTTGTGCGCTTCTTTGTCGTCGGCACGCAAAGTGAGCGCAGCATTGAGCAACAAAACCCCTTGCGCTGCCCACGATTCCAAGCAACCGTGCGCAGGTTGCGCAATGCCCACATCAGTTTGCAATTCCTTGAAAACATTGATGAGCGAATGAGGTGCCACCACCCTAATGTTGCGCGGCACCGAAAACGACAATCCGTGCGCGTGTCCTGCACGCGGGTAGGGGTCTTGCCCCAGCAACACCACGCGCAAATTGTGCCACGGCGTTTGCGCAAAGGCATTAAAAATGAGCGCCCCGGGAGGGTAAATAACGTGCCCTGCCGCCTTGTCTGCCTTGATAACATTGGTCAATTCGGCAAAATAAGGCTGCTCAAATTCGGTTTGCAACACCGCTTTCCACGAAGATTCTATACTTACATTCATGGTGCAAAGTTGCAAAATTTTTCTATCTTTGCCGCCAATTACAATTCATAATTCATAATTTATAATTCATAATTATTGTAAAATGTTGATTATCAATAAATTACAAAATAGTTAATACAAAAAAAATTTTGAAAAAATTATCTTTACATCAGTCCACGCTAATTTTTGGAGAACCGTTGTCTTGTTTTGCAAATTATTTGCCAGCCCACACGCAAGTTGTGATAGTGAGCAGCAGCAATGTTTTGCAGCATTATGCGCATGGGTTTGGCAATTATCCTGTTATTACTATTGAGGATACCGAATTGCACAAAACGCTGGCTACCATTGAAAAAATTACCGAACAATTGTTGGCTTTGAATGCCGACCGCCGCACATTTTTGTTGGGCGTGGGTGGTGGCATTGTGTGCGACATCACAGGTTTTGCGGCATCCATTTATATGCGGGGATGTGCGTTTGGCTTTGTGCCCACCACGCTTTTGGCGCAGGTGGATGCCAGCGTGGGAGGCAAAAATGGCGTGAATTTTGAGCGATATAAAAACATTTTGGGAGTGTTCAATCAACCTCAATTTGTGTTTTGTTCGCCCGAAGTTTTGACCACACTCGCGCCCAAAGATTTTGTGAGCGGATTTGCCGAAATCGTAAAAGCAGCAATGATTGCAGACGATGCCCTATTTTCTTTTTTGGAAAAAAATACCGAAAGTGCTTTGCAAAAATCGCCTCAAATTTTGGAGCATTTGATTTTTGAATCTGTAAAAATCAAAGCAGATATTGTGTCGCAAGATGAGCGGGAACAAGGCCTGCGGCGTCAACTCAATTTGGGGCACACCTTTGCGCACGCTATTGAAAAAAATTCTGCCTTGTCGCACGGGGAGGCTGTGAGCGTGGGAATATGCTTGGCATCGCGCTTGTCGCAACAATTGGGGCTGATGCAAGAGCAAGATGTGTTGCGGGTCAAAAATTTGCTGCAACAACTATCGCTGCCAACCAGCGTGAATGTTGGATTGGAAACATTGTTGCCGGCAATGTTTCACGACAAAAAAAAGGAGGGCAACAGCATTTATCTTGTGCTGCCGCGCGGAATAGGGCAATGCGAGGTACAAAAAATGTCGTTGGATGAACTAACAATGCACACCAAAAATTGGAAATTATGATGTCTGCAAAAATTTGTGTAAGCCTTGCTAACATTGGATTTGAAGAATGTTTAGCAGCAATGCAAAAATACTCTCTTGTTGAATTGCGCTTGGATTTATTATCGCTTGAGCAAGAGCAAATAACAACTTTGTTGCAACAAAAGTGCCCGACCATTGTTACTTGCAGGGCTGACCAACACAACGATACAGAGCGTTTGCAACATTTGCTTTTTGCTATTGATGCGGGAGCAACCTACGTGGATATTGAATTTGAATCTGCGATAAAATACCGTCAATTGTTGATAGAGCGCGCCCAAGAAAAAGGCTGTCGGGTAATTATTTCTTACCATAATTTTGACTGCACTCCTTCAAAAAAAGAGTTGCAAAATGTTGTAAACCAATCTATTACAATGGGTGCAGACCTTGTTAAATTAGTTACTTTTGCACATCATTCTAATGATGCCGCAGGTGTGATGTCGTTGTACGAAACTTGCTATCCCTTGCCCTTTATTGGTTTTGCAATGGGAGAGGCGGGCAAAATAACCCGCATTGCGGCACCCTTGTTGGGCGCGCCGTTCACTTATGCGGCACTCACAAACGGCAATGCCACTGCATCGGGGCAATTGACGGCAGCGCAATTAGAAACAATTTTTTGTAATTTGATATAAAATGAAACTATTTGCCGTTACCGGAAATCCAATACTGCACAGCAAAAGCCCATTGTTGTTTCAATCGGCATACCCGCAGAGCGAGAATGAATTTTGCTACTTTCGTTTGCACGCCGAAACGGCAAAAGAAGCCCTGCAAACATTTACAGAACTCGGTTTGAGCGGAATGAATGTTACCGCACCATTCAAATCAGATATATTGCCATTTGCTACAACCCACACCCCCACAGCAAAAACGCTCAACGCTTGCAACACACTACTGCTTACAAAAAATGGTATAATAGCCGAAAACACAGACGTGAACGGAGTTCTGGGAGCATTGAGTGGGGCGGGCATACCTATAAAAAATACGCAGTGCCTTGTGTTAGGTGCAGGCGGGGCGGGCGTTGCGGCGGCTTTTGCGCTGCACAATGCGGGTGCACAAGTTGTGCTTGCCAATCGTACAACCCACAAAGCACAAGCCATTGCAGAGCATATAGGCTGTGCGCACTGTGCGCTTGATGGACTTTTGCAAGCATTGCAACGCGCCACAGTGATTGTAAACACTATACATCCCGATGTGATAGACCCCAAATTGCTCACTGCGCAACACACCGTGTTGGATGCCATTTACCCTCATCCGTCTTTACAAAAAATGGCGGAAAGCAAGTGCAGCACTTACATAGACGGTATGCAATGGTTGCTCTATCAAGGCTTTGCAGCCTATCATCTTTTTACAAAAAAAGAACCCAACATGGCTGCGATGCAAAATTTTGCAGCGCAACCTGTTGCCGCTATGCCGCGCCATATCTCATTAATAGGATTTATGGGGGTGGGCAAAACTACCGTTGGGCAAGTGTTGGCACAAAAAATGAAGATGCCTTTTGTGGATACCGATGCCGTGATAGAGCAAGATTGCAACGATACGATACCCCACATTATAGCACAAAAAGGCGAGGCGGAATTTAGAAAAATAGAGCAAGAGGTGGTGTCTAAAATTTTGGAGCAATCCACGCCATCCGTTATTTCGTGCGGCGGCGGGGTGGTTACTACCCCTGCGCTTGGCAATTTGTTGCATCAAAAAAGCATTGCCGTTTGGTTGTATGCACCCTTAGAACAATGTTTGCAAAACATTGCCGACATTGCCTCTCGCCCATTGCTGATGCAAAGTGATGACCCACAGACTACTGCCCAAAAATTGTTTGAACAACGCAAACAGATGTATGCACAAACCTCGTGGATGCTTGTAAATACAAAGGAAAAAACCACTCAACAAATAGTTCAAATTGTTTATGACGAAATTGATAAACTGTTCGCACATTGATGGTACGCTCACTGCGCCGTCTTCTAAAAGCCTTGCCCAGCGGGCAATTGTGGCGGCTATGCTAAGTGATGGCACAACATTGTTGCAACATCTCACGCTTTGCAACGACACACAAGCCGCGCTGCAAGCCGCAAAAACATTAGGTGCTACAATCAGTGCAGAGGGCACTACCTATTCTATCGCTTCTCATTTTTTGGACAACTCAACCACTCCACAGCAAATTTTTTGCGGCGAATCGGGCTTGTTGGTGCGTATGCTATCGCCGGTGGCGGCTTTGTTGGAGGCACCTGTGCAATTGTGCGGCACAGGTTCATTGTTGGAGCGGCCGCTTAATGCCATAGAAGATGCTTTGCAACAATTGGGCGTAAAAATCACCTCGCAAAATGGGCGGATACCCTTGCTGATACAAGGAAAATTAGCAGGCGGCACATTGCACATTGATGGCAGCATAGGCTCGCAATTGCTCACCGGATTGTTGATGGCATTGCCTTTGGCAAGCAATGATTCTACCATTTTTGTACAACAACTCAAAAGCCAACCTTACGTTGCATTGACCATCAATTTATTACAGCATTTTGGCATACAAATAGAACATCATCAATACGAAAAATTTTATATTGGCGGCGGACAAAAATACAAGGCTTGCACCTACAACATAGATGGCGATTGGAGTGCAGCATCTTGCCTATTGGCGGCGGGCTGCATTGCAGGCAGGGTAAGTGTTGCCAATTTAAACCTAAATTCACTTCAAGCAGATGCTGCTATTGTGGAGGCTATCAGATTGGCAAAAGGCAACATTGAGGTTGCCCCAAACGAAGGCGTAGCCACAGTTACCGCCCATCAGTCGCCGCTACGCGCTTTTGATTTTGATGCTACACATTGCCCCGATTTGTTTCCTGCGCTGGTAGCATTGGCGGCTTGCAGCCAAGGCACCACAAGGCTTAGCGGCGCTTTACGTTTGACCCACAAAGAGAGCAACCGCGCTATTACCTTGCAGCAAGAATTTGGCAAAATGGGCATTGCTATTACCTTGCAAGGCGATGTGATGTATGTAAAAGGCGGCAACGTGCACGCCGCCACAGTGCAAGCGCACAACGACCACCGCATTGCTATGGCATTGGCTACCGCAGCGCTTTGCGCCCAAGGCGAGGTAGCCATTGAAGGTGCAGAATGTGTAGAAAAATCTTATCCACAATTTTGGGAGGATTTTTGTGGAATAATAAAATAAGAGCGACTACACCAATTTTGCCAATGCCGCTTTCATACTTTTCATTGCTTTGAGCAAATTTTCGTCGGAAGTAGCGTATGACAGGCGGATGCAGGAGGGTGCACCAAAAGCACTGCCCGGAACGCTTGCCACCAATGCTTTTTCTAACAAATAGAGGCACACGTCCATATCATTTTTGAGAGTGGTGGTGCCATCGCTTTTGCCAAAAAATGCGCTCACGTCGGGAAACGCATAAAACGCCCCATCGGGCACAGTGCAACGCAAGCCGGGCATTTGTTGCAGCCATTCCATCACCAAATTTCGACGCCTAAGAAAGGCTTTGGTCATTTCTTGGGTGGGGGTGTTGTCCAGCGTAAGTGCCGCCACGCTTGCCTTTTGCGCAATGGACGAGGCATTGCTGGTGAACTGCCCTTGCAATTTGGTGCAGGCTTTTGCCAGCCCCAGCGAAGTTGCCGAATAGCCAATGCGGTAGCCGGTCATAGCGTAGGCTTTGGACACGCCGTTGATAATGATTACTCTGTCTTTGATGCTCTCAAACTGAGCCATACTCTCGTGTTTGCCCACAAAGTTGATGTGCTCATAAATTTCATCCGACAGCACAAACAAGCGTTTGTGTTTGGCTACAACCTCCGCCAATGCTTGCAATTCGGCTTTGCTATACACCGCACCCGAAGGATTGGACGGCGAGCACAGAATGAGCAATTTGGTGCGTGGGGTAATGGCAGCCTCCAATTGCGCAGTTGTCATTTTAAAATTGCTGTCGATAGAAGTGGGCACAATCACATTGCTACCGCCCGCCAACTTTACCAATTCGGAGTAACTTACCCAATAAGGCGCCGGAATAATGGCTTCGTCGTTGGGGTCTATCAAACTCGTAATAGCGTTTGCCAGCGCGTGTTTTGCGCCATTGGTTACCACAATTTGTTCGGGGGTGTAGGTCAGGTTGTTTTCGCGCTGCAACTTGCCGGCAATGGCTTTGCGCAAATCCATATAGCCCGCCACAGGGGTGTAGAACGAAAAATTGTTGTCCACCGCCGCTTTGGCAGCCGCTTTGATGGCATCGGGAGTAAAAAAATCAGGCTCGCCGGCAGTGAGATTCACAATGTCCAAGCCCTGTTCCTGCAAATCTTTGGTTTTTTCGTTCATCGCAATAGTTTGCGATTCCTCCATATTTTGCAGACGTTGCGATAAATAATTTTCCATAGCAGTTGATTACAATGATTTATGATTTTATTATAAATTTTTTGCAAATGTAAAGGTAAAACAATTTTACAACTTTTTTATTATTTGATGCAAAAATTTTGTACTTTTGCACCCTTCATCTTGTATGTTAATATCTATCCGCCACAATGATTTCTTTTGATAACATTTGCGTGTCGTTCAATGGCACTAACCTGTTTAGCAACGTTACCTTTATGCTCAATGCCCGCGAGCGCGTGGGTTTGGTGGGCAAAAATGGGGCTGGAAAATCCACTCTACTCAAAATTGCCAAAGGCTTGCAACAGCCCACATCGGGGCAAGTGGCAACGCCCGAAGGCGTTACCATTGGCTACTTGCCGCAAATAATGAAAGTTGCCGACAATCAATCGGTGATAGAAGAAACAATGACTGCCTTTGAGCAATTGCAGCGTTGGGAAAACAAAATTGCCCACATCGCGCAACAACTCAACGAGCGCACCGATTACGAGTCGCCCGAATATATGAAGTTGATTGAAGAATTGACCGAGTACAACGACAAACTGCACGTGCTGGGAGGCGATAGTCGTCAGGGCGATGCCGAAAAAGCCTTGCTGGGATTGGGTTTCAAGCGCAGCGATTTGGCGCGTGCCACCCGCGAGTTCAGCGGCGGATGGCGAATGCGCATCGAGTTGGCAAAAATTTTGTTGCAACGTCCCGATGTGCTGCTATTGGACGAACCCACCAACCACCTTGACATTGAGAGCATTCAATGGTTGGAGGATTACCTGAAAACCTACACAGGCTCACTCATTCTCATTTCGCACGACCGCGCTTTTTTGGATGCCGTAACCACGCGCACTGTCGAATTGGTGCTGGGCACAGCGCACGACTACAATGTGCCCTACTCGCGCTACGTGGTGCTGCGCAAAGAGCGGCGCGAACAGCAAATGGCTACCTACCAAAATCAGCAGCGCACCATCGAAAAAAACGAAGAGTTCATCGAGCGATTTCGCTACAAAGCCTCCAAGAGCAATCAGGTGCAATCGCGCATCAAAATGCTCGAAAAGATTGACCGCGTTGAAATTGACGACGAGGACGCAAGTGCGATGAACATTAAGTTTCCGCCTGCACCACGTTCGGGCAATATGGTGTACGAAGCCAAAGATGTTACCAAACGTTTTGACAACAAAGTGATTTTTGAGCACGCCAACATTAGCGTACAGCGCGGCGAGCGCATTGCTTTTGTGGGGCGCAACGGCGAAGGCAAAACCACCATGAGCCGCATTCTGGTGGGCAAATTGGAATACGAAGCGGGCGAATCGAGAATAGGACACAACGTGAACATCGGCTATTTTGCACAGAATCAAGACGATTTGATGAACGGCGAATTTACCGTTTTGGATACCTTAGACAACGTTGCCAAAGGCGACATCCGCACCAAACTGCGCGATATTTTGGGCGCATTCCTATTTCGCGGCGAGGACGTGGACAAAAAAGTGAAGGTGCTCAGCGGCGGCGAACGCTCGCGCTTGGCAATGGCACGCCTGATGCTCGAACCCTACAACCTGCTTGTGCTCGACGAACCCACCAACCACATGGATATGCGCTCAAAAGATATTTTGAAAGCCGCGCTAATGAAATACGACGGCACGCTCATTGTGGTGTCGCACGACCGCGAATTTTTGGATGGCTTGGTTAACAAAATTTACGAGTTTCGCGATGGGCGAGTCAAAGAACATTTGGGAACAATATGGGAATTTATGAATCGACTAAAAATTAATCAGTTGAAGGAAATAGAAGTTCGTGCCGAAAACCAAAAAAAGGCAGAACCCGAAGCCGCCAAACCAACCAAAGAGCAGCATTTGCAAAAAAAAGAGCAAACCCGCAGCACCCAAAAACAACTGAAACGGCAAGCAGAATTGGAGCAAGAAGTAGCCCGCCTCGATGCCGCCGTTGCCGAAATGGACACCACCCTGGGCAACCATCCCGAACTTGCCACCCCCGATTTTTTTGAACGCTACGCCGCCCTCAAAAAACAGCAGGAAGAGGCGATGTGGCAGTGGATGCAAGGGGAGCAATAGCAAATATCTTTTATCAATCAAAAACTTTCTATCCCATTATTTTTTGTGTACCTTTGTATATATTTTTATGTGAATAAATCATTAACTATTATTTTTATGTCTGTACAAGGAAGAGAAAGTATCATTACCACGCAACGCTTGATAGAAAAAAAACAGCGCGGCGAAAAAATAGTTATGCTCACCGTGTACGACTACACTATGGGCTGTATTCTCGATTCGGTGGGCATCGACATTGCTCTGGTGGGCGACTCTTGCGCCAATGTAATGTCAGGGCACGAAACCACCCTACCCATCACGCTCGACCAAATGATTTACCACGCGCAATCGGTGGTGCGAGCCGTCAAGCAGGCTATGGTGGTAGCCGATTTGCCCTTTGGCTCCTATCAAGGCAATTCCAAAGAAGCGTTGTGCTCTGCCATTCGTATGATGAAGGAAAGCGGCGTGGATGCTATCAAATTGGAGGGCGGCAAAGAGATATTAGAGTCCGTCAATCGCATACTGAGTGCAGGCATTCCTGTAATGGGACACTTGGGTTTGACGCCGCAATCCATTCACAAATTTGGCACCTACGCAGTGCGTGCCCGCGAGGAAGCCGAAGCCCAAAAATTGATAGAAGATGCTCATCTATTGGAGGAGGCGGGATGCTTTGGCATTGTGTTAGAAAAAATACCCGCCGCGCTGGGCAAACAAATTGCCGGCGAATTAAAAATTCCTATCATAGGCATTGGTGCCGGCAACGGCGTAGATGGGCAGGTGCTTGTGATGCACGATATGTTGGGTTTGTCCAAAACCTTTTCGCCCCGCTTTTTGCGGCGATACGCCAATATGTACGAAACCGCCAAAACCGCCTTTGAACAATACGCACAAGACGTGCGCTCAGGCAATTTCCCTAACGAACAAGAGCAATACTAAGCGCACATTCAAGTAACCAATGCAACTTGGGTTAATGGTCAAAAAGTAAAATTCAAGCCCCCTCGCCATTGTACAATGGCGAGGGGGTGAATTGTGTCGGAGTGGCGAGACTCGAACTCGCGGCCTCTACGTCCCGAACGTAGCGCGCTACCAACTGCGCTACACCCCGATAATTCTAACCCAAAGGCTCAAGGCATTAGCCCCAAGCCTTCGGACGTTAAGCATAATTTTGCATCACAAAGTTGTGCCCCGCACTCTACCTACTCTGCTACTACTTCAAATTCTATTTTTACCTTCACGTCGCGGTGCAACTTGACTTCGGCTCCGTATTTGCCCAAATCTTTTACTTGCTCTTCGTCAATCACAATTTGCTTGCGGTCAACTTCAAAGCCTTTTTGGCGCAACGATTCCGATAGTTGCAAGGTATTGACAGAACCAAAAATTTTGCCTGTAGAACTGGCTTTGGTAACAATGGTGAGCAACAAGCCTTCCATTTGTTGTGCCAATTCTTCTGCCGAAGTTCTAATTTTAATTTCTTTGTGCGCACGCTGCTTTTGGTCTTCGTTGTGCTGCTTGAGTGAGGTGGCAGTGGCTAAGGTGGCATAGCCCTGCGGAATGAGATAATTGGCGGCATAGCCGTTTTTTACCTTCACCACATCGCCTTTGTTGCCCAATTTGACAACATCTTGTTTCAATATAATTTCCATAACAATAATTCTCTTTTAGTGGTTTTGATTACTTCATCAAGTCGGCAACGTAGGGCAGCAATGCCAAGTGGCGTGCCCGTTTGACGGCTTGTGATACCCTTCGTTGAAACTTCAACGAAGTTCCGGTGAGACGGCGAGGAAGAATTTTGCCTTGCTCATTCAAAAAACGTTTCAAAAACTCAGCATCTTTGTAATCGATGTACTTGATGCCTGTTTTTTTAAAACGACAATACTTCTTTTTTTTCACCTCCGCCGTTACTGGGCTAAGATAGCGAACATCATTGTTGTTATTGTTATATGCCATTTTATTTCTCCTTGTTATGTAGTTTATTCCTGCGTCTCTCGGCATAAGCCAAGGCGTCTTTGTCTAATTTGAAAGTCAAAAATCGCATCACGTTCTCGTCGCGCCGATACGCCAATTCTAACTTTTCTACTACTTCTCCATCAGCCTCAAACTGCAAGAGAGCATAAAATCCTGTTGACTTTTTTTCAATGGGATAGGCCAAATGCTTGGCACCCCAATTTTCTTCGTGGGACACAACCCCCGAATGCTCCGTAATCACTTTACGGAACTTGTCAACCGCTTCCTTTACCTGAGGCTCAGATAAAATGGGATTTAAAATGAAAACGGTTTCATAATGGTTCATAAACAAATAATAATTAGTTAGTAAATAATTGAAAAACAATAAGTTACATATTTCCATACTCAAAAATGGGCTACAAAGATAACTATTTTTGTTGAAATCCAAAAAATATACGCATTCTATTGAATTATTTTTTTTGAAATGCTGCAAAAATACTACCTTTGACCTCATCATAAAATTACGTTGATTAAACATAATTTATTGACAATCAATAATTTAAACCATAAACAATGAAACCATTTGACGTTTATCCCCTTTGGAACATAGAGCCTGTGCGGGCAGAGGGATGTTATTTGTTGGACCATCAAGGTGTCAGATACCTTGATATGTACGGCGGGCACGCTGTGATTTCTATTGGACACAGCCATCCGCACTATGTGCAGCGCATCCAAAATCAACTGCACAGCATAGGTTTTTATTCCAATGCGGTGCAAAATTCGAGGCAGCAACAATTAGCCGATAAGTTGGGCAAAGCCTCAGGGTATGAAAATTATTGTCTGTTTTTGTGCAATTCGGGTGCCGAAGCCAACGAAAATGCCATCAAATTAGCCTCTTTTCACACGGGCAAAAGCAAAGTGTTGGCTTTTAGTAAAGCCTTTCACGGACGCACTTCGGGCGCGGTGGCTGCCACCGACAATGCCAAAATTGTAGCCCCCTTCAACGCTACCGACAAAGTAGTTTTTGCGCCCCTCAACGATTTGCAATTTGTCGAAAAACAATTGCAGACCAACGAATTTTGCGCCATTATCATCGAATCGATACAAGGAGTGGCGGGCATTATTGCTGCCCAAGTAGAGTTTTTGCAAGGCTTGCAGCAATTGTGCAAACAATATAATGTGTGCCTCATTGCCGACGAAATTCAATGCGGCTATGGGCGCACCGGAAAATTTTTTGCCCACCAATGGGCAAGCATCGCGCCCGACATCATTACCACCGCCAAAGGAATGGGCAATGGTTTCCCGATAGGCGGGGTGCTCATTTCGCCGCAATTTGAGGCAGTGCACGGACAATTGGGCACCACTTTTGGCGGCAACCATTTGGCGTGCGCAGCCGCATTGGCAGTGTTGGAAGTATTTGAGAACGAAAATATAGTGCACAATGCTTTTCAAATGGGTGAATATCTGCTGTCGCAATTGCGCACTTTTGCGCAAATCAAAGAACTGCGCGGGCGGGGGCTAATGATTGGCATAGAAATGCAGCAACCCATTGCCGCGTTGCGCAAGGCATTGCTGTTGGAGCATCACATTTTTACAGGCGTAGCCGGCACTCACACCCTGCGGCTATTGCCCCCACTGTGTTTGCAAAAGCAGCAGGCAGATGAATTTTTGCAGGCGTTTGAGCAAGTGCAAAAATAGTGCCTCAAAAAAGAATTAACCTTGCAACCTGATTTTTTGTAATTCAAAAAATCATTTCTACCTTTGTTAATTAGTCCGATAAAAATCAATAAAAGATTTTTGGAAATGTAAATTATTGATTATCAGAGGTCTTATTTTTATTGATGTAAGTTTGAAAAAATAATTGTCTTAATGATGAAATCACTGTCAATAATAGTACCCTGCTACAATGAGGAAAAAGTCATACAAGAATCCTACAAACGATTGAAACAAGTTTTGGATACGCTTTCAAACCGTTCTGAGATTATTTTTATTGATGATGGTAGTGTAGATAAAACAGCATTGATGTTGGCTAATATCGCAGCAAGTTCCCCGCAAGTGAAAGTACTATCTTTTTCACGTAATTTTGGACATCAAAAAGCAGTAACGGCAGGCATAAATTATTGCACAAGCGATTTGGCAGTGATAATGGATGCCGATTTGCAAGACCCGCCCGAACTTATTCCTCGTATGCTTTTGGCAATGCAAGCCGAGAGCGCAAATGTGGTATATGGCGTACGCAAAAAAAGGTCAGGTGAAAATTGGTTTAAACTTTTTACCGCAAAGATATTCTACCGCTTGCTCAATCGCTTATCGGACGTTAAATTTCCTGTGGATACAGGCGATTTTAGGCTGATAGACAGAAAAGTAATAGACCAGTTTAATCACCTCCCCGAAAAAAATAAATATATTCGCGGACTCATGAGTTGGATGGGCTTTAAGCAAGTTCCATTCTACTACGAACGCGAGGCGCGATTTGCAGGCGAAACCAAATATCCATTTCGCAAGATGCTCAAGTTTGCGATGATTGGGCTTTTTTATTTTTCAAAAAAACCATTGAACCTTGCTACTTCATTGGGGTTTGCGAGTATAGGATTGGGATTGTTATATTTGTTGTGGATACTATTTTGTATGATATTTTTACGAGGATATATAGTTACAGGATGGACATCTACCGTAATGTTGATTGTATTTTTTGGCGGTGTGCAACTGCTCACCATTGGCGTGCTCGGTAAATATATCGGCAATTTATTTGATGAAGCCAAAGGACGACCGGAGTATATTGTGAGCGAAAAAATAAATTTTTAATGATTAATGATTAAAAAAATGAACGATAACACAGGTTTCAATGCAGAGCAATATGCGGCTCTCTATCCCGACGGCATAGAAAATCATTATTGGAACGAAGCAAGAAATAAAATTATAGAAAAGGCGGTAAATAATGTTAATATAAAGGGGGGTAAAATTTTAGAAATAGGATGCGGCAAAGGCATTGTAGTGGATTACTTAAATAAGCATAACTTTGACACTTATGGAATAGAGTTGGCAAAAGTAGCACCTATGCCTATTATCGCAAACAAGGTGCAAACAGGCAGGGATGTACAAGACCTTACGACCGCAGAATGTAGCCAATTCACAACCGTTTTGTTATTAGACGTGATAGAGCATTTGCCGGAGCCGGAAGTTTTTTTGTTACAAATAAAATCACAGTTTCCTCATCTCAAAACGATTGTTTTCACCGTTCCTGCGCGGCAGGAGTTGTTTTCAAATTATGATGAATTTAACGGACATTTTCGCCGTTATGATTTAGCAATGATGAGGCAATTAGCCGATAAAATAGAGGCAAAGCGATTGTGGCAAACCTATTTTTTTCATTTGTTGTATTGGCCTGCGCGGCTCACTCTTTGTTTGTTTGGCAAACGCAAGTTGTATATGAATGCGCCTTCAAAATTTGGCAAGCCGATACACCGATTGTTGGCACTGTGTATGTATTTTGATTTTTTATTTTTTCCAAAAAAATGGCGAGGTTCGTCTATTATTTCGATATTTTACATTTAACTTAATATGAGCCAGAGAAACAAAGAATATGGAATAGCGTCTCTTGTGATTTCACTCGTAGGGCTATTATTTGTTACATTGAGTGGTTCCGTTTTTTCGGGTTATCACTTTATGGATTGTAGCCACTTTACTATCTACAAACAAGAATTGTCGGATATGTCTTGGTTTCAAACCTGGGCCACTCATGCAAACAATGAATTGGGTGTAAGATTTAGACCCGCATGGCCTTTTAATACGCTTATTAGAGTACTGCTCGGAGGCGATAATATGCTTTTGCAAAGTTTTATGCAAATAGGTCTGATTATTATCGCCGCATTCCTTATCTATCTATTGGGGCGAAAACTCAAATGGGGGCATAAAGCAGGTCTCCTATTGGCAGGGCTGACTTTAACCGGCACACAATCGGCTATCTTTTACCAAACCTTAGCCATTGAAACAACTGCATTAGTTTTTTTGCTCTTATCTTGGCATTGCATTTTAGGCTATTTGAACAAAAAGGGAGTGGTAAGAATTTTGTATTACACGGGATTTGCGGTTTGCTCCATTTACATGGTTTTGCTGAAAGAAAATTTTATCTTGATGTTGCCTGCAAGTTATGTTTTTTATTGTATGATGCGCCAAGATACAAGATATAATATAGTACAGATTATATGTACTACATGGAAAACAGGCCTGTTTTTATTGTTGCTCACAGTAGTGGCACTGGGGATGGTGCTGTACACTGCAGGCTCTGACTTTGGCTATGCGGGGGTAGAATATAGCGGACTATTTCCGTACCTAAAAACTGCAGCGTATTTGTATGGAATGAGTGGCGGCATTCCGCTTGCGCTTATTGCTGTGGGCTATTTACTACGCCACAAAAAGATGGAGTGGAGGGAGTGGGTTTATCCTATTCTTTTATTGGCTACCATAACCCTTCCTCAAATTGCGATTTATGCCAAATCAGGAATTATTGACCGCTATTTGATACCGGGAATGATGGGTTGCGCATATTTTGCGATTTTTGTTTATCAAAAATTAAAAGCCAATGACAGCGAAATAAAAGAACGGTGGTGGAAAAACATTAGTTTGATAATCGGTATCATCGCGGTGGTGGTATGTGGATTTGCTATTTTTAGTGCATCGTTTCAACAAAATATGCTGGATTTTGCAGTACGCCTTCAGGGACAAAAATTACAAGAAATGACTTCGTCTTCGAGTAGGCAGTACTTGCTGAGCACCCTTGATACTATGGCTGTTGTGGGATTAGCAGCAGGTATAGGTTTGCTGTTCTGGGGATGCATCAGACGGAAACGTAGTACCCTAAAAGTGTCTCAACTTTATTTAGGTGGGCTGTATTTTGTGTTCGTTATTCAGTGTGGGTTAGCGTTTGCTTCGCACCAACGGTATGCTATCAGGGGTGCGGCTACGGAAAATTTTTTGAACACTATTATTGAACATTCTGCTCCCAATGACAAGGTGCTAATTGTTGGCAATCCTCTGATAGAAAGTGAGGGTTTGGGTATAGGCATTTCTACTTATTTGCACAAATACAATAGACAAAATCTTTTTATTTATCCAATAACTACCGAGTTCAACAAAGAAAATAGCGAAAGGCTGATAAAATACTATAACCATCAAACCGTTGACATTGTTGCAGATAAAGAGGCTATTCGGGTAATTGCTGTTTTTTCGGGACAGGAAGAATTGTTTGCAAAACAAGCCGCTGAGTGGTTTAATGCCACATCATACGATAGGCAAGAGTTTAATGGTGGGTATGTAGTATATGCAAAAAAATAAAGTTTATCATCATAAAATGAAATTATTGAGTAGTCGTGATACAAATAGCCGCATTTATTTTGATGCTGTCTGCATTCGTCGTACTGTTTTTGTGGAAGAACAGCACGTTCCACTTGAAATTGAAATTGATGAACACGAGGCGCAATGCGTGCATTTTGTTTTGTACGACGACAAAAATATCGCCGTGGCAACCGCTCGTTTACTGCCCGACAAAGAGGATGCCAATTGTGCGCTTTTGCAACGAATGGCTGTATTAAAGGAACATCGCGGCAAAGGATATGGGCGTGATGTTATTGCGGCAGTAGAATATTTTGCAGCGCAAAATAATTTTTGTGCAATCGTGTTGCACGCTCAAATAACCGCCCAAGAATTTTATGCAAAAATGGGGTATGCGGTTTTTGGCGATGAATTTGAAGAAGCCGCCATCCGCCATATTAGTATGAGAAAAAGGTCTATTCTTACACCTCCCGTCCGTGGCATTGCTTGAATTTTTTGCCGCTGCCGCAGGGGCAAGGGTCGTTGCGTCCCACTTGCTTTTCGATGTGCACAGGGGTGGGTTTTTGCGGGGCGTTGCCGGCGGCGGCTGCCACCTCTTGTCGTCCGGTGCGCAAACGGCTCATATCGGTGCGTTTCACTTGCGCCTCTTGCACAGAATTGTTTTCGCGCACGTGTATTTGCGCCTTCATCAAAAATGAAATTACCTCGCGATTGATTTTGTCGAGCATGGTGCTAAACAATTCGTAACTCTCCAATTTATAGACCAGCAGCGGGTCTTTTTGCTCATAAGAGGCATTGTGCACCGCTTGTTTGAGGTCGTCCATTTCGCGCAAATGCTCCTTCCAATTTTCGTCAATGGTCATTAGCAGCACCGTTTTGCCCAAAGCCCGCGTTACTTCATATCCATTGCTTTCGTAGGTCCTTTTGAGATTGGTAACAAGGTGCATCGTTTTTACGCGGTCGGTGATGGGCACCACTATGTTTTCGTAGCGGCTACCCTGTGTTTCGTACACGTTTTTGATGACCGGAAAAGCCTGCTCTGCAAGGGTTTTCATTTTGCGCTGATAGGTATCCAAAACGTGCTCTTGCAAAGCATCTGCAAGGGTATTGGCAGACTCGCCTTTCCACGTTGCGGCATCAAAGTTGGGTGCAACACCAATGAGGCGCATGAGTTCAATTTCAAATTCATCAAACGACACATTGCCGTGCATTTGCTCCACCACAGAGGCGGTGTAATCGGCAATCATATTAAAAATATCCACGTCGATGCGTTCGCCGTAGAGCGCGTGTTTGCGGCGAGTGTAAATGACCTCGCGCTGCGAATTCATCACGTCGTCGTACTCTATCAAACGTTTGCGGCTGCCAAAATTATTTTCCTCCACCTTGCGCTGCGCCCGCTCAATGCTGCGGCTAATCATACTATGCTGAATCACCTCACCCTCTTTAAGCCCCATTCTGTCCATCAATGAGGCAATGCGCTCCGAGCCAAAGAGGCGCATCAATTCATCTTCTAACGAAACAAAAAACTGCGAACTGCCCGGGTCGCCTTGCCTGCCGGCACGTCCGCGCAACTGCCTGTCCACGCGGCGGCTTTCGTGCCGCTCTGTGCCAATGATAGCCAAGCCTCCAGCCTCTTTTACTTCGGGTGCCAATTTAATATCCGTACCACGACCTGCCATATTGGTAGCAATGGTAACAATGCCTGCACGCCCCGCCTCTGCTACGATTTCGGCTTCGCGTTGATGTTGTTTGGCGTTCAAAACATTGTGTTTGATGCCCCGCATTTTGAGCATTTTGCTCAACTGTTCGGATATTTCCACATTCGTTGTGCCCACCAATGCAGGTCTGCCCAAGCCAACAAGGCGCTCAATTTCCTCAATCACTGCTTTGTATTTTTCACGCTTGGTTTTGTACACCAAATCTTGTGCATCGTTGCGCGTTATAGGGCGGTTGGTGGGGATAATGATGACGTCCAATTTGTAGATAGTCCACAACTCGCCTGCTTCGGTTTCGGCTGTACCGGTCATACCGGCGAGTTTGTGGTACATACGGAAATAGTTCTGCAAGGTAATGGTAGCAAAGGTTTGCGTGGCAGCCTCCACCTTCACATTTTCTTTTGCCTCAATGGCTTGATGCAATCCATCGGAGTAGCGGCGCCCCTCCAAGATGCGCCCTGTTTGCTCGTCCACAATCATCACTTTGTTGTTCATCACCACATACTCCACGTCTTTTTCAAACATAGCGTAGGCTTTGAGCAACTGATGCACCGTGTGCACGCGCTCCGATTTCAAGGCAAAATCAGAAATCAGAGCATCTTTTTTGGCTAACTTTTCTTCGGGCGATAATGATTGTTTTTCCAATTCTGCTACTTCATTTCCAATATCGGGCAACACAAAAAAGCCGCTATCGTCCACCTCTTTTTGTTGCGAAATAAAGTCAAGCCCTTTGTCGGTCAAGTCCACCGAGTTCATTTTTTCGTCAATCACAAAATACAATTCGTCGGTGGCTTTGTGCATATTTTTGTTGTTGTCCTGCATATAAAAATTCTCGGTTTTCAGCAGCAGGGCTTTGTTTCCTTGTTCGCTCAAAAATTTGATGAGCGGTTTATATTTTGGCAAAGCCTTGAAGGCTCTCAGCAATAGCAATCCGCCTTCTTCGTCTTTTTTGTCAGTTATCAACTTGCGGGCGTCCGAAAGCAAGGTGGTTACAAGGCTGCGCTGCACATTGTACAATCTTTCGACCAAAGGTTTGTATTCGCCAAACAGTTGGTCTTCGCCTTTGGGCACGGGACCTGAGATGATGAGCGGCGTGCGGGCATCGTCAATCAACACGCTGTCCACCTCGTCCACAATGGCAAAGTGGTGCTTGCGCTGCACCAATTCTTCGGGAGCGGTGCACATATTGTCGCGCAGGTAGTCAAAGCCAAATTCGTTGTTGGTGCCAAAGGTAATATCGGCAGCATAAGCCTTGCGCCGCGCGGCACTATTGGGCTGGTGCTTGTCGATGCAGTCCACCGACAAGCCGTGAAATTGGTAGAGCGTGCCCATCCATTCGCTGTCGCGCTTTGCCAAATAATCGTTCACGGTAACAATGTGCACGCCTTTGCCGGCAAGGGCGTTCAAAAAAACGGGCAGCGTTGCCACCAAAGTTTTGCCTTCGCCGGTTGCCATTTCGGCAACATTGCCTTTGTGCAAAGCCACGCCGCCAATGAGTTGCACGTCGTAGTGCACCATATCCCACTTAATCATATTGCCGCCCGCCATCCACTCGTTTTGATAAATGGCAGTGTCGCCTTCGATGCTCACAAAATCTTTGGTAGCAGCCAGTTCGCGGTCAAAATCGGTGGCGGCAACTTCAATCTCTTCATTCTCTTGAAAACGCCGTGCCGTGTCCTTCATAATCGCAAAGGCATCGGGCAAAATTTCGAGCAAAATAGTCTCTATTTTTTTGTCCATTTCTTTCAAAGCATTGTCAATTTCTTTGCCAATACCTTCCTTTTGGGCAATATCGGTTTCGGGTGCTTCCAATTGCTCGCGCAGGGCAGCAATGTCGGTTTCGTCGGTAGCAATGCGCTCGGCAATGAGGCTGCGCAAGCGTTGTGTTTGGGCACGCAATTCGTCGTGGCTCAACGCGCTGTAGCGAGGATACACCTCCTTAATTTTTTCAACATAAGGGGTAATTTCACGCATATCCTTTTCGGTTTTGGAACCAAAAAAGATTTTCATGATGGAATTAAAAACGCTCATAATTGTATTTGTTCTACATTTAGAAAACTAAAACCTACAAAGATAGTAAAAAGATATAAGAGTAACATTTTTTTTGTTCAACTAACAAAAACAAATCAAGCGGCAATAACTTGCCGCCCAATTATTATAGTACTGAACATTCAGCCTATTGAAGGGGTTCTATGCCAAAACCACGTATTCCATTATGATTATTTTTTCAAAATAATTGATTACCCTTCATTTTTGATGCTTTTAAAAATATCGCCGGCGGGCGGTGGGGCAATGAGGCTAATGGTTTGCTGCGTTACGGGATGCACAAAACGTACTGCGTGGGCGTGCAGCGAAATGCCGCCGTTGGGGTTGGAGCGTGCAAATCCGTACTTGAGGTCGCCTTTGATGGGGCAGCCGATTTTGCTCAATTGGCAACGAATTTGATGATGCCTGCCTGTGAGCAATTCCACCTCCAACAAAAAATAACGTTCGCCTTGCGCCAGCAAACGGTAGCGCAGCCGCGCCTCTTTGGAATTGGCTACAGGCTTAGGATAGGCATAAGTTTTGTTTTGCTGCTCGTGGCGCACAAGGTGGTGCACCAATAGGTCGCTGTCGTTGGGGGGACGTTGTTTGACGATAGCCCAATAGGTTTTGTGCACTTCGCCTTTTTGAAACATTACATTGAGCCGTGTCAATGCCTTGCTGGTTTTGGCAAAAATAACAATGCCGCTCACCGGACGGTCTAAACGATGCGGAACGCCCAAAAACACATTGCCACTCTTGGCATCCCGCTCTTTCAAAAAAGTTTTTATACTTTCTTCGAGCGACTCTCGCGTGTCTCTATCCGCTTGCACCAACTCGCCCACCTGCTTGTTCACTATCAGCAAGTGATTGTCTTCGTACAATATGTCGAGGCTACAACTCATATTGTTGGATTGAGGGCTGGCACAAAAATTTTGTATTCCCAACCTTCTAAGTGCAGGATGGGGCAAAATGCACTTGTAGCATCTTGATTGTCAACAAGTTGCGTGCCGTTTTGGGGCAACAAAGAAGTATCAATTTTTACATCGGCAGCGCGGTTAGAAAAATTGAAAACGCCCAAAACATTGTCGGCATCTTTGTTGCAGAGAACAGAAAATACTTGTTGCGGAAGCAAATTGTGTATTTGTTGCATCGTGCTGTTGTTGCCGCACCACAAGGCGGGGTGCGACTTGCGGAGATGGTTCAATGTGCTGTACAACTCTTTTTGCGCAGCGTGCGGCACTCGCTCAATGTTGTCTTTTTCAAAGAATGCCAAGCGATGCCTGTTGCCCATTTCTTGCCCTGTGTAGATGAGCGGCAAGCCTTGCACCAAATAGCAAAACGCCGCAAATGCAGCAGCACCCGAAGTTCCCATACGTTCAAATTCGGTGCCGTTCCAACTATTTTCGTCGTGATTGGAAGTAAAAAGCAAGGGCACTGCTCCTTGCACAAACTGGCTCTGTTGCTTGTGGATGCTTGTCCACAGCGCATCGGCAGCGGCTTTTCCTTGCGCCACATCGTTCATAGTATGAAACAAATTCCACGCATAAAAAGCATCAAAGGCACGGTGCATCAATGCAGGTTCTTCGGCTTCGGCGAGCATTAGCAGGTCGGGTTTTTGTTGTTGCAAAGCCGCCGTGGCACTCTCCCAAAACTCAGTGGGCACAAGCATTGCCATATCGCAACGGAAACCATCGAGGTCAAAATTTTTGACCCACCACAGCATTGCATCCCGCATGGCGGCTTGCATTTCGGCGTTGGTATAGTCCAATTCGGCAATGTCTGTCCAGTCGTATTGCACTTTGAGCGAGCCTTGCTCGTTGCGCTTGTGCCAATGGTTGTGGGCAGTCCATAGGTGGTCGGGCGAGGTGTGGTTGGCCACCCAATCCAATATCACTCGCAATCCCAAGCGGTGTGCCTCGCTCATAAACCGTTCAAAATCGGCACGTTGCCCAAATTCGGGATTAAAATCGGTGTAGTTTTTGATGGCATAATAACTGCCCAAACTGCCCTTTCTATTGACAACGCCAATGGGCTGCACCGGCATTAGCCAAACCACGTCCACGCCCATTTCTTGGAGGCGCAAGAGTTCCGCTTGAGCCGCCGCAAAAGTCCCGCTGGGCGTGATTTGCCGCACATTCATTTCGTACAGCACAGCCTTGCAAAGCCATTGCGGATGCGTTTTACACAAAGACATAGTATTCAATTTTTTACATTTTTAAACGACAAAGTTACATAAATAATGCCGAACTCGCAATTTTGCAAGTTTATCTATGTGATTTTTGTAAAAATACAGTACATTTGCAAAATTATTCATCCAAAATTATTTCGTTATGAAACGCATTATTTCTACTCCCAACGCTCCCGCTGCCATTGGACCTTACAGTCAGGCAGTGGAATATAACGGCACGTTGTATGTATCGGGGCAAATTCCCATCAATCCCGCTACCGGCGAGGTTTGTAGCGGCGACATTGTGGCACAAACCGAGCAGGTATTTGGCAACCTCAACGCCATTCTTACGGCGGCAGGCTATGGTTTTGCCAATGTGCTCAAAACCACAGTGCTGCTGGCAGATATGAACGATTTTGCCAAAATGAACGAGGTGTATGGGCATTATTTTACTGCCGAGATGCCCGCCCGCGCTGCGTTTCAGGCGGCAAAATTGCCCAAAAATGTGGGTATTGAAATTGAACTCATTGCAGCCAAATAGGGCGCTTGCAGAGATAATTTGACGGTTAAATTTTGCACAGCAGCACCACATTTTCAACGTGCTGAGTGTGTGGAAACATATCCACAGGTTGCACAAACTGAATGCGGTATTGGGTTGCCAGCAATGCCAAGTCGCGGGCTTGCGTGGCGGGGTTGCAACTCACATATACGATGCGCTCGGGTGCCGTTTGCAGCAAAGTGTTCACCACATTGGGATGCAGCCCTGCACGAGGCGGGTCAATGACCACCACATCGGGCTTGTGGTTGTGCTCTACAAATTCGGGAGTGAGCACATCTTTCATATCCCCTGCAAAAAATGTAGCATTGCCAATTCCGTTGATGCGAGCGTTTTCGCAAGCATCATCAATAGCCTCCGGCGTAATTTCGATGCCCACCACTTTGTGTGCGTGCGATGCCAAAAAGCAAGCAATGGTGCCTGTTCCGGTGTAGAGGTCATACACCGTTTGGCGCCCCGTGAGTTGCGCCAATTGCTGCACCACGCTGTACAATTGAAATGCCTGCTGTGAGTTGGTTTGATAAAATGATTTGGCACCGATTTTGAATTGCAGGTCGCCCATTTTTTCAATAATAAACGGTTGTCCGGCGTAGCAAATTACTTCGCGGTCAAAAATAGTGTCGTTGCCTTTGTTGTTGACAACGTAGAGCAGTGCTGTGATTGACGGAAATGCGCGATGCAAATCGTGCATCAAAAGTTGAATGCGCTCTGAGTCGTTGCTCGAAAAAACAACAATCACCATCACCTCTCCGGTAGTGCTGGTGCGGATTATCAAGTTGCGAAGCAAACCTTGCTGTTGCCGCAAATCAAAAAAAGTGTACTGATGGTCAATCGCAAATTGTTTGACCCAATCGCGGATTTCGTTGGAGGGCGCGGCTTGCAGGTAACACTGTTCAATATCAAGCACCTTGTCAAACATGGCGGGGATGTGAAATCCCAGCGCGTTGGGTTGGTCAATAGCGGCGCCGCATTGAAATTCTTCTTTGCTCACCCAACGTTTGTTAGAAAATGTAAACTCCAATTTGTTGCGATAGAATTGCGTTTGCGCCGAACCTATAATGGGCTGCACCTCAATATCCTTGAAGTGTCCAATGTGGGTGAGTTGGTCAAGCACTTGTTGTTGTTTCCATTTGAGTTGCTCGGCGTAGGGCAGGGCTTGCCACTTGCAGCCTCCGCACAGGCCTGCGTGCGAGCAAAATGGCGGCACACGCAAAGGCGACGGCATCACTTGCCGCACCACATAGCCTTCCATATAACTACTCTTTTTTTTGCAAACCTGCACGTCCACTACATCTCCGGGAATGGCAAAGGGAATAAACAGCACGCCTTCGGCGGTGTGTGCTATAGATTTGCCTTCGGCGGCGAGTTGAGTAACCTCTATATTTTGCAGCAATGGCAAGGGTTTGCGGCTATGTCTCATTTTTTCTTTTTTCGTTTGAACATACTGTTCCACAATTCACTAAAACTATTGAACTCCTCTTGATACACAACACCCATACCGCCCGAACCCACATTGTTGGCAACGCCCGACATCATTTCAGAGTATTGGTCGTTGGTGCGCCCAAAGATACGAATCCTGAATTTTCCTGATTTGTCCACCAATACCTCAAAATCGACATTGCCCACAAAATTACTATTGGTAGCATCTGCCGTTTTGCGATTGGACTGCGAAGCCAGGTTGGTGCTGAATATCACACGCTCGCCCAAGTTGCGCGAAAATCCGATGGCGCCGTCAAAACCTTCCACATCTTCGCCCATACGCGGATTGAACGATATATCGATATTGCTGGCAAACAATTGTGACAAAAAATTGCCCATTTGTGAAGCCAAAAATTCGCCCATCATCACATTACCCATTGTTCCGCCAAAATTTTGATTTCCGCTATTAGCATCGTTTTGCACTGCCACAAAACGATTGGTAATGAGCAACGACAAAAACTGTATGGTAACATTGTCTTCGGTGTTGAGTTGCGCCTGCATACGGTCGCTCAGTTCTTTGTCCACACCCACGGCTTCAATCGAAAATTTGAGGTTGGGGCGGGTTATAGGTCCCGTTATTGTTACTTTGCAATTGATGGGGTACGAGCGTTTGTAGCGCGAGGTGGCAGTGGTATCGCCAAAAAGTTCGGCCAATGGTGCGCGTAGGCTATAAGAAGCGCGAATGTCGGCAGCGGCAGCATCAATGGGACCGTTGAAAATAATGCGGCTATTGGGTTCTATTTTGAATTTTTTGTTCACAATGTTTTGAATAGAAAATGCGTACTCTCCGCGCGAAATCTTGTATTCGCCAAAGAAACGAAAAATGTTTTTGGCAGGTGCCATCTCCATTTTTACATTGCCGTCGCCATTCACTGTGAGCACATCATTGGTGGCAGGATTGAGCACTATGGTGAGGTCGGCATCGTTGTTAACGGCCAAATTGACTCCTATATCAAGGTTGGCACCCGTTTCTATTGGAGCAGCCTTTTTGAGAGCGGCAGACGCCTGCGACACAAAATTGATGAGTGTACCTGTTCTCATTTGCGATTTTTCGCTCAGTACAATGGTAATTTTTGTGCCATTATCTACTTGTGCCACCACATCTATATTTCCCTGCCCATTGACCCCATACATTTTTACCTTTCCTGTGGCGCAACCTTGTCCATAATAAATTGGACTAACCATTGCATTGGTGTTCAATGTGTGATATTTTTTGAAATCAATATCAATGTTGTACCAAAAATTCCAAGGCGTTGTAATGTTGGCAAGTTCGGCAGTGATGTAACCTTCTTGGCCTTTTGTATCGTGCGCCAATAAGGTTTTCATTTTGAGATGACTATCCTCAAAGTCAAATATAGTGCCTTCGGGAGCAATGTAGGTGGTGTTGAGATAGGTTACTGCAAACTGTGCATTTTCGAGCACCATTTGTCCGTTGAGCAATAGGTGGTTGGGTTTGCCGCTAATTTTGATGCGCCCCGAAGTAGTGCCTTTCATTTCCGTCAATATATCTGTGAGCAAATGTTCTAAGTAATATACTTCGGCGTGATTAAAATCTGCTATTCCTGTCAATTCGTTGTTTTCGCCCATCACAGCGGACACCGATAATACTTCTTTTTGGTTTTTGGCAACCTTTACAGAGAGGTTTACTTGGGGTTCATTGTTCTCTGTAAAACTACGAAAAACCAAGTCCCCTATAGGTTTTTTGTCATACACAAAATCATTGATAGACAGGTCAGAAAAAAACAGCGGCGTTTTTTTGAACAAATCGTGTCCCATAAATGTGCCCGATACCTGTCCCGTCAAGCGTGTTCTTTGTCCGGTGAGAGCCAAGAACGGCGCAATATCTATTCTGTTGAGTGCCACATTGAGGGTGTCGTTTTGTTGGTTAGAAATGCTGCCATTCACTTGCAAAAACTGCAATTTATTTTCTAATCTAAATTGTGAGATATTGACCTGTCCGTTGCCCATCACAATATCGCTGGATTGCAGGCGCCACAAGGTATCGCCAATAGCAATAGAGGTAGGAAAAAGATGAAGGGAGGTCATTTTATTGCCCACGGTGTCCACCCAAAATTGCATTTTGCTGCGCAACTCTCCCGCCGCAAATGTAGTGCGGTAGGTAAATTTAGACAATAGTCCTGTGCTGTCCAATCGTGCTGTTCCTATCACCGAATCCAATGAAGTGCTGCCCATCAACAAATTTTTGGCTCGCAATTGAGCACCCAAAACTCTTGTTGCTCTTGGCGCAACAGAAATATCAAGATTTTGCAAAGCAATTTGTTTCCATTTAATTAAGTCCGAATGAAAAGTCAAATGGAGGATATTATTTTCATATTTTCCTTGCAATAGCGTGCTGTCGGCAATGTATAGATGAGGCAAAAAATGAGATAGTGCCTTGCTGCTATGCTTGGTTTTGAGCCAAAATGTGCACTCCTTCAACGGCGGCTGCGATGCAGTGCCCTTGTTGTTTTGAGCCATTTTGGCAGGAGTACTATTGAGGTGCAACAACGAATCTAAAATGGCAGGTGCTTGTAGCAAACTCCCTCTCACATTCAGTTGAGCGTCTGCCATTGGGGATTGTAGCGCGATGTGCTGCATTCCATCCAACTGCTTCACTTCCACTTTGGCGTATGCCGATTTGTATCGACCGCGCTCCGAAACGTAGTGTACATCAGTGATTTCTAACACTCCTGCAAGGTTGTCGATATGATTGCCTGTTGCGCTGGCGGCTATTGAAAGCCCTCCGTATGATACAGAATCCTTTGTGTTGATGCGGGTTTGCACCAAGTCGGCGTGTTCCACTTTGAGACGCCCGCGATAGTGCGGCAGTGCCTCGTTCCACTGTGCACGCCCCCTCAACTCAAATTGCAACAAGGGGTCGGCGTTTAACAACTGTACCCGCAATAATTTATTCTCATACGATACGTTGATTTTTAATTTGTTGTGAATATAATCATTGTACCCTAATTGTATATCCTCCGAAGTGAGTTTCACATTCCAACGGTTGTGCGGGAGTAGTTTGCCATCTATATTGCCGTTAAAATTTAACTCGCCTACCTTGGGCTGCTCAAGCAAGGTGCCCAAAGGTACATTGACCAATCGCACTATACCTTGCAGGTGGGTAGTGCTGTCGTTGGTTGATTTGATGGACAAATTGGACAACAAATTTCCTTGTGGCGACACTAAATTGCACGATACCACAAAGTTGTTTTTGGTTCCCGAAAAACCCAAGTGCCCTGTGAGATTGCCCTGCAAAAATGGCGAGGTATCTGCGAGTGATACATTGTTGATTTTCAGCAATGTATCTATCCAAACAAGGTCGTGAGGGTTGCATATTACATCGCGAACATCTACCGACAAAAAGGCTGTTTTGGGGTCAGACAAGCCTTGCCAATTGAGCGTAGTTACAAAGGACGAAGTGCCCACCACCACCTTTATATTTTTGCCCGCAATTTGATTGTTGGCGGCATTCACACTCCCCGACAAAGTTGCCGAAATGTTGGCAGGCTTTAGGTTTGGAAAAAAATTAACCAATGATTTTAGATGAATTTTGGAACTATTGAAAGTAGCCGAAAACTTTACTTTGTTCAAAAAATCGTCAAAATCCGATAACTGAGCATAGCGCAAAACGCAGGATTGTAGTTGTATTGTCGAGTATTCGTCGGCTAAATGCAAATCGCTTACCATCGTTTGGGTGGATGCAATTTGTATATCGGCGGACATTTTTTTGAGCCACAATCCACTTTTTTCTTTGCCTGATAACTGCACAATGTGGCAATTGAGTGTATCGCCCAACCACGAAATTTTGTTGGCATCCAAATGTAGATTATGGATGCTCAATGAATGATATTTACTTGTATCATTGCTTGCTGCCGAAGTGTAGTAAAAAGCGACGTCATCAACAATCAAGTGATTGAGTTTAAAGTTAATGCCGGCGGGGGTTGCCGAATGTGTAGTATCTTTTTTGGATAGGTTTTGCACTATCTGCAACAGATTGTTATTGCCCGCGCTATCGGTTTTGGCAAACACCACAGCGTCTTGTATGCGCAGCGTGCTCACGTCCAAGTTGCGCTGCCGGATGCTAATGTGCGAAACGTCCACTGCGGTAATTCCTGCAAACAAAAGCGTATCGCCTTGCCAATCTTGCAGCAGCACGCCATTCACTTGCAGGCGGTTGAAGGGGCGAAACTGCACCGATTGCACACTCACTTGGGTGTGCAGTTGCGATGAGATAGAGCGCGTGATTTCGCCCACCAAATACTGTTGCATTTTGGGATGCTGCACCCCAAAATAGAGCATCGCCACCAGCACCAACACAATAGCAACACCGCATAGCAGTGCACAAAACACAAGTTTAAGAGTGTGCAGGGGTTTCATAAAAATGGCTGTAGTTCACAATGGAGGGCACAAAGTTACTAACAATTCTCGTCTTTTCAAAAATTGAATTGTAATTTCGGTACCGCAAGGGCTTTATTTTCGTAACCGCAGGTCTGCGACCTGCGGAAGGTGTAAGCCATCCCACTGCTGCCTGTAAGGCAGGATTTTTATTGCTCAATTCTTTAATAGTCCTGCCTTACAGGCAGTTGTTGGTTGGGTTCGTTCTGTCCGCAGGCTGCGCTTCGCTTACCTGCGGTTATGAAAATTTGGCTTTTCAAGCCCCTGTTGTCTGAACTGTGATTTTCGGGTGATTTATTTGATTATTATGATTTCTTTCTAATCATATTCATCCTATAAAATCATATTGAAATCACAGTTCAGACAGTTACCTTGCATCTTTTCAAAATAAACATTTCACAAATAAAACAAAATCTCTTATCTTTGCAAAAAATATAAAAGGATTATGCTAAAATACTGTGTTTCGATAATGCTCTCATTGTTGTGTGCCGGCGCCTTGTGGGCGCAACCTGTGAATGAGCAAATTATGGGCAAGGGCACTATGACCGCCGAACAATTGGAGGCGTTTTTTGTGAAGTACAACCCCGATGGCGACGTGCAAAAGGCATCGCGCTTGGCAAAGATGTACATTGAGGAAGCCGATATTGAGGGCGTGAATCACGATGTTGCTTTTGCACAAATGATTTTAGAAACCGGTTGGCTGCGTTTTCAAGGTTTGGTGAAACCCGAAATGAACAATTTTTGCGGCATTGGTGCTACCGGCGAAAAAAGAACGGGGCATTATTTCAAATCCGAGCAGGAGGGTGTGCGTGCTCACGTGCAGCACCTCAAAGCCTACGCCAGCAAGGATTCGCTGCGCAATCCGGTGATTGACCCGCGCTACGAATATGTATCGCCCAAAGGCAAATCGCCCACTGTGAGCGGGTTGTCGGGCACCTGGGCAGCCGACAAAACCTATGCTGCCAAAATAAAATCCGTTTTGCAACGAATGCAATTAGTCATCAATAATTAACAATTTGTTATGTCTCTTATCAAATCTATTTCGGGCATCAGGGGCACCATTGGCGGCGACACAGGCGACAACCTGACCCCTATCGACATTGTAAAATTTACCGCTGCCTACGTCAAATGGTTGCAAGGGCAGCCGCGCAACGGCGAATCGCTCAAAGTGGTGGTGGGGCGCGATGCCCGCATATCGGGCGAATGCGTGATGGCGTTGATTGTGAAAACGCTGCAAATGTGCGGGGTCAATGTGGTCAATTTGGGTTTGTCCACCACGCCCACCGTTGAGTTTGCGGTAATCTACAAAGAAGCCCACGGCGGCATCATCGTTACTGCCAGCCACAATCCGCAGCAATGGAATGCCTTGAAATTGCTGAACGCCCGCGGCGAATTTTTGAGCAAATTAGATGGAGAATATCTTTTGAAACTTGCCGCAGGTACATCATTCACCTTTGCCGATGTGGACAAATTGGGCAAAGAACTCTTTGACTTTCGCCTGCTGCGGCGGCACATCAATGCAATTTTGGAACTGCCTTTGGTGGATGTAGAAGCCATTGCCCAAGCCAATCTCAATGTGGTAATAGACAACATCAATTCGGTGGGCTGTATGGCATTGCCGCGACTGTTGAAATCGCTGGGAGTTACGCAAATTACCGAAATCAATGATAAAATGACCGGACGTTTTGCCCACAACCCCGAGCCATTGCCCGAAAACCTTATCCAGTTGGCAAAAGAAGTGAAGGCACAAAAAGCAGATTTGGGCATTGTGGTTGACCCCGATGTGGATAGGTTGGCTTTTGTATGTGAGGATGGCTCTATGTTTGGCGAAGAATACACTTTGGTGGCGGTAGCCGACTATGTGTTGCAAAACACGCCCGGCAATGTGGTATCCAATTTGTCGTCCACGCGGGCGCTGCGTGATGTTGCCGAAAAAGTAGGCTGCGCCTACACCGCCGCCGCTGTGGGCGAGGTCAATGTGGTCGAAAAAATGAAGGCAGTAAACGCCGTGATTGGCGGCGAAGGCAACGGTGGGGTCATTTATCCGCCGCTGCACTATGGGCGCGATGCCTTGGTGGGCATTGCTTTGTTCCTATCGCACTATGTGAAAGTGGGCAAAAAAATGACCAAGTTGCGCGGCACCTACCCTGCCTATTTTATGTCAAAAAACAAAATAGCATTAGAGCCAAAAACCAATGTGGATGCCGTTTTGAGGCACATCAAAGAGCGTTTTGCGGACGAAAAAATTACGGATATTGACGGCATAAAAATTGATTTTGAGCGCAAACGCGAATGGGTGCAACTTCGCAAATCCAACACCGAAGCCATTATCCGCATCTATGCCGAAAGCCCCAAAGCCGCCTCCGCCGACCAATTGGCACAAAAAATAATGGACGAAATCAAAGCCTTTGTTGCAAAAGGGTGATGAATTTTTAATATTATGTTGGATACTAAAAACATAAAAATCACTCCACAAATGCTTACGCAAATTGCGGAATTGGACGAGTTCAAGGGTGCTTGGACTGCCTTTGCACGTTGGCATCCCGAGCAACTCAAAGCCCTCAAAAAAATATCTACTATCGAATCAATAGGTTCGTCCAATCGCATAGAGGGCAATAAATTGAGCGATGCCGAAGTGGAAAAATTGCTCTCGCATATCAGCACAAAATTGTTCAAAAGCCGCGATGAAGAAGAGGTGGCAGGTTATGCCGAATTGATGAATACGATTTTTGATGATTTTTCGATAATTCCACTTTCGGAAAATTACATCAAACATCTGCATAAAATTTTGTTGCAATATGTCGGCAAAGACGAGCGGCACCGCGGCGAATACAAAAAACTGACCAATTCCGTAGCGGCTTTTGATGCCGGCGGCAAAGAAATCGGCATTGTGTTTGAAACCGCCTCGCCTTTTGACACGCCGCAATTGATGGAAGAATTGACAACTTGGACACGCAAAAACATGGATGACAATTTCTATCATCCGCTGATTGTAATTGGCATTTTTGTGGTGCATTTTCTTGCCATCCACCCTTTTCAAGATGGCAACGGACGGCTTTCGCGGGCTTTGACAACGATGTTACTATTGAAAAAAGGTTACGCTTATGTGCCTTATAGTTCCATTGAGTCAATTATTGAGCAAAGCAAAGACGGCTATTATCGTGCTTTGCGGCGCACGCAAAAAACGATTTGGACTGCCCATGTAGATTACGAACCGTGGATTTCGTTTTTTTTGACCGTTTTGCAAAAACAAAAGAAAATTTTGGAAGAAAAATCGCCACAGAGAAAAAGAAAAAAAGCCGATAATGATGTCATAGAAACTGTGGAGAAAACAGAAAAAACTACACAGAAAACTACACAGAAAACTACACAGAAAATAATAGATTTGATAGTGGCGAACAAGGATATTACTCAAAAAGAATTGGCAAATTTGCTTGGTATTACAAGAGATGGTGTAACTTGGCAATTAAAAAAAATGACAACACAAGGTATCCTTCGCCGCGAAGGTCCCGACAAAGGCGGCTATTGGGTGGTATCTGACAAAAATTGATGAATTTTTTTGCCTCATATTGTTTGTTTATGAAATTCTTTGTATTTTTGCCCCCGAATAACATTAAAATTTTTAAATATGACATAAATAAAAAGTGTAGTTAGGCACTGTAAGACATTTTAGGAAAAACGCATTTTTGCTATTCTTTCTTGCGATAAATTTAGCGATTTAATAAAGGGAAGTTAAGTTAAAAATGTTCGCGCTTCGGCGTGGACTTTTTACTTATTCTGCCTTTACAGGTTTCGCTAAATACCTTCGCAAGCGGGATACTTAAATCGTATCACGCTTTTTTTATTGTGTGGATACTATGAAAAAAGGGTATAAAGCCTTCCACCCTTTTCAAATAATTATCAACGGGGGCAAAACAATTTAATTTCTAATAATTATGAAAAGAAATTATGTGAAAATTGCTGTAATGGCAATGTGTGCAAGCGTAATAGTTACGTCTTGCGGTGGTAGTAAACAGATGGGCAATAGCACATCACAACAAAAATCTGCCGGCAACAGAGGTGCTAAACTCGAAAAAGAGGAGTGCCAGCAGTTGGCAATGGAAAAAACACAAGGCTGGCGCGATTTTGGCAACGGAACAAGTACCAAAGAATCGTTTGCCCAAAACTTGGCGGTGCTTGATGCTAAAAGCAGATTGGCACGGCAGTTGGAAGAGCAAATTAACGCCCTTATCAGAGGTTTTGGTCAGCAGCACGAAGCCGAAGGTGCTTCCGACCGCGTGTCTAAGGCATCGGAAATACAAGAAGGTTACGTTGATAAATTGCTGACAGGAGTAAAAACTATTTGTTCTAACACCTATGTAAAAGAAGATGGGACGTACAATGTGTATGTATGTGTTGAAATGAGCGAACAAAGCATGACAGCCATTCACAAAAAGTTGTCGGACGACAAAAAATTATCTATTGATTTTGCCGAAGACCAATTCAAAAAAGAGATGGAAAAAGCAAAAGAAGAATATCGCAATAATCGTTAATTAAAAATTAAAATTTTCTCTGCTCGTACATATAGGTGCGAGCAGAGAATTTCCTAAAATATTTATCAAAATGAAAACATTACATTATTTCATTTTATGCTTATTGCTATTAGTGAGCACAAATATCTATGCCAAAAAACAAACTTTTACACGGGAATATACTTATCAAGCGAGCGATGACGATAGTAGAAATACATCCAGAGATAAGGCTTCTATGCAGGTGCGCAATATACTTTTGAAAGAAATTGGCGAATTGGTAATAAGTAAGAGCACATTAAGTACAACAGAAACGACACAAGATTATTCAGAAAAAATAAAATCTATTACACAAGGTATTGTGCGAATGAAAATCACAAAAGAAATATGGGATGGCAAAGAATTTCATATAACAGCAGAAATGACCGTTGACCCCGATGAAATAGAGCGTAAATTACGAGAATTAGAAACAAGCATTGCAAAGAACCGAAAACGAGACCAGATGAAAGAGCAAGAAGAACAAGGTAAATTGATAAAAGAACAGCAACAAGAAACGCAAAAAATGGCATCTGATTTTTGGCAATATCACCAAAACAATTATTTTTGTTTGGGGCTGGGCACAGGGGCGATTTATGCAAAAGGGATTGGTCTAAGTTTTACAGGACGACACGGCGGACTTATCGGCATAGGTTATCAGGTAAGCACTGGAGTTGGTACAGGACCTAATGGAGCCGCTTATTGGCATTATTCCGGAGGAGTTAAATTATACCCATACAAGCATTTTTATTTATCGGCAAATTATGGCACGGTTACGCTTGACGAATTACGCTCATTTAATGAAAACGAACGTTTTGGAATAGAAGGAAACCGAATAGTTAAGGGATTTTCATTTTTACCCGGTTTTGATTATTGTATTAAAAACAATACCTGTATTTCAATAGGTGCAGGTATATCATACACCGAAAAAAAACAAGTGATTTTTGCATGGCATATTGGGATAGGTTGGATATTGTAATAATTTAATTGTAAAATCAAATGAAAAAAATAATTTTTGTAGTATTGATTTGCTATGTGTTTATATCTTGTGTAGAACATCCATACATAGAAGGGTGCGTAGAAACAAAAGAAGTTATAAATATCACCGACCATTCGGCAACCTGCAAGGGAAATGTCATCATAGAAAAAGGTAAAGAGGATGCTGGAGTTCGAAGCAAAGGCATCATTTTTGGCTCAGAGATTGCTCGACTTGACTATAGTCCTTCTTATACGAATAATATGATAATCAGCGATAAGAAAAACGAAGGTGCTTTTGAATGCCACATGATGGATTTGCAATCCAACACAAAATTTTATGTGCGGGTATTTGCCATTATTGGTTACGAAAAAAATGATAATGTTTCAGATACTTCTCGCAATAAATATAAAAAACAAGAAATTGTATATGGTTCAGTAAAAGAATTTACCACTAAATCTCAGTATTAATTTAAAAATAAAAACTATGAAAAATTTTTCTTTACTCAGTATTTTTGCAATACTATTGTTGAATGGTTGTGCATTGATAGATGAACAGTATAAACAAGATATTGTTGGTACGTGGAGTTATTATCATTATGATTATGACGACACTCAAACAGATGAAAAACTATTGATTTCTGTAGAGGGTAAAATATCCTTTACAATGGGTATGCGATTTAAAGATATTAGTGTTGCAACTTTTACTTGGAGGAGCGAAGACTATGGAGAAGTAAAGTTGAAGTATCAAATATCAATTAATGGAACATACGATATTAAAAACACCTATCTTATTCTTAATTATTTTTTTAATAACCTTGAATTTAAGCAAATAAAGACAGCCCAAAATAACTATTTAATTGATTATTATGTTTTGGATAAATGGGTAAGAGATAATCTGCCGACAGTTTTTCAAGCCGAACTCTTGAAAAATTCAAAAGGGAGTATTGACGAAATGACTAAAAATCGTATGGTAGTGTCAGATCAAGTTTATCAAAAGGAATGAATATTTTAAATTATTCAATAATTTACCTCTTAACAATAACATTATGACTCAAAAAAATCGAAACATAGGGTTGAAAATCAGCCTATTGGCTAACCTACTTTTGCTTGCATTATTGCTTGTTTTGTATGTTGTTCCACAAATAAAATATTCTTTTTTATCTCCGGAAAGTGAGCAAGCATCTAATGCTATTTTAAGCAATTATGTCGAACCTCCCCAAACAGAATGGCACGACAATATTGTGATTGATACTATTAAAGTTGAAAAAACTTGTTTAATAGATGCTCTGTTCTACAATTTGAGTGTGGAATATCCTCAAATAAGTGGATTGAGCGATATAGTGTTTCAAAAACAACTGAATGCCACCTTCTTTATTAATACTTCTTGTTCCGGTGGAGTCGAAGTTATACGAGAAGATGCAATAGAAGAAATCATAGCAAAAGAAAATATAACAAGAGAAGATTTTTTATATTGGGAGTATGATGGCGGTGGTGACTACAGTTCATTTTATGTTGGAACCAATAACAATGGCATACTTTCGATTATACAGTTTTTTGAAACAGCGGCTGGTAGTGGCAGTAACGTTTACAGTAGATCACATAGAGTAACAAATTGCGATTTGGTCAATCGTAAATATCTTAGCAATTCTGATATAAGGGGTGATAGAAACATTGATTTTTTGAATGAACGAATAAAAGCACATTTTAAGTCATCAGGTGAATACTATGATTGTCCTGAATGTTTACCAATAATAGGTCAAGACATATCATTTGACAAAGTAAGTTTTTTTATCGAAAACGACAGTATTAAATTGGCTATGACCGCTGATATTTTGGGTCGTGATCGCACATATTTAATTCCTATTGACAAATGGGATAGAAGGTAGAATAAGCCATTTGCAAAATTTTTGTTCAATAACAAAAAAAATGTACCTTTGTACATTCATTTTTTGAAATTATTGCAAAATGATTTTACCTATTACATTGTACGGTGCTTCTGTGCTACAAAAAAAGACAGAGGAGGTTGCGCCCGATTATCCTGACTTGCAGTTGTTGATAGAAAATATGCGGGCTACTATGGAAAAGGCGGAGGGTGTTGGTTTGGCGGCACCGCAGGTGGGCAAACCCATTCGCTTGTTTGTGGTGAACGGCAATGCCTTGACCGAAAAATATCCCGAAGGCAAAGATTTTGTGCACACGTTTATTAACGCGCACATTGTGGAGCACGCCGGCACGCCGTGGCGTTACAGCGAGGGCTGCCTTAGCATTCCCAAAATTCACGAAGAGGTGGAACGCCCTGCCCGCGTGCGGGTGCAATATGTGGACGAAAATTTTGCGCCTCACGATGAATGGTTTGAGGGCATCAGAGCACGCATCATTCAACACGAATACGACCATTTGGAGGGCAAAAATTTTATTGACCATCTTTCCCCTATTCGCCGGCAGTTGCTCAAATCCAAACTCGTTCGCATCAGCAAAGGCGTTGTGGACTGCGATTACAATGTGAAAGTGCAAAAATAATTGAAACAAAAAATGAGTTTTGCGGTAGTGGATAGTGGTGCCTCCAAAGCCCACTGGCGTTGGGTTGCAGGCGACGGCAACGTGCAAGCCTTTGAAACCGAAGGCATCCATCCTCATCACATTACCTCTGCCCAAATGAGCGGGCGCATCCCCGCTGCGCTGCAAAACCACGACATTGAGCACCTGTTTTTTTATGGCGCAGGCTGTTCCAATCCGCAGTTGAGCAATACCTTACGCGCTGCGCTGCAAAGCAAATTCAAGGGTGCCAACATTCATATTTATCCCGATTATTGGGGTGCTGCTCGTGCCTTGTTTGCCCACCGGCAGGGCGTTGTGGGCATATTGGGCACAGGCTCTTCGTGCTGCCTATACGATGGGCGAGAGGTTGTAGCCAACAGTTGCTCTTTGGGCTACCTGCTTGGCGACGAGGGCAGTGCCACCGACTTGGGCAAACGCTTGCTGCGCGCCTATTACTACCGCCAATTGCCCGCTCACTTAGCCGCAGACTTGCCGCTCAATTTGCCCGACACCTTGCACAGCCTCTATCACAGCAACTCGTCCGTTACCTATTTGGCAAATTTTGTCCCATTTTTGTTGGCACACAAAACGGATATTTTTGTTGAGCAATTGATAGGCGAGGCATTTAGTGATTTTATTACCTATCACATTAAACCTCTTTGGAAACCCAACTTGCCACTTGGAATTGTAGGCTCGGTGGGTTGTTTGTTGGCAGATATTTTTACGCAAGTTGCTGCAATACAAGGAATTACAGAGATACAATTTCTACAATATCCTATCAACAATTTGGTAAAATATCACCAAATTTTGACTTGATTAGGATTAAGGCAAAAGCATAAAGGTTCAATTATCCATTGTACATTGGTTAAGGGATGGGCGAAAAATGCTGCATCGATTCGTAGCGCGAAAATGCTTCAAAATGCCACCATTCGTTGGGGTGAGGGATAAATCCTGCCGCCCGCATCACATTGCGCAAAAGCAGACGGTTGTTGATTTGTGAGTGATTGAGCAAGCCGGCAGATGCCAATTGACTTTCCCATTGTGTAGAAGCCATTTTGCCCGGCACATCAATGGGGCTGCCCATATCCAATTCTTTGTAGGTAGCAAGGTCAATCAGGCAAACGTCCACTGCCACACCGTAACTGTGCATCGACACCTGCGTGGGCGGCGCAAACAGATACTGCAAGCCTTTGGCAGTAGCAAAATCCCAGCACTTTTTTTGCACTGCTTGGGGGCGTGCGGCTTCGTAAACAACCAAGCCTGTTCCCGGACGAGTTTTGCTCAACAAATGCTGAGCATTGGACAATTTGAGTGCTGCGCTGGGCAATAAATAGGCTTCGTTGTATTCGTACAACTTAACGCCCAACACGTTTTGATGGGAGGCGTATGAAAGCCGTACCACAATGTTTGGAATGTACTCCCGCACATTGACTAAGCCTATTTTTTCGAGACGAACCTCTTCGGCATTTTTGTAGATGGGACGCGGGCTGCGCATAGCCAAATAGGCAGGCACAGGATAATCTATCAACATAGGCTCGGTGGCAGAAATTATCTGCGATGTGCCGGTATTGCCATCATAATAGGTGGTGCCCGCCAAAATGGCTAAGGCATAAAGAATTGCAAAAAACATAGCAAAAATGTTTAGTTGGTTTGGTAACTAAAACGAATAACTATCAAAATTTATATCAATTTTAACTTTTGTAAATACATTTGAATCGTGTTTTCTAAGCCAAAATAAAGCGCATCACAAATGAGCGCGTGCCCAATGGATACCTCGCTCACAAAGGGTATTTGCTCTGCAAAATAACGCAGGTTGTCTAAGTTCAAATCGTGCCCTGCGTTCACTTCTAAGCCACATTTTTCGGCCGCGCCGGCAGCCTCCACAAAAGGAGCAATTGCCTGTGTAGCATCTTTGGCATAGCCCGCAGCGTAAGGCTCGGTGTACAATTCTACCCTATTGGCGCCTATGCCTGCAACCGTGGGCATTATGGCTGCGTGGGCATCCACAAAAATGGAACTGCGAATGCCTGCGCCGTGCAATTGTTCTACTATTTTTGTCAAAAAATCCTTGTGCCTCACTACGTCCCAGCCTGCATTGGAGGTGATGGCGGCAGGTGCATCGGGCACCAAAGTTACTTGTGTGGGCTGCACATCCAGCACCAATTGCATAAACTCGGGCGAGGGATAGCCCTCGATGTTGTACTCTGTTGCCACCATCGCCTTCAAATTGCGCACATCTTGATAGCGAATGTGCCGTTCGTCGGGGCGAGGATGCACGGTGATACCTTGTGCGCCAAAACGCTGACAATCGGCCGCCACCTGCAACAGGTCTGGAACCTTGCCGCCACGCGCGTTGCGCAAGGTTGCTACCTTGTTGATATTGACACTTAACCGCAAAATTTTACTTTATTTTATGCAAATAAATAACAAAAATTTCGCAAATGTAATTTTTTTTTACGAAATTCGCAACTTTAATATTACTTTTAACCAAAATTAGTGTGAAAATAGCCATTTATAGCCGTACAGGCAACGTAAAACAAGAACAAGGGCTGCTGCAATTGGTTGCTGCCCTGCGTTCCAAGACCGATATTTTGCTCTATGAGCCTATTTATCAGCAAATTGCCGAAAAATACCATTTGCAAATACAGCCCTCCGAACTGTTTAGGGCGGCTGCCGACCTCACCTCAGACGTGCTGTGTATGATAAGCGTGGGCGGCGACGGCACTATGCTGGATGCCGCCGCATTGACCATCAACAGCCGCATCCCCATTGTGGGTTTGAGCACCGGCAGGCTCGGTTTTTTGCCCATTCTGGAGTGGGATACTTTGAACACAGCCATAGAAAATATCTTGCACAAAAATTTTGAGGTAGAGCAGCGGGATTTGTTGCTCATACAAGGCTTGCAAAAGAACAGTGTGATGGCAATTAACGATATTTGCATTCAAAAACGCGGGTCGGCAATCGCCGAAATCAACGTACATATCGACAACGAATTTTTGTCCACCTATTGGGCAGATGGGCTTATTATTTCGACCCCAACAGGCTCCACAGCCTACTCGCTCAGTGCCGGCGGTCCCATTGTAAGCCCGCAAGCGGCGTGTTTTGTGGTGGTGCCCATTGCTCCGCACAACCTCAATATGCGCCCCATTGTGGTGCCCAACTCGGCGGTGCTTTCTATTGATATGCGCACCCGTAGCGGCAAAATTGTGGTGGGCATCGACAGCAAAGAGTACGAAGTTCCTGCTTCCACGCAATTAACAGTACAAAAAGCCCCCCAGCAAGTCGGTTTTATGAAATTGCCGCATACTAATTTTTACCAAATCCTGCGCGAAAAATTGCTTTGGGGAGTGGATACGAGAAAATAATTTTTAAAAAAATGAACACAACTACAAAAATTTGTATTATGCTGATAGCGTGCTTTTGCACTCCATCAGCCTTTGCGCAAACGGTTGCCGAAGACACAATAGCCCGCGCTCCGTTAAGCCCTGCAACGCCCAGCACGCCCACCGTTGCCAAAAACAAGTATGGCATAGAAATGGTTTTTGTGCAAGGCGGTACCTTCACCATGGGCTGCACAAGCGAACAGGGCAGCGATTGCTATGATGGAGAAAAAACAAGCCATAAGGTAACGCTTAGTTCCTATTATATAGGCAAATACGAAGTTACACAAGCGCAGTGGAAAGCCGTGATGGGCAGCAATCCCAGTTATTTCAAAGGCAACAACCTGCCGACAGAAAAAGTGAGTTGGGACGATGCGCAGGAGTTTATAGGCAAATTGAACGCCAAAACCGGCAAACAGTACCGTTTGCCCACCGAAGCCGAGTGGGAGTATGCAGCACGAGGCGGCGCACAAAGTAAAGGATATAAGTACAGCGGCAGCAATGCCATAGACAGTGTAGCGTGGTACAATAGTACTTCGAGCAACAAAACGCATACTGTGGGTACCAAGGCAGCCAACGAATTGGGCATTTATGATATGACCGGTAATGTGTGGGAGTGGTGTAGTGATTGGTACGGCGACTACAGCGACAGTGAGGAGGTGAATCCTACGGGTAATTTATCAGGTTTCAACCGCGTGATTCGCGGTGGGAGTTGGTACTGCCTCACACAGGCCTGTCGCATTACCTACCGCGGCAACGGTTCGCCCGGCACCAACGGTATCGGTCTGGGGCTCCGCCTTGTTCTTCCTTAGTTTTTTCGTTGATGCAAGGCTCTGCCTCTCGCCTTTTTTACATCTGCTCAATAATACTATCCAACAAACTTATGAAGCGGGTGCTGTGTGATAAAGGCAATAGGGGGCTTTGGGTAAGCCCTTGTGCCAAGCAGTTTTGTACCTCTTCGGCTTCGTAATTGTAGCCATTGCCCACCGAAGTTACAGGATAATCGGTAGTGATGTCGTTCACGGTAACAGAGATGCGAGTGGGGCAGTGCCATTGCCCATGCATTGTGATTTTGCCTTTTGAGCCGTAAATATAAGCCTCGTTGTCCAAATTTACGGTAAACGAAGACACAAGGCGTGCAAAAGCCCCATTTTTCCACTCCAAAAACATCGAGGCGGTGAGGTCTATGTTGTCGTGGGTTTTGATGCCCTCTGCCCGCACGCGCTGAGGGAAGCCCAGCAGCGTTACTGCCAAAAACACAGGATACAAGCCAATATCCAGCACCGAGCCGCCGCCCACTTGGGGATTAAAAATGCGGTCGTTGGGATTGTACTCGCGAAAAAATCCAAAGTCGGAGTGGATGCATCGTACTTCGCCAATGGTGCCGTCGGCAATGATTTTGCGCACTGCATTCATAGAGGGCAAAAAATTTGTCCAAAACGCCTCCATCAAAAACGTATTGTTGGCGCGGGCTGCGGCAACCATCTTATCAACCTCTTGGCGGTTCATAGCAAACGGTTTTTCGCACAGCACAGGCTTTTTGTGTTCCAACATCAAAATAGCGTGCGCACAATGTTCGGTGTTGGTGGTGCCAATATACACGGCGTCCACGTTGGGGTCGTTGGCCAATTCTTGGTAACTGCCGTAGGCTACGGGCATCCCTTTTTCGCTTGCAAACTGCTGCGCCCTTGTGAGGTCGCGGGCTGCAATGGAGTATGCACGCGCATTGCGAGCATCTTTAAGCCCATCCACAAACTTGCGCGAGATGCGCCCCGCGCCAACAATGCCCCAATTGTATATTTTTTCTGCCATAAAATGGTGGTTTTTGGTTATTTTTTTGGCAAAGGTATAAAAAAATCATTATTGTTCGATAAAAAAAATGGCAAAAAAAGTAGAGACACGGCATGCCACGTCTCTACAAGGCGGCAATATTACCATCAATATTGCACATCTATCCACAGGCATTTACCTTGTAAAGGTGGGCAATCGGGTGGCAAAGGTGGTGAAACAATAACCACCCCCTAACCCCCGAAGGGGGAACAAAAACCAAGTCCCAATTTTTTGCGAATTGGTGCTTGGTTTTTTTATTGGGGGAATGGAAATGTTTTGTAGAATAGAAAAAAAATTGTAATTTTGCATCGTAGTTAAAATCCGATTATATGGAAGCCATTGCTGATGCAAATATCTTTTTGGCAGTTATTCTTAACGAACCCGAAAGGGATAGAATTATAGAATTAACAAAGGGGATAGAACTTGTTTCGCCGGACATAATACCTTACGAAATTGGAAATGCTTTGTCCGCAATGTTAAAAAGACATAAATTAGATGCAACACAAATCCGCAGGAGTTTCACAATTTTTGAGGTTATTCCTATGCGATTGGTACAAGTAGATATACTACAGGCACTTGGTTTGACTTGCAAATTCAATATCTATGCGTATGATGCTTACTATTTGGAGGTAGCGCAACGTCTTGGTTTGCCACTGTTAACATTAGACAGAGAAATGAAAAATAATGCTCGCAAATTAAACATAAAATTATTAGAGATATAACAATGAAAACATACAGTTATACAGAAGCCTATCGAAGTTTTCCAATGATATTGGATGCCGCTTTAATGGAGGATGTTGTGATTAAGCGAAAAAATACAAACGCTTTCGAGGTAGTTTATACCAACAACAATCGAAGTTTATCGCCATTTGAAGTGGCAGGCATAAGCAGCGATATTACAACGCAGGAAATAGTAGATTGTGTAAAAGAAGGAAGAAGGCGGTAAAACAATAATTTGCAAGTACCAAGTACCATTTACCAAGTACCAATTCGTAGAAAATGGGTACTTGGTTTTTTTATCTGCAAAAAACTTTTTTGAAAAAAAAATTGTTAATTCAAAAAAAACTATTATCTTTGCCGCTCATATTTTGTTTTACATTGAAGAACGACATAAAAAATGAAGCGAACATTTCAACCCTCTGTGCGGAAACGCAAGAACAAACACGGTTTTAGAGACCGTATGTCCACTCCCAATGGAAGACGTGTGCTGGCAGCACGCAGAGCACGTGGACGCAAAAAATTAACTGTATCGGATGAACCTAACTACAAATAGTTTGTGTTATTCCCTCCAAAATCGGCCTTAGTGGTTTTGATGTCGGCACTTCTGTCCGGCAAGGCTTTTTGTAACGATATTTTAGACACATCGCAGAATACCCGTATTGCTGCGGTGTCGCCTTATGCTACCATAGATAGAGGTTGGTTTGAAAGGGCTTCGTGGTGCCGCCCCTTTTGGAGTGAATTGCAAAGCACCAACACCACAGGCGAAGTGATGGTTGCCACCAATAACAAAGCCTACGATTGGACTTATTTGGCACATCCCGATTTGGTGCAAAACGGCGATTACCGTTCCGCAAAATACCGCCCTTATGTGGTTGCCAATGTTGGCATTTCGGTACCTGTTTGGTCCGGCATTTTTGAAAATTATGGTTTGAGCATCACCATTCCGTATAGCGTTACATTGTGGATGGATGCCTTTGATGGCGTCATTACAGGCGATTACGGTATCAGCACAGGGGCGGTTATCAACACCGACTATCACATTGGCACATTGGAATTTAATTTTATTCACTATTTGGCGCGCCCCCAATGGGGCATCAAAAACTACTCGCTCAAAGTGGTACCCTACATCCACGAAAGCACCCACATTGGCGACGAACTTGTGCTTGCCCGCTACAAGGCAAACTACCCTGTAACCCGCGTCAATGTTTCGTTTGAGTCGTGGAAAGTGGAGGGCACCATCAACGACCCCGACTTTTCGCGCGACCGCTACCATTCGCTACGCGTAGGCATTTTAGGCTCATATAGTGCGCGCTACAAAGGTTGGTACCGTGCACCCAACCCCGACGAGGAGTTGGAAGGCGATGCCCAATTGGTGCTGCCGTCGAACATTCCCATAGAGGTGTGGGCGCAATATCAATTTCAATCGCAAATGAAGCCGCAGAGCCGCATTCAATGGATTGCCTCTGCCGAAGTGCGCGGCAGGGCACGCTACCGCTACCCCTTGGGGGAATGGGACAAAGACACGCCCTACTCACAACCCGACAAAATGTATCCCAATGTGAATGTAATGATTGGCGCACGTTATAGGCATCCCAAATCGCCCAGATTTCGCTGCATAGGATTTGGACTGCACGGATTTTGGGGTGTCAATCCCTACGGGCATTTTAGAGCGATGAAAAATTATGGGCAGTTGGGGCTATCGTTGATTGTGGAGTAAGAGTTTCAAAGTTTCAGGTTTCAAGTTTCAGGTTTCAAGTTTCAGGTTTCAAGTTTCAGGTTTCAAATTTCATTTTTCATTATCCATTGTTCATTGTCCATTGATTATGAAACGTCTTTTGGTTTTAATTTGTGTTGCTGTTTTGCAGTTGCCTGTTGGTTGGGCACAAGAGGCTGATAGTGCCCATGCTGTGGAAAATGCCTACTCTGCGCCTCTGCAATCGCCGTTGTTTCTTCACAAAAAAGAACTCAAACCGAGTGCCTACACTGCACCTTATTCTGCTTTCAAAAACAATTTTGACAGCCGGCAGTTTTGGAAAAGCACAGGGGTGTTGTTGGGTTATTCAGTGGCATCGATGGTGGTGTTGTTTTGCCTGCCCGAAGATGTTACGGCTTGGGATTTGAGCGAGGCAAACCCAAAAGGCTGGGCAAAAAATTGGCCCGAAAATGTATGGTACAAAGGTCCCGAACGAGACTCCGATATTTTGTGGATAAATGCTACGCACGCCTACGCCGGCATTGCCTACTACAACGCCGCGCGCGGCTCGGGGCTTAACATCCCGCTGTCGTTTGCCTACACCGTGTTTTTTTCGACTTGCGTGTGGGAAATGGGTATGGAAGCCATGATGGAACCTCCATCGTGGCAGGATTTGATTGGGACTCCGCTCTACGGAATGGTGTTTGGCGAGGCACTGTACATTGCCAAGCGCGCCATTGTTGCCAACGACTACGAGGTGCTCAACTCCAAAGCACTGGGCTTTACGCTCGCCTTTTTGTGCGACCCTGCCAACGAACTTGCCTATTATCTTTCGGGCGGGCACTACAAACAATCTGACCACTTGACACTACAATTTTCTCCTATTAATTTTTCGTTGAGTATAAAATTTTAATATAAATGAACGAATTTCTCAATAGAAAAAATCACATTTTGGCATTCATCACTGTGGCGTGCATAGTGATTTTGGGGCGTATTTTTTATATTCAAATTATTGATGGATACTACAAACAGGTGTCCGACCAGAATGTGCTGCGTTACGAAATTGAGTACCCTGCACGCGGATTGATTTTTGACCGCAACAACAAATTATTGGTGGACAATCAAACGGTGTACGACATTATGGTGGTGCCCCGCGAGATACAAAATTTTGATACCACAGCATTGGCAAAATTGTTGGAATGGACAGAATATCAAGTGGTGAGCACGGTTGCCGAAATCAAAAATAAGTCAAAAAAAACGGCGGTGTATCAGCCTACGCTGTTTGCCAAACAAGTTTCGGCGCGTGTGTATGCTACCCTGCAAGAGCAGTGGTACAAGTTTCCCGGCTTTTACATACAGCCGCGCAACCTACGGCATTATCCCTACAAATTGGCGGGCAACCTCATTGGCTACACCAGCGAGGTCAATGACAACGACATTGCCGCCGACCAGTTTTATGTGCAGGGCAGTTACATTGGCAAAATCGGCATCGAAAATTCCTACGAAAAATCGCTACGCGGCAAGCGGGGCGTTACCATTAAAATGCGAGATGTGTACAACCGCACCATCGAATCGTACAACAAAGGCGCAAGTGATACGGTGGCGGTGGCAGGTGCCAACTTTATTTGCAGCATTGATGCCGATTTGCAGCAGTATGGCGAATTGTTGATGCAAAACAAATTGGGCAGCATTGTTGCCATAGAACCCAGCACAGGCGAAATTTTGGCAATGGTATCTTCGCCCAATTTTGACCCCTCTATTTTTACCGATGTGCACCGCATCAAAGAGCGCGGCACGGTTGCCATTGACCCTCTCAAACCTATGTTCAACCGCGCTGTGATGGCACAATATCCACCCGGCTCTATTTTTAAAACGGTGAATGCACTCATTGGTTTGCAAGAGGGAGTGGCTTTTGAAAACACGCGCTATGCTTGTCATAGCGGCTATGTTTATGGGCGTCGAAAAATGGCTTGCCACATCCACCCTTCGCCGCTCAATCTGGTGCAGTCGATACAAATGTCGTGCAATGGATACTACTGTCAAGTGTTTCGCACCATCATCGACAATCCTGCCTATAGCAGCGCCGAGGAGGGTTTTCAGGTGTGGCGCAAGCATGCCGAAAGTTTTGGATTGGGTAGCCGCTTAGAATCCGATGTGCCCAACGAATTGCGCAGCACCTTGCCCACGGTGGACACCTACAACAATATGTACGGCACCGGTCGCTGGAAATCGCTCACCATTTTATCGTTGTCGATAGGACAAGGCGAATTGGGCATTACCCCGCTACACATGGCAAATTTGGTGTCCACGATTGCCAATCGCGGCATTTATTACACTCCTCATTTGGTAAAAAGCATTGGTGGACAACAAATAGATTTGCGCTTTTTGGTACCTCACAAAACGAGCATTGCCCGCGAGCATTTTGAGCCGGTGATAGAGGGAATGTCGCGTGCAGTGAACGGCGGCGCGGGCGGCACTGCCACCGTGGCGCGCCTGCCCGATATTGAAGTTTGCGGAAAAACAGGCACCGCCCAAAATCCGCATGGCAAAGACCACTCGGTGTTTTCGGGTTTTGCCCCACGCGATAAGCCGCAGATAGCCATTGCAGTGTATGTCGAAAATGGCGGATTTGGTGCTACTTGGGCTGCCCCTATTGCTTCGCTGATGATAGAAAAATATTTAAAAAAGGAGGTTTCTCGCCGTTGGTTGGAGGAACGTATTATAAATGGAAATTTACTTCCACAAAATGACACAAACCAGAAACAATAAATTTATTGCCCGCTTAGACTGGACAACCATTTTGATATGGCTGGCATTGCTGTGCATTGGCGTGGTCAATATCTATGCCGCGGTGTATAACGGCGAAGAAAAAAATATCTTTGACCTTTCGCTACGCAGCGGTATGCAAGTGATGTGGATAGCCATGGCCTGTTTAATTGCACTGCTCATATTGGTCATCAACAGTCATTTTTATGCCACGTTTACGCCCATTTTTTATATCATTACCATTGTGCTTATGCTGGCAACTTTGCTGTTTGGCAGAGTTGTGAATGGTTCCAAATCGTGGCTCACTATAGGGCCCATGAGCATTCAGTCGGTCGAATTTATGAAACTTACCACCGCCCTCATGGTGGCGCGAGTGATGAATGCGCACAATTTTGATATACAAAAATGGAAATATACGTTTCAAGTGTTGTTGGTAATTTTGGTGGCTGTGGGCTTGTCGCTGTGGCAGCACGACACCGGCTCGGCATTGGTATTTTGCTCGTTTTTGCTCGTTTTTTACAGAGCAGGATTGCCTCAGTGGATAGTATTTTCTATTCTTTTTTTGCTGCTGCTATTTGTACTATCGTTGCTCATTGAGCCGCATTCGGTGGTTATATTTTTGAGCGTGTTTGCTTTTATATTGGCTGTGTTCACCACCGGCAAACCTCTCGGGTGCCTCATCATGATGATAATAGCAGCCGTATTCACCACCGGCATTTACTTTGGATGTCCGTTGTTTGGCTACGAAATATCGTTCTACTATGCCTTGCTCATTGCCCACGCTGCCATCATTCCCATTGTGATTTTTCGTGCGCTGTGGCGGCGAATCCAACGCCTCATTGTCATTGTAGTACTATTTGTGGTGTCGATAAGCGTCAATTATTCGGTGGATTATGTGTTTGACAATGTGCTCAAAGAGCATCAGCGACACCGCATCAACAACCTTTTGGGCATCGAATCCGACCTCAAAGGATGGGGCTACAATGTGCATCAATCCAAGATAGCCATTGGTTCGGGGGGATTTGCAGGCAAAGGTTATTTAGAGGGCACGCAAACCAAATTCAACTTTGTGCCCGAGCAAAGCACCGATTTTATTTTTTGCACCATTGGCGAAGAGTGGGGATTTGTGGGTGCGCTGGTGGTAGTAGCGCTGTATTTTTTGTTGCTATGGCGCATTATTGCCATAGCCGAACGGCAAAAAAATAAATTCGCCAAGTACTACGGTTACAGCATAGTTTCCATTCTGGTTTTTCACGTAGCAGTCAATCTTGGAATGACCATCGGCATTATGCCTGTCATTGGCATTCCGTTGCCCTTCATCAGTTACGGCGGCTCGTCGCTGTGGGCATTCACCATGATGCTGTTCATCCTACTCAAATTGGATGTGGCAAAGTATGAGTAGAATCTATTTCACAATCACTCCAAATCAATTTTCAAGCCCAAGCCGCGCAGTTCGTGCAGCAGCACGTTGAGCGATTCGGGGGCGTTGGGGGTTGGCATTACGTCGCCTTTTACGATGGCTTCATATACTTTGGCTCTGCCCATTACGTCGTCGGATTTTACGGTCAAAATTTCTTGCAAAATGTTGGCTGCACCAAAGGCTTCGAGTGCCCACACCTCCATCTCGCCAAAACGCTGTCCGCCAAACTGTGCCTTACCTCCCAGCGGTTGCTGCGTGATGAGCGAATAGGGTCCAATAGAGCGGGCGTGCATTTTGTCGTCCACCATGTGTCCCAATTTTATCATATAGATAACGCCCACTGTGGCAGGTTGGTCAAAGGGTTCGCCTGTGCCGCCGTCGCGCAAGTGGGTTTTGCCAAAGCGCGGAACGCCTGCTTTGTCGGTATATTCCACAAGGTCTTTCAACTGTGCACCGTCAAAAACGGGGGTAGCAAATTTCACACCCATCTTTTGTCCTGCCCATCCCAACACGGTTTCGTAGATTTGCCCCAAGTTCATACGCGAGGGCACACCCAGAGGGTTGAGCACAATGTCCACAATGCTGCCGTCGTCCAAAAATGGCATATCTTCGTCGCGCACCACACGTGCCACAATGCCTTTGTTGCCGTGCCTTCCGGCCATTTTGTCGCCCACGGTGATTTTGCGTTTTTTGGCAATAACAACTTTTGCCAATTGCATAATTCCGTTGGGCAATTCGTCGCCCACGGTGAGGTTATACTGCTTGCGTTTCAAGTCGGCATCGGCTTCTTTGCATTTGATAAGATAGTTATTGATGACCTGTCGTATCAACTCATTTTTTGCCTTGTCCGTTGTCCACTTGGTGGCATTGATTTGCGAATAATTCAAATCATTGAGCACTTTTTGTGTGAATTTTGCGCCTTTGGCAAGCACCTCCACACCAAAGTAATCTTGTACGCCCTGCGTGGTTTTTCCGTTGAGAAGCAGCATTAGTTTGCTCACCAAAATTGCTTTATAGTCTGCTATTTTGGCTTGCATATTGTCTTCCAATTTTTGCAGTTGCTTCTTTTCGTTTTCGCGCGCTTTTTTGTCAGGCTTTGATGCCATTACTCGCGAAAAGAGTTGTTTGCCCACCACAACGCCCGTCATCGAAGGCGAAACTTTGAGCGAGGCATCTTTGACATCGCCTGCTTTGTCGCCAAAAATAGCACGCAACAATTTTTCTTCGGGCGAGGGGTCGCTTTCGCCTTTTGGGGTAATTTTGCCAATCAAAATATCGCCCGGGTCCACGCGCGCGCCAATGCGAATTAAACCGTGCTCGTCCAAATTGCCGGTAGCATCTTCGCTCACGTTGGGGATGTCGTTGGTCAATTCTTCCATACCGCGCTTGGTGTTGCGCACCTCCATCAGGTATTCGTCAATGTGAATAGAGGTAAAAATATCCTCGCGCACCAATCGCTCCGAGAGCACAATAGCATCCTCAAAGTTGTAGCCTCTCCAGGGCATAAACGCCACTTTGAGGTTGTTGCCCAATGCCAATTCGCCGCGTTCGGTGGCGTAGCCTTCGGTGAGTATTTGCCCTTCTTGCACAACATCGCCCTTTTTGACCAAAGGACGCAAATTGATGCAAGTGCTTTGGTTGGTGCGGCGATATTTTTGTATTTTATGCACCGTAACTTCGGGTTCAAAACTAACAAACCGTTCGTCATCGGTGTAATTGTAGCGAATATGAATTTCGGCAGCATCCACATAGGTTACGGTGCCGTTGCGTTTTGCCGAAATTTGCGTGCGGCTATCGCGTGCCACCGAGCCTTCCAAGCCTGTGCCCACTATGGGTGCGTGAGCACGCACCAAAGGCACTGCCTGACGCATCATATTGGCTCCCATCAAAGCACGGTTGGCATCATCATTTTCCAAAAATGGAATGAGCGATGCCGCAATAGAGGCTATTTGGTTGGGCGCAACGTCCATCAAGTCTATCTTATTGGACTCCGGCATGGGGTAATCGGCTTCGTAACGACACTTGACACGGCTATCCAAAAACTTGCCATTGCTATCCAATTTGGCATTTGCCTGTGCAATGGTTTTGCTTTCTTCTTCCTCAGCCGTAAAGTATTGTACGTGCGATTTATCCAAATCCACTTTACCATTTTCCACCTTGCGGTAGGGCGTTTCTATGAAGCCCAATTTGTTGATGCGGGCATAGATGCAAAGCGACGAAATCAAGCCAATGTTAGGACCTTCGGGGGTTTCAATGGGGCACAAACGTCCGTAGTGCGTATAGTGCACGTCGCGCACCTCAAAGCCTGCACGCTCGCGCGACAAGCCGCCGGGTCCCAATGCCGATAACCTACGCTTGTGCGTGATTTCCGACAGCGGGTTGGTCTGGTCCATAAACTGCGACAATTGGCTGGTGCCAAAAAATGTATTGATAACCGACGAAAGCGTTTTGGCATTGATGAGGTCAATGGGTGTAAACACCTCGTTGTCGCGCACGTTCATTCGCTCGCGAATGGTGCGTGCAATGCGCATCAAGCCCACCCCAAATTGGTTTGCCAATTGCTCGCCCACCGTGCGCACACGGCGGTTGCTCAAGTGGTCAATATCGTCCACCTCAGCCTTTGAATTGGCCAATTGTATCAAGTGCAAAATGATGGCAACAATATCTTCGCGGGTCAATACTTTTACTTCGGGAGGAATGCCCACATGCAGTTTTTTGTTGATGCGGTAACGTCCCACATCGCCAAGGTCGTAGCGTTTTTCGGAGAAAAACAATTTTTCTATCACATCGCGGGCGGTTGCCTCGTCGGGCGGCTCGGAGTTGCGCAACTGCCTGTAGATGTAAGCCACAGCCTCT
>BNTQ01000007.1 GCA_025996715.1 Bacteroidia bacterium | reverse complement strand
CCGTTGATAGAAAGTTCGTGCGTTTGCAAACTACCTGTTTGCAGCACTGCATCTTGCCAATTGGTGCCTTGCTCAAACTGCGCCAACTCTTCGGCTGTGTAGTACAATTTTGGTTTGCTTTTTGGGATGGCGAAGAAATAGGTTATTTAGGCTCGGAATACTTTGTGCTGAATTTTCCACAACTCGCTCAAATAAAAACTTACATCAATTTGGATATGGTGGGACGAGAGGAGGGTTACAAGCCTATTTTTTACCCCAAGTTTAATGCTGCCGGAGCAACCGTAGAAAACACCGCAGCAGGCAAGCACTTTCATCTGCTCTATACCAAAGAATTGACGGAGGCAAGCGGACAACTTGCCAAAAATATTCAGTTGCAAAAATTGAATGTCGAGCCCAAGCAAGACACGCTCAATCACGAATCAAGAGGAAGCGACCAATTTACTTTCTCTCGACGAGGAATACCCGTACAATGGTTTTTTACCGGCTTACACCCCGATTATCACACGCCGGACGACGAGATAGACCGCATCAATTTGAATAAATTGACCGACTTGACAAAGGCAGTGTACCTGAGTGTAGAACAATTGGCAAATTTGCACGAATAAAAGATATTCTTTTGAAAAAATAAGTATCTGTTTTATTACAGCACCCGCCTTTTTGCGGCGGGTTTTGTTTTTTTGCGTGAGGCAAAATATACCGCGTTGGTGGTATTTTGCAGTGCTTTTACTTATTGTACTTTTGTAGCCTTTTACAAATATCTATGAATCATATCTATAAATTTGTGGCTTGCATTGCATTGTTGGCATCTACAATGCAAGCGTATGCTGTGCCAATCAACGGCAAGGTAACAGACGAGGCAGGTTTGCCGGTGGTGGGTGCTGTGGTGGTAACAAAAGACGGAGCCGCCAAGGGCGTAACTACCGATATTGACGGAGTTTTTGCCTTGCAGGTAACTACATTGCCTGTTAAGTTGGAGATAAGTTTTTTGGGCTATATCACACACAAAATAACTGTGGGGGCGAATGATAAATTGCCGCTGCAAGTTCAATTGAAAGAAGAAACTACCAACATCGACGAAGTAGTGGTGGTGGGCTACGGCACGCAGCGGAGGCGAGAACTTACAGGCTCGGTAAGCAGCGTTTCGCAGTCGATTTTAGACCAGCCAAGCACTTCGGTAGATGCGCTGCTGAGCGGTGCTGTTGCCGGATTGAACGTTACGCAAGTGTCGGGGCAGCCCGGTGCCGGTTCCGAAATCCGCATTCGCGGCGGCAATTCCATCTACGCCAGCAACGAGCCGTTGTATGTGATTGACGGCTTTATTTTTTTTAGCGAAAAAAATGCCACCGGAGCCGGAGTGAGCGGCATCGACGGCAGCCTCAATCCCTTGGCGAGCATCAATCCTAACGACATTGAATCCATTGATGTTTTGAAGGACGTTTCGGCAAAAGCCATTTACGGCTCTCGTGGTGCCAATGGGGTAATTCTTGTTACCACCAAAAAAGGGAAACGCGGCAAAAACACCATCAACTACCAATATACCATCGGCATAGACAAATCAGCAAAAAAACTTGACCTGATGAATGCCAAGCAATGGTTGGAGATGCAAAAAACATACTTCAACAACAAACCAAAATTGTACTACACAGCCGAAGAGTTGGCGCAGTTTGAGCAAGGCACCAATTGGCAAGATGCAGTGCTGCAAACAGGTAGTTTGCAAACGCACGAACTTTCTATCAACGGCGGCGACGACAAAACGCGGTATTTGATTTCGGGCAATTACACCACTCAGGAGGGAATTATTCTCAATTCGGGATACGACCGTTTTAGTGGGCGGCTCAATTTAGACAAAGATATATTCAGTAGCCTCGCCGTAGGCGTTACCGCTTCTGCCAGCCGCAGTACGCAAAATGCGCTCACTACTTTTGAAAATACCGGTTATCGCGACTCGCCATTTTCAAACGGCATTGCCAACTCGCTCACTTACGCATTGTATATGCCGCCCACATTGCCCATTTACAACGATGATGGTAGTTACAATCACACCAATCCTTTTGAGTACAACTACTTGAGTTACTACGGTCACGCCGCCAATCCGGTGTACGATTTGAAACACAGCATCGGACGAACCAAAAGCACTTCGTTGCAAGGCAATTTGTATGCACAATACACCATTATTGAGGGATTAAAAATCAAAGCGAGTGCCGGTGCCAATGTCGATTACATCACTCAAAGTTACTATGTTCCACCTGCGTCGGCACTGGGTATGAATCAAGACATACGAGGGTCGGGGGCTATTGGCAACCGACTTACCGATGTCATACAAACAGAGGCGTTGCTCACTTACACCAAACGCATCAACGACAATCATTTCATTGACTTGCTTGCCGGTTACACCTACCAACAAACCGAGAGCAGTTTTTCGCTCAGCCGAGCAAGCCATTTGGCTGCGTTTAACAATCTGGGAATGGGCACAGCAGTACTGCCTGCTTCGCGCGAGCAGGAGGCTAATTTTCACTCGGTATTGGCACGAGTCAATTACACATTGTTAGACCGATATAATCTTACAGCCACCTATAGGGCAGATAAATCTTCGCGCTTTTCACAAGGGCATCAATGGGGATATTTTCCTTCGGTGGGGCTGTCGTGGAACGTTGATAATGAGGCGTTTTTTGCAAGTGCAAAACATTTTGTGCCTTCACTAAAACTTCGCCTCACCTACGGCGAAGCCGGCAATCAAGAAATTGATTTTAATGAATACGACCAATATTTTTCTGCCGGCAAATACAATGGCGAAACCGCTTACACGCTCACTACATTGAACAATAAAGACCTCAAATGGGAAACCACAACAGAATACAATGCGGGTATTGATGCCGGTTTTTGGGGCGATAAAATAACATTGGTCGCCGATGTATATTACAAAGAAACTCGTGATTTGCTGCTGCGAGTGCCCGCTCCCTTAGGTTCCGGCTCTACTACGCCGCAACTGAAAAATATAGGAAATATAACCAACAAAGGTTTTGAATTTGCCTTGAATTTTAAATTGATAAACAATTCCAAACTATCGTGGTCGGTGTTGGCCAACTTTGCCCGCAACATCAACACCATTACTAACCTTGGAAAGTACGCCAATCTCACATCGGGCAGCGAGCAACAAAACATCTTGCGCGTTGGCGAATCGGTTGGCTCATTCTATGGATATGTATTTGATGGAATTGTACAAAGCAACGATGATATTTCTTCACTTCCAACAGTAGAAGGCCGCGTGCTAACGCCGGGCGACGTCAAACTGCGCAACAGCAATGATGATGCGGTTGTAACTACTGCCGACCGTGCAATTTTGGGCAGTATTCAGCCCGATTATACTTATGGATTTTCTACTTCGCTTACCTATCGGAATTTTGATTTTTACGCACTTTTTGGAGGCTCGCACGGCAACGAAGTTTATAATCTTTTGCGCCGCTACCTCGAACGCCCAACGGATGCCTACAATGTGTCGGCAGCCCTACTCAACGCTTGGACTGTAGATAATCCATCAACTACCATTCAGCGTATTGGCAGCACGCAAGTGGCGCGATTGGACAGCCGATTTGTAGAAGACGCCTCGTTTTTGAAATTACGGAACATCACTTTGGGCTACAGCATTCCGTTCAAGGTAAGGGCAAATGCAGTAAAAGCCAGAGTATTTATTTCTGCCCGAAATTTATACACGTGGACAAAATATAAGGGCTACGACCCCGAAGTAGCCAATGGCGTTGATTTGGGCGTGTACCCTTCGGCACGAAGTTTTTTGGCAGGAGCAAGCATCACTTTTTAACAGCGACCAACTACCAACTACTAAGTATCAAGTATCAGAAGATAGTTTAGTGAAATATCTGGTCGCTGGTCGCTGAAAACTGGTCGCTGAAATATACCCTCTTGGTGGTATTGCTTACTTGATTTTATCGCTGCACCTTTGTACCGTCAATTTTAATGCCACAGTTTATGAGTTTTTAATTTATCAACATTTTAAAATCAATTTTTATGAAAAGAAATTTTTTATCAGTAGTGCAAATTGCACTTGTAAGTTTCGCATTAGTTGCTTGCGACAAAGACAAAGAATCGGGCACTGACCTAGAAGCAACCTTAACAGCCGCAGATGCAAGCGCCTTGGTTAATGCGGCGTATATTCCCTTGCAATGGGTGAGTTCGTTAACAACTTTTGTTGCAGACGGGCTAACTGAAACTGCGACCGCAGTATCCAGCGAAGATGGAGGTGATGTAAAAATTACCAAGTTAGACCTTGATGAGACAAACTATATTGCTGTTGAACTCTTCAATGGTCCCTACACCAGCATTGGCGCCGCCAATTTGGCAATAGCGCAAATTGAGGCTGCGCCTCTAAATAGTAATTTGACGCAGGCACAAAAAGATGAGCAAATTGCCCGTGCCAAATTCATTCGCGGCTACAGTTATTTCAAACTCGTGCAGGCGTATGGCGAAGTGCCCATCATTTTAGAATCGGATGCTATTGCAGGCGAGCGCAAACCGATTGATGAGGTATATGCACAAGCCGTAAAAGACCTGACCGAAGCAGCAGAACATCTGCCGGCGTATGATGTGCAAAAATCAAATGCAACTGGGGCAGCCGTGAATGTTCTTTTAGCAAAACTGTACCTTACTTGGGGGCAAATACCGGTTACTACTGCCGAAATACAAGCCATTGCAAGTTCAAAAAGCGACCCCACAAAACCGGAACCAAATGCCGCCAAATTGCAAAAAGCAGTCGAATATGCCGACCTTGTAATTAGTAGCGGACAATATAGTTTATTGCCCGACTTCAACAACATCTATGGTGTCAATCACGAAAACAATCAAGAAATTATTTTCGCTGTTCGCCACGAAGGTGATGACATTGACGGGGCGAGCGGTGGATTTGGAAATCACCAAACGCACTGTGGTTTTAGTTCCCCAAAAAATCCGAGAGAAGACCCGCATATCAATTACACCGATGTAACGCTCAAAGACCGCATCTCTGACTCCAACGATGAGCGTAAATTTCTGTCGTATGTAACACGCCTTGAATATGAAGACGGCGTGGTGGACACTTTGGATTGGCCCATCAGTGTTGTCCGTGCAGGCAAGTGGATTCACCGCAAAGCAGGCGATGTTACCAAAGCCACAGCCCAGCAGAGCAACGACATCGACCGCATCGACTATCGCTATGCCGAAGTGTTGCTCATCAAAGCCGAAGCCTTGTTTTTTCTTAACAATGCTTCCGCAGCATTACCTTTGGTAAATCAAGTTCGCCAAAGAGCAGGAGTTGCAGATTTGTCTTCGCTTACAAAAGCAGATTTGTACAACGAATGGGATTATGAATTTGCCTTTGAACAAAAGCGTTGGTACAACTTGGTGCGTTGGAGAACCTACGTGGCAACTGTTAAGAATGCTCTTGAAAATTTTGAATACATCAAAAACGACTATGCTTCGGAAGCCAACATCAATGCCGCCTTTCCCGGTGTGGCAGGTATCAATTATCCGTTTTATATCAAGTTGCACAACAATCAGGTGGCAAAACAAAACAATCTGGCAGGTAAATTTTACCGCTTGCCTATCCCCACAGGATACGAAGGCGAAGATTTGGGCATAACGCCGCAAAATCCGGGTTATTAATAATATCACGAGGCAGACTAAGAAGGATAAAAAGCCTTTTTAGTCTGCCTTTATTTTAAATTCAAATCTAATGACATCACCATTACGATTACTTGTTGCAGCCTTTTCTTTGCTACTACTTGGTACACAATGCGGCTCCAACAACAGCGACAAACATAAGATTCCTTATGATGCGGCATTGCCTTTGGGAGGAGCCGCTAAATACGAAAGAGCCTTTGATGTAAGACATTCGCCTTATTACAAATCGCCCGATTTTTATCATCTAAAAAGCGGCGGCTCGCTCATTTTGATTGAGAACTTCAAAACCATTCAACAAGAAACAGATGTTACTTGTGGTCCCGTTTGTGCGCTGATGGTATTGGAACATTTTGGCAAACGCAACGGATTGAATGAAAAACAACTGCAAGAGTTGAGAGGAACAACTAAAGATACTTCTTATTTGCGCCATCTGCTCAATATCTTTGATGCAGTGGACGGCGTTGAATATGCTTCTACATTCGATTACGCCGAAGCCAGTCCAAAATTTATTCCCGAAAATTTTTTTTTGGAATACCTCAAAAAAGGCATTCCTGTGATAGTGGGCACCAACGAATGGAACGGTCATTGGCAAATCATCATCGGCTACGACTCAATGGGCACGCCATCCACAGCCGACGATGTGCTCATTCTGGCAGACTCCTACGACACCACCGACCACAACCAAGACGGTTATGTGATTTATTCCTTGCAGCACTTTTATGAGGGCAGTTGGAAAAATCACTACGACCCCGATTATGGCTGGGGGCTGTTTGTAGCGGCTTATCCAAAGAGCAATTAACAATGGACAATGGACAATAGACAATGGACAATAGACAATGGACAATGGACAATGAATAATGAACAATTAAAATTATGAAGAAAGCAGTTAACATCATTATCCTCTGCCTCTTTTTTACTCCGGCATTTGCACAAAAAATTGACAAAAACGTTGTTCTCAAAAAAGTTGAGAATGTTGATGCTTACGTGAGAAAAGTGCGTGTTCATTTGCACGAAAATCCCGAATTGTCGGGCAAAGAAGTGAACACTTCTGCTTATTTGCAGGCAGAAATTACCAAACTCGGTTTGCCCATCACAAAAGTACCCGCCAGCACAGGATTTTATGCTGTGCTCGACACCAAAAAAGCAGGAAAAACCATCGGATTGCGTACCGATATTGATGCTCTTCCCATCCACGAAAGCACAGTCAATTTGAAACAACAGAAACAGCATTTGTCAAAAAATGCAGGTGTGTCGCAGGCTTGCGGACACGATGGGCACATGGCTATCTTGCTTGGTGCTGCAAAAATTTTGACCGAACTAAAAGACCAACTTCGTGGCAAAATCGTTTTTATTTTTGAAGAAGGCGAAGAAACCGGTTCGGGCATAGACCCGATGCTCGAAGTCCTGAAATCCATTCACTTTGATGCCATCTACGGCAATCATCTAAAATCAAATTTGCAAGTTGGCAAATTATTCATTCGCGAAGGTGCAATAATGGCGGGCACAGGCACGGTGGCGTTTGATGTGGTGGGACGCGGCGGTCACGCTTCGCGCCCCGACCTCTCTATCAATCCGGTGTTTGCTGCCGCCAACATTTTGACAGGCATTTCCATCGCGTGGAACAATCAACTTGACATCACCAAAACCGTAACGCTGGGCATCACGCAAATACAAGGCAGCGAGGTGTACAATGTGATTCCCAACAAAGCATTTGTGGGCGGCACCATCCGTTTTTTTGACAAAGAGGAAGCCGAAAAAAGTTTTGATGTGATACGCAAAGTGAGCGAAAACATTGCTGCGGCGCACAACTGCACCGTCCGGTTTCATAGCCAACACGGCATTTATCTCTATCCTGTTGTCAATGATGCAAAACTGACACAGTTCACTCGCGAAGTCGTTGGTCAACTCTATCCCGACCGCGTAGTTACCGACGAAGAATACATTTGGTATGCCGCCGAAAGTTTTACAAAATACAGTCAATTGGCACCCACCGTGTTTGTGTTCCCCGGCATCAAAAACGAGGCATTGGGCAGCGGTGCCGAACATCACAACGACCAATTTGATATTGACGAAAATGCGCTGCAATACGCCACGGGTGCTATGGTGCAGTTTGCGGTAAAGTATTTAGATTGATAATGTAGTTCGTTATCAATTACAAACGATTATCTTTGCGCACAAAATTTACACAATTTATTTTCGTATGAAAAAAATACTCAAAAGTCTTCCCTTCAAACTGATTGTTGGACTGCTGTTGGGCATAGCCATAGGCTTGTATGCCAACGGTGCTGTGATACAAGTGGTAGTTACCTTGCAGCGGCTTGCGGGGCAGGTCATTATGTTTATTGTGCCGCTCATTATCATCGGTTTCATTGCTCCGTCCATTACCCAATTGGGCAGCAATGCTTCCAAAATGTTGGGCATTGCCTTGACAATTGCTTACGTGTCGAGCGTTGGAGCGGCGTTTTTTTCTACCGCAGCGGGCTATTCTATTATTCCGCACCTCAACATTGCCACAAGTGTAGATGCCAATCGCGAATTGCCGCGAGTGATTTTTGACCTGCAAATTCCGCAAGTGATGTCGGTAATGAGTGCGTTGGTGTTCTCCGTCCTCATTGGCTTGGCGGCGGTGTGGACAAAAGCCGTTAAGGTGATTGCCGCGTTCGACGAATTTCAAGAAATAGTAATTGCCGTTGTTACCAAAGTGGTCATTCCCCTATTGCCGTTTTTTATCGGCTTCACGTTTGCAGGCTTGGCCTACGAGGGCAGCATCACGCAACAGTTGCCTGTTTTTCTGGTCGTGATACTCATCGTAATAGTGGGGCATTTCGTTTGGATGGCATTGCTCTACGGCATAGCAGGTGCCTATTCTCGCACAAATCCGTTTCGTGTGATAAAGCATTATGCGCCGGCGTACATCACGGCTGTGGGCACCATGTCGTCGGCTGCCACGCTGCCTGTAGCCCTCAGTTGCGCCCGCAAATCCGATGCCTTGCGCCCCGATATGGTCAGTTTTGGCATTCCGTTGTTTGCCAATATCCACCTTTGCGGCTCGGTGCTCACCGAAACATTTTTTGTGATGATAGTTTCGCAAGTGCTCTACGGCACGCTGCCCGCGCTGCCCACTATGATATTGTTTTGCCTCTTGTTGGGTATTTTTGCCATTGGTGCGCCGGGCGTTCCGGGCGGCACAGTGATGGCATCGCTGGGATTGATAAGTGGCGTGCTCGGTTTTGATGCCGCCGGCACCGCGCTAATGCTCACTATTTTTGCCCTACAAGACAGTTTTGGCACCGCCTGCAACGTTACCAGCGACGGCGCACTCACGCTAATACTTTCGAGGTATGCAGAGAAAAATAAACCTAAGAACTAAATAATTTCTATTTGTGACCGCAGAGGGATTCAAACCCCCGACTTTCAGAACCGGAATCTGACGTTCTATTCATCTGAACTATGCGGCCCTTTATTCATTATTCATTATTCATTATCCATTGTCAACTATCAATTGTTTATACGTTTCCAAATCTTCCACTTTGAAGTCGCGGATATAGGCGGCGCGCTCGGCGTTCCATGCTTTGCCGCGCTTGATATAGACTTCGGCTGAGCGGCTGTAGGTGTCATCGCGCTGAGCATCGAGCAAAAGCAAATAGCCAATGACAATGTGCGCAGCCATTTCTACCAAGCGGCGGGCGTTGAAGTCAATGTAGTCTGCCTCTTTGAGTGCTTGCACTGTTGCGACTGCTGTTTCGTATTCGGCGGTCATTTCTGCTAAAATTTGCGCCAAGTATTTTTGCTCTGCACGCACTTCTTGCAAAGCGTAGTGTTTCATTTGCGAAAGTGCTGTACCCGTGAGCACACCGCGTATGGCAGCCACTACTTGCAATTGCGAAGTACCTTCATAAATAGTGGTGATGCGAGCATCACGGTAGGCTCGCTCAATGGGATAATCCTTCATAAACCCGCTGCCACCGTGTATTTGAATAGCATCGTAGGCAAGTTGATTGCTGTACTCGCTACTCATCAATTTGAGCAAAGGGGTATAAAAATCTGCTAACTTTTGATATTCCTTTTGTTCGGTGCGCTCTTCGGGCGTTAGTTTGCGGTCTTCGGCTACAACGTTGTAGGCTTTGTAAACATCCACAAAGCGCGATGTTTCGTACAACAATGCCCGTGCGCCTTGTAGTTTGGCGTTCATCACCGTCAGCATTTCGTACACCGCCGGAAAATTGATAATGGTTTTGCCAAATTGTGCACGCTCACCGGCATATTTTAATGCCTCACGGTAGGCCATTTCGCAAATGCCCACCGATTGCGCGCCCACGCCCAAACGTGCGCCGTTCATCAGCGACATCACGTAGCGAATAAGCCCCAATCTGCGCTCGCCCACTAACTTGGAGGGGGCGTTGGTGAACACCAATTCGCAGGTGGGCGAACCCTTGATGCCCAATTTATTTTCGATGCGGCGCACACGCACGCCGCCATCTTTTTTGTCATACACAAAGTACGAAAGTCCGCGTCCATCGGTGGTTCCTTCTTCGCTGCGCGCGAGCACGAGTTTGATGTCGGCATCGCCATTGGTGATGAAACGTTTGACGCCATTGAGCAACCATCGCTGCGATTTTTCGTCCCAAGCGGCTTTGAGCATCACGCGCTGCAAGTCGCTGCCGGCATCGGGTTCGGTCAAATCCATTGAGCAGGTTTCGCCTTTATGGATGCGCGGCAAAAACTCGTTTTTGATTTCTTCCGATGCAAATTCGTGAATGGTTTCGGCACAATCTTGCAATCCCCAAATGTTGCCAAACCCAGCATCGGCGCGGGATACCAACTCTGCTGCCATCACGTAGGGCACCATACTAAAATTGAGCCCGCCATATTGGCGCGGCAGCGACATTCCATACAAGCCGGCTTGCGTGAGCGTGTCGTGGTTTTCTTGCGTGCCTCCGGCGTATTGCACACGTCCGTCAATCACTTGTGGTCCCTCGTGGTCAACGCTTTCGGCATTGGCAGCAAGGGTGTTGCCGCAAATTTCGCCTACAATTTCGAGCACCTTATCATAGTTGTCCAAAGCATCTTCGACATTGGCAGGAGCGTAGTCGTACTTGCCTTTGTCGGCAAATCCTTTTTCTTTCAACTCCACAATTTTGCGCATTAGCGGATGCGACAGTTGAAACTTTAAATCTTTATTGTCTGTGTAAAAATTCATATCTTTTTTGCAATTTTAGTTAGATATTTCCCATTGTTTGAGCAATTTTTCGGCTGCATAGTGCCCCAACTGTGCCGCCTTTTTGTAATAAATAATTTGTTGCCGTTTTTGTTTTTGCATCCCATAAATGTTGCCTATGTTGTAGTACAAATTTGCATCATCAAAATTTACCAACGCCGCCATTTTGTAGTACGCAAGAGCATATTGGTAATTATTTTGCTTGTAATAAGCCGAGCCTAAGTTGTAATATCCATCTATTTGCGAGGGGTCTAAACGCATAGATTTTCTCCAACAACGAATAGCATCGTCATATTTTTCTAAATAATAAAACGCATTGCCCATATTGTGGTGGGCATCTGCATCGGTAGAATCAATTTTTGTTACTATTAGGTAACACAAAATAGCCGCTCTGTAATTTTTTGCATCATAATAGAGATTGCCCAATTCATAGTTGGCTTTTTTGTTGCGAGCATTCAGTTTGAGCGCGTTTTCAAAACCCATCAAAGCCTGTTCAAAATCATTCTCTTTGGCGTACCTTGCGGCTTGCTCGGCAGCAGCAATAGATGCTTCAACAGAGTCTATGGTTTGTCCGTGCGCAGCAACCAAAGCACCTCCCAGCCAACAAGACACTGCCAATAGCCTCAAATTTTTTCTCATAAAACAAGACCGTTGCACAAAGGTAGTAATTTTTTTAATAACTTCTGTTAATCGTTGTGGGTTAATAATAAATTAAAACATATTTTGACCTTGTCAATTTTTGCAAAGGTAGTACAATTTTTTTATTTCACTGCTAATTGTGCTACACTATTCACAAATTACATTATCATTGAAAAACTTCGTGCAGCACCGCCAACGAGCGAATAGGATTTTGCATTCCCAAATGAAAACTATAATAATCTAACAGCCCATTGAGCAGCGTTTGGCGTTGTTGATGATGGAGTTTAATATACTGTAAATCACTAATTTGCGACTGCAAAAGTTGCCACAATAAGGCAGCATTTTGTGGGCTAAAATACTGTGTATGTAGCGGCGTGGTACCCACAAATTGCCCCGCCTGAATGTCAAAAAAGCAACGCAGACGGGCATCGTAGGTGTTGCCGGGCAAAAAGCCAAGATGCTGCGCCAATTGTGCCAAAAAAAACAGATGAAAATTCGCCATCTCTTGCTCTATTTGCTCTAAGGCAATGATGTGCTGTTGCAAAAAATCATAGAGGGCAGGGTTGGGTTCTTCTTCTTTTACAAAACGGTGCAGCACCTCGCTAATGAACAACGCCATAGCCGTTTTGCGCACATCGGAAGTCATGTTTGGGAGGGGCACCAAGGTTTTCATTTCTTTGATAATGCCCATCCCGCCTGCCTTGCGGGCAGGGTAGGTTTCGAGAGCGAGCAAAAAAAGCGGCTGCACACAAGCCGCTTTATGTTGTGCCGTTGTTTTGCGCACCCCGCGCAGCATATAGGTTTGCCGCCCATACACATCAGTGTATAAACGAACAATGAGGCTGCTTTCGCCATATTTGAGGCTATGCAGCACAATGCCTCTTAGTTTTTGCAAAATTATTTTAAACTATTGAAATCACAAAGATAATATCCTTTTACAATTTCCAAAAACTTTTCAGCAACCAACTAACAGCGCTTCGCTTACCTGCGGTTATGCACGTTCAAGCCTTTGGGTTGGTGAGGGGCATTTTCTAATTGTTTTTGGTCAATAGTAATTGTTAGATACAAAGTAGAAATGTTTTTTGATACTGCAAAAAATCAACGGGATGCCCCAACTTCCTTTTTGCCCCTTGGGTATTGCAAAACTATTGCCAGCAAGGCTGCTACTCCTATCAACATAGGGTAGTAGAGGTGGGGTATAATAGTCATAGGATTGATGCCGCCTGCCAGCCCTGAGGCAATGAGCAACTGCGCTCCGTAGGGCAGCAAGCCTTGCGCAAAACACGAAACTGTGTCGAGCAAACCGGCCACCCTGCGGCGGTTGATGTGGCAGGCTTCGGCAATTTTGCGGGCAATGGGGCTTACTATCATCAAAGCCACGGTATTGTTGGCAGTGCAGAGATTGGTAAGTACCGTGAGTGCCGCCATACTGCCTTCGGCGCGGCGCGGTGTGCGGGCGTTGCGCGTGAGTTTGCCCACCAACCAATCGATGCCGCCGCTGTGGCGAATGACCTCAAACATACCGCCCGCCAGCAACGACACAATTATCAATTCGCCCATACCGTTCACAATGCCCTTGTTGGCAGCCGCCATCCATTGCCACACCGTAACATCGGCGGTGCACAAGCCCACAATGCCCGCCAACAATGTGCCTCCCGCAAGCACCACCATCACATTGACACCTGCCAAAGCAGTGATGAGCACCACCGTGTAGGGCAATATCTTAATCCACGAAATACTTGCGGGTACAATGCTTTCGGTCAATTCATAACCTTGCACAACATAAATCAAAATGGCTATAACTGCCGCCGGTATTACGATGCGAATGTTGGTCAAAAATTTATCTTTCATACGAACACCCTGTGTGCGAGTAACCACAATGGTTGTGTCGCTAATGTACGACAGGTTGTCGCCAAACATAGAGCCGCCCACCACGATGCCCACCACGGCTGGAATGCTTATCCCTGCTTGCGGTGCAATGCCCACCGCAATGGGTGCAAGAGCAGCAATGGTGCCGCACGAAGTGCCCATCGCCATCGAAACGAGGCAGGCAGCCACAAATAGGCTGGCAGGTATCATATTTTTGGGCAACAAATACAAAATTGCATTCACCGTGGCATCCACCGCGCCCATTGCATTGGCACTGCCTGCAAAGGCTCCGGCGAGAATAAAAATGACCACCATCAGCAACAGCGTATCGTTGGAAGCACCGCGGCAGAACACGTTTACGCGGGTATTGATGTTGCCTTTGCACAACAACAAGGCCACCATAGAGGCTACCAAAAACGCCACCACCACAGGGATTTTGCTCAAATTGCCGGTAAAAATAAACGTGAGAATGTAGAGCAGAAAAAACACGCCCAATGGCAACAATGCCCAAACGTTGGGACGTGGCGCAGAAGGTGTTTGAGGGGCTGTCATTTCAAAAAATATCCGTGATGATAATCTAAGGATGAGCCAAGCGGAAGCCTAAATTGGAGTAGCCTTTGCCGGGCACACCTTTGCTGCGATTGGCAATACGACAACTCCGCGCATTGTTGGTCCAACCGCCGCCGCGGTACACGCGATAGTTGCCCGATGATGCGCCCACAGGGCTATGCTGTGGATTGTCAAAATAAGTATCCTCATACCAATCGCTGCACCATTCATACACATTGCCGCTCATATCGTAGATGCCCAATTCGTTGGGCTTTTTGGTGCCAACAATATGAGTTTCGCCGTCGCTGTTGTTGGTGTACCAAGCCACATCGGCAGGCTTGTTGCTGCCGGCATAATTGTATCCATTGGATTGGTTGCCGCCGCGTGCCGCAAACTCCCACTCTGCCTCGGTGGGCAAGCGGTACTTTTTGCCCGTAGCAGCATTCAATTTGCGAATAAATATCTTCACATCGTCCCAACTTACTTTTTCAACAGGCAAACTATCACCTTGCCAATTGGAAGGGTTGCTATCCATTATCATCGTCCACTGCGCCTGCGTTACCGGATATTTGCCTATGTAAAAACTACCCACCGTTACGCTGTGCAAAGGAAATTCGTCATCGTCGCACTCTCCGCTGTGTCTTGTGGTGCAGCCCATATCAAATGTGCCCCCCTGCACCAACACCATCTCAATTTCAACGAGGTGGCGAGCAGTTGACAACACCGCTGCTTTTTTTTGTTGCCCATACACAGGCACAAGGCAAACGGCAGCAATCAAAAGAAATAAAATTTTTTTCATCTGTTCAAAATGACATAGATTAAAACGCAAAGATATACAATTTCTGTAATGTTATCAAAAAAACAAATATTTAATACTAAATTTGCAACCTAATAAAATTACGTTTACAACTATGAACAGTTATTTAGCCCCCATTATTGCTAACAAACGCACGGAAGTTGATGCCCATCGACAACTTACATCTATTGAGCAATTAGAAAAAAGCGCCGATTTTGGCAGAAAATGTTGGTCGTTAAAAGCAGCATTGTTGCGCTCCGCAACGGGCATCATTGCTGAGTTTAAGCGAAAATCGCCCTCGCGAGGTTGGATACACGAGGGCGCAAAAGTGCGTCCTATCACAGCAGCCTATAGCCGGTGCGGCGCAACAGGCATTTCCATACTTACCGATGAAAAGTTTTTTGGCGGCACGCTTGCCGACGTAGTCAGTGCAAGACCTGCCGTGCACTGCCCCATTCTCCGCAAGGATTTTATGATTGACGAGTATCAGATTTTTGAGGCAAAATCCTGCGGTGCCGATGTGGTGTTGCTGATAGCCGCCGCACTGCCCCAAAAATTATGCCGCACGTTGGCACAACTTGCGCATCAATTGGGATTGGAAACGCTGTTGGAAATTCACGCCGAGCAAGAATTAGACTACATTAGCGATGATATAGATATAGTGGGAGTGAACAATCGCAACCTGACAACTTTTGAAGTATCCACAGAGGCATCGCTGCAATTGGCAGCAAAAATTCCTGCGGCAATGGTCAAAATTAGCGAAAGTGGAATTGATAGTGTGCCAAAAATCAAGGAATTACAAAGCGTAGGCTATCGAGGTTTTTTGATGGGCGAAGTTTTTATGAAAAATCAAAATCCTGACCTTGCCTTATCAAATTTGTTGTCTCAATTCTAAAAAACGTGTGTGATATGATACCCTTATCAGTCAAAGTTTGCGGCTTGGCAAACCCAGCAAATATAAAGGAAATAGCCCTCTTTGAGCCAGATTTTATGGGTTTTATTTTCTATGAAAAATCGGCAAGATATGCCCAACAATGGTCTATCCAAAATTTGGATTTTGTGCCTCCAAGTATCAAAAAAATTGGAGTGTTTGTGAATGAAAGCGTAGAAAATATATTGGCCATCGTCCGGCAATATCACTTGGACGGCGTGCAATTGCACGGCAACGAAAACCCCGAAATGTGTGGATATTTAAAAGCCAAAAAATTGCTGTGCATCAAGGCTTTTGGCATTGCTCATCCGGATGATTTTGCAGCCGCCAATGGCTACAACCCGCACACCGACTACTTTTTGTTTGACACCAAAACTCCTGCGCACGGCGGGTCGGGGCAAAAATTTGATTGGGGTATTTTGCAATCTTACAGAGGCACTAAACCGTTTTTTTTGAGCGGCGGCATTGCCCCCGACGATGTTGCCGGCATTCTCCAAATACAGCACCCTCGCTTGTTTGGCGTGGACATCAACAGCGGTTTTGAAACAGCACCTGCCATTAAAAATGCAGCGCAAATCCGGCAATTCATCTCTCACCTCAAAAACAGTCGGTAGAGCATTTTAATGTTTAAAATGCCTCAGCCCTGTAAAAATCATAGCGATGTTGGCTGCGTTGGCAGCCGTTATAGACTCTTGGTCGCGGATGCTGCCTCCTGGCTGCACAATAGCCGTAACGCCATTTGTAGAAGCCAGCGCAACGCAATCTTCAAAGGGGAAAAAGCCATCGGATGCCATCACCAATTGCTCGTTGATGCCGTTGGCGTGCGCTTGCTTGAGCGCAATTTCGGCAGAGCCGATGCGGTTCATTTGCCCTGCGCCAATGCCCGCCGTTGCGCCATCGCGCACCACCACTATGGCGTTGGATTTGGTGTGTTTCACAATGCGCCATCCAAATTCCATATCGCTCAATTCGGCAGCGGTAGGCTGGCGTTGAGTTACAGCCTTGTCTGCTGCGACTGCGCCTGTTTCCAAATCTAAATCTTGCACCAAAACGCCGCCGTTTACACTCACTATTTGCGTTGATTTATCAGCGTTTTGTGTCATGTCCGTTTCCATCAGGCGCAGATTTTTCTTTTCTTGCAAAATAGCAAGAGCACCTTCGGTGAAACCGGGTGCAATAATTATTTCCAAAAAGATAGGCTTCATCAACGCAGCCGCAGCCTCGTTCACAACGCAATTGGTGGCTACAATGCCGCCAAAAATGCTCACCTTGTCGGCTTCGTAAGCCTTTGTCCACGCCTCCACAACATCCTTGCCAATAGCCGCTCCGCAAGGGTTCATGTGCTTCAATCCTACGCAAAACGGCGCTGTAAATTCACGCACAATGTTGAGTGCCGCATTGGCATCCTGTATGTTGTTGTAGGATAATTCTTTGCCGTGCAATTGCTTTGCAAAAGCGAGCGAATAGGGAACAGGCGCAGCGCTGTGGCGATAGAATTTTGCCTGCTGGTGCGGGTTTTCGCCATAGCGCAACGATTGTGCGAGGTCAAAATCAAGAAATAATTTTTCGTTCAAACCTGCTTTTTCGCGCAAATAGGCAGCAATGCAAGAATCGTACAACGCTGTGTGGGTAAAGGCTTTGGCGGATAATTGCAAACGAGTTTTTGCAGTTGTGGTGCCGTCTTTTTTCAATTCATCAAGCACTTGTTGGTAGTCGGCGGGGTCGCACACCACCGTTACGTCTTGCCAATTTTTGGCTGCGCTACGCAACATCGAAGGTCCGCCTATGTCAATGTTTTCAATGGCATCCTCCATCGCCACGCCTTCTTTGGCAATGGTTTCGCGAAAGGGATAGAGATTTACGCACACCATATCAATAAATTCTATATGGTTGTCCTTTAATGCTTTGAGGTGCTCGGCATCATTGCGCTTTGCCAGCAATCCGCCGTGCACATTGGGGTGCAGGGTTTTTACACGCCCATCGCAAATCTCAGGAAAGCCTGTGATGTCGCTGATATTCAATACCTTTAATCCGCTGTCGCGCAGCAGTTTCATGGTGCCGCCGGTGGCAATTACCTCCCAGCCTAATGTCGTTAGTGCGCGGGCAAAATCGGCGACTCCGCGCTTGTCGCTCACGCTAATCAATGCTCTCATTTTTGTGTAATTATTTGTTGAATAACATCTATGTAAAGTTTGTGTTCAATTTCGTGTATGCGGCGTTCTACCTCGCTTGCATCGCTGCCCTCGTAGGCAAAGGCGCGCTGTGCAATGATGCGCCCGCCATCCATTGTGCTGTCGATAAAATGCACCGTTACGCCAAAAACTTTGACCCCATAATCAACAGCCTGCTCTATGGCGTGCGCCCCTTTGAAGGCAGGCAGCAGCGAAGGATGAATGTTGATGATGCGCCCTTCGTATTGGTCTAACAACACTTTTGAAATCAAGCGCATATAGCCTGCAAGGCACACCAAATCTATGTTCTGGGCATCCAACAATTGTAAAATTTGCGCCTCATAATCTGCCTTTGTGTTGTAATTTTTGGGGTCAAAAGCAAATGTTTGCACTCCGTGATGGGCTGCGCGCTGCACCACATAAGCATCGGGGTGGTCGCACACCATCAGGGCTACACGCGCAGCCAATTCGCCTCGCTCGCACGCGCCCGCAATTGCCTCAAAGTTAGAGCCATTGCCGCTTGCAAACACGGCTATATTTTTTTGTTGAGTGTTCAATCCCAAAATTCAAATGGTTAAATTTTTGATAAAAAAGGATGCAAATGTACCACATTTTTGTGAAAATACAAAACCCTTTACGCACAAAAAAAGCCGAATTACAAATTCGGCTTTACAAATAAAATATGTTTTGCTGATTATTGCGCAAACTGCAAGCCTTGCACCTTGTCCCAGCCGCCGCGTGTAAAATCGGGGATTTCTACTGGGGCAGAATTGTTGTTGAGCGAAATTTCGGTGAGTGGAATTAGGCTGCACCATTCGGCGAGGTCGTACACGTCCATATCGAGCGGCAGCCCTTTTTGCAAGCAATAGATGAGGCGGTAGTCCATAATAAAATCCATACCGCCGTGCCCGCCCACCTGCTTGGCTTTTTCCTCAATGTCTTTGGCAATGGGGTGCGTATATTGTTTCATCAACGCCGCTTTGACATCTGCGGGCACAAAACTGTGGGCAGTCAAGTTTTCGTGATTGGCAGTTAGTGCGGGGTCAATTTCGCCCTTGTCCAACGCATAACCCGAAATAGGATATTTGTTGGCAAAGCCTTTGGTGCCCGTCAGTTGGTACATTCTGTTGTAGGGGCGCGGCGAGGTAACGTCGTGCTCAATGAGAATGGAATTGCCTTTTTGGGTACGAATTATAGTGGTGGTGTGGTCGCCATTTTTGAAATCGGTAACTTCTTCGCCGCGTTTTTCTTTCAAAAATGCAGGATTGCCAACGGCTCGCGTGTCCACCGACACAAGGTAATTCAACTTGTCGCCGCGATGGATATTCATGGCTTGGCACACAGGTCCCAAGCCGTGCGTGGGATACACATCGCCGCGATGTGCTTTGTTGAAGGTCATTCGCCAATCGTTCCAATACTCGTCCCAATAGGGCTGCAAACCGTGAATGTAGGCACCTTCGCCGTGAATAATTTCGCCCAGCAAACCTTGCTGCACCATATTGAGCGTGGTGAGTTCAAAGAAATCATACACGCAATTTTCCAATTGCATACAATGTTTGCGGGTTTGTTCGGAGGTGTTGATAAGTGCCCAAATTTCGTCTAAGGTCATAGCAGCGGGCACTTCAATGGCTACGTGCTTGCCGTCTTTCATGGCTTGCACGCCTATTTTGGCGTGGCTCGCCCAATCGGTGGCGATGTAAATCAAATCCACGTTGGGCAAGGCTGTAACCTTGCGCCACACATCGGCATCGCCGTTGAACTCCTGCGCGGCAGGCAGCCCTTTGTTGGTCAAAATTTTGTTTGCCTTTGCTGTATTTTTTGGCAATACGTCGCAGAGCGCAACCACTTCAACGCCGTCAATATGCGTTATGCGTTCCACAGCACCGGGTCCGCGCATACCCAAACCAATAAACGCCACGCGGACAGTGGGAATGGGGTCAACGGCCAATTGCAGCACGTCGGTTTGTCCGGCAGCACGCGCCGGCACAGGGGTTGTGATGACATTGCCTTTGTTGGTGCACGCAGCAGGCAGCAAACTCAAACCCAAAGTTGCCACAACAACAATTTTTATTAGACCTAAGCCTAATGTTGCGATAAAAAAAGTTTTTTTCATAGTAAATAATTTTTAAAATGTGAAAATGTGAAAAATTTTATTTTTTTGCGTTGATTAAAAAAAATCTCCCATAGTAACTTCGCTTTGGATATTATTCCAATACATATTGCGTTTTACTCCGTAGGTCGTTACCATTGTGGTATGCAGTGTTTTGCGAGTTTTTGTTTCTTCTCTAAAAGCAGAGCGTTTGTTTCGCAATATCTTATCATAATCTTTGTCAATCACAAACTCATCGGCAGCGTATTTCATTTCGCACATGTTGATGATGCCATCGTTGCGCTCAATCAGCAAATCGACTTGCGCAGCGGGTTCTGCTTTTTTGCTGCGCCACGCCGCCGAATAGGTAACAACACCCGAGATGCCGAGTTTTTGTCTGATTTGTGCCGCGTGCTGCAAACAAATTTGCTCAAAGGCGTATCCACTCCAAGCCCGATGTTTTTGATTATCAATTAAATTAGTCCAAAAATTTTTATCGCTCTGTTTGGAATTTTTAATGAAATTGAAATAAAACAGCGAAAAAAAATCAATCAACTGAAAAATCCGTTCCTTGCTTTTCTTTTCAAAAGCGTTGTATGAGCAAATAAAACTACATTGTTCCAATTCTTCGAGCATTTTTGTAAGCGTTCCGCCATCGGCAAAACCTGTTTCGGCAACGATTTGGGCGCGCGTCAATCCCATTTTTTTCTTTGCCAATACCGATACCACTTTTTTGTAATTTTCGGCGTGTTTGAACAATGAAGAATAGAGCAACGAAAATTCGTCTTTCAATTCGCTATTTCTGCCAAAACACATTTTATCAACATTTTGCGCCACGCTCAAACCCTTTGCAAACATATTAAGATAGAACGGAATGCCGCCAAAAATCATATAACTTTCGACAATATCTTTGCGTTCCAAAACGATTTTTTTATGCTTAAAAAATGCCTCACATTCGGACAGTGTAAATGGCTCAATCAACATTCGGTGCGTAACGCGATTGTGCAGCCCACCGCGATTTCGCAGCAATTTATTGACCATCCACGAAGTAGCCGAACCGCAGGTTATCAGCAGAATTTCGGGTTGCGCCGAAGCCCACGAATTCCAAAAATACTCCAAGCCTGTGATAAAGCCCGAACGCGGCGTGTCAAACCAAGGCAATTCGTCTATAAAAATCACTTTTTTGCTGCGCCGCTTGTCATTTTTGAGCAAATGAGCAAGTTGGCGAAAGGCTGCCAACCAATTGTCGGCGCGAGCGTATGGCGTTTTGCCATAAGCCGTAAGCGTGGCGGCAAAGTTGTCGAGTTGTTCTTCTTTTGTGGCATTTGCCAAGCCCGAAATGTAGAACGAAAAACGGTCTGCAAAAAATTCTTTTATCAAAAAAGTTTTGCCCACTCTGCGCCGTCCATAAACTGCAACAAATTCGGGTTTGTCGCTCTCAAAGTATTGTTGCAGCGTGCGTTGGTCGTCCTGTCTTCCAATGATTTCCATAAAAATTACAATTTTATATTTGGCGCAAAGTTACATAAAAAATATTGATTCCGCTACTTTTTTGGATTTATTTTCAGCGGAATGTTTATTTTTTTGTTAGATTCCGCTGGTTATACAAACCTATAATCAGCGGAATGTGATAAAAATATCTACTTTTAGCCAAGTATAAATTCCATCTTTTATGTGAGCAATAAGTCAAAGAACAATATCCAATTATATTTTTACAAAGATAGATTTTTTATACAAATAATAACACAGCAACCATTCAAAACCTAATGTTATCAAGGCGGAGCAGACTTCTTGAATGTGCTGCGTGAAACCCACGCAAGCAACAAATCCACCTGCAAAAATAGCCACAAATTCGTTAAACCACTGCATACCCACCGTTTGTGTGAGCAAATATATCAGCAGGCAGTTCATACCCACGATGGCAAAGGGCATCACAATTTTTGTTTGCTCCTTTATGTCAATCAGCCAATACGAAAGTGCGAGTGCCAATATCGCCCAGCCGCCCGAAACGAGCACAAATGAGGCAGTGCATATCCGTTTGATGATGGGCGAAATGCCCGACAAATCAAGCGTGTAGCCCACCAATAAAAGAATAGCACCGGCAAGGCACATTCGCCATAACTTGCCCATCTTGTTGAGGGTGGTATTTTGTAGCAGGATACCTGCCAAGACGCCCCAAATTGTGTGCGCTGCCGTAGGAATGCAGTTGATAGCCACCCAACCACCGCCGTCATTGATTTTGCCCATCAACAACATATCCATCCACGAACCAAAATTTTTGTCCATCACAAAGGCTTGATTAAAGCCCTCTGCCGAAAAAAAGCGATAGGCAAAATCGGTAACCAAAATTAGCCCTAACGAAACGACTATTTGCCACTTGACTTTTAACTTAATAATAGCGTATGCAATGAGAATAGTTACCGACAATTGCGCAAGCACGTTCCACAATTCCCACACCAATTTGCCGCTGTAGGCGCATTGTATGCCTGTGCCCATTGCCAACAAAATGAGGCAGCGAGCGATGATGTGCCGCCAATTTTTGCGGTAACTTCCGCGACGTGCCAACGAAAACGGCATTGCCACGCCCACAATGAACATAAAAAATGGCTGTATCAAATCCCAAAACCTAAGCCCGTGCCAAGGATGGTGCTGCATTTGCGTCCAGTCCATAATGTTGTACAACTCGGTGGTTTCGGCAACGAGCAAAAGCATTGTCAATCCACGAAAAAAATCAATAGCGAGAATGCGGTTGTTTTGCATACATCAAAGTTTTTCAAAATAGGGCAATCTTTCCAGCGGCACTGTCAAGCGAATGGTTTGACCGCCTTTGTGTATTTTTCCTTGTTCGTCTTTCCATTTTCCTTTGGGCAATTGCACTGTTCGAGAATTTTCCGGTGTTACTACCGGCGCCACCAAATATCTTTCGCCTAACATAAATTGGTCGTTGCAGGCGGCAAAACCTTCGTTGGGAAAGGCGTATTCCATTGCCCTCACAATGGGTTCGCCGGAATGCGAGGACTCGCGGGCGCAACGCAGAATGTAAGCGCCCATCTTTTCGTGCAAACGTGCCATATTGCGCACTATCGCCAAATTTTGCGGGCTAAGAATGCGCCACGGTGCTACCGAAAACTGCATCATCGGCATCAAAGCGTGCACCTGCGCCGAGCGAACAATCAAGGTTTGGTCAAATTTATCATCCGAGATATTGAGAAAGGACGTGAAACTCCCGCCGCCAATCATATCGGGGCAAGTGTAGGCGTAGCCTAACAATCCGGCGGCTACCATATCGGGCACCAATAATTTCACCGCATTCCACGAATATTCTTTATCGCCAAGACGCTCCACCAAAGGTTGTCCGCCCATTCGCCACCCAGCGCGAAATTCGTTGAACGGAAACGCCAATCCGACTTTTTCCCAACTCTCGGTGTGCGTTACCGAAAGCGCGTTTTTATCATAACCTGCCACAAGCGCAGGGTCATAAAAAGCATTGTCGCCCGCATCGAATTTGAAGCCATCAATGCCGTATTTTTCCTGCATCTCTTTGAGTTGCGAAATCAAATAATTGAACGCATCGGGATTTGTCAAGTCGTAACAAGCGCTGTAGCCGTTCCACCAAGGAATAATTGCGGGATGCTTGCTTCCTTTTTGTTTCAACAACCAACCTTTATCCGCCAAAAAGCGGTATTCGGGGCAGTCGGCGCTCACAAAGGGACACACCCAAAGCATAACCTTGAAGCCCATCGTGTGCAATTGACGAATCATTTGTTCCGGATTGGGAAACAGGTCAGGCTTAAATTCAAAATTCCCGTAATACTTTTGCCAATTATCGTCAATCATCAAAATCCCCGCCGGCAAATCGTTTTGGACAATTTGCTGCGCGTAATGCATAATGTCTTTTTGATTTTGATTGTACATCAGTTCAATCCAAGTATTGTACTGCGGCATTGTAAAAAACAAGGTATCAGGAATGGTACCCGAAGGCGAAAAATGTTTTTTGGAAGCATCCAAATAAGCCTCTTTCAGCGTTTTGCCGCGTTGCTGAACGCCAAGTAATTCGTGTTCGGATTGGAAATAAATCGAATCTTTTTTCACTTCAAATCGGAAGGGATAATCGCTCCAAACCGAACGCCCCTTGCTCGATAGAAACAACGGGACTACTTGATTATTACCGTTTTGCGTAGCCAAATCAAAAGTGGCAACAGGGGCAAGGTAAGGCATTTTGGAGCCAAGTGCCACAGCGCCTCCCCACCAATATTCGCTTTTGTCAATACTCACCGCCGAGCGATACACTTGTCCGTTCACGTGGACACAAGCGAAAAGCAGGCAGAATAAATTTAAAAATTGTAATGTTTTTTGATGTAGTTTTTTCATTTTATTTGGATTAAGCAGAAAAATTATTTCCATGTTTTAATACCAGAATCTTCAAATGCCATTGCTTGTTTTGCATCAAATGTAATTGCATAACTGACATCACACATTGAGGGGATAATTGTCGATGTGTCTAAATACACTCTCATACCAACTCTTTGTCTTCACGCATGTCGCTGATGTATTTTGTAGTATCAAAACTTGCATGCACTTTGGGTAGCCCCGATGAATATGGATGCTTGTTTTGCTCATAACTATTTTCTTTTATTTTTTTATCCATTCTTTGTTAGGTTACCACAACGCAAAGGTACGGTTTTATTTCAAATTAACAAAACGGATATAGCAGAATATTAGAAAAAATATAACTCTGTCATCAAAAATTTTATTCTCAATGACAGAGTTATAAATCAATTCAATTTTATTCGGGAATAGGGGTAAAAGTTACCGTGAATTGTCTCCCATTTGTAGGAGTTATCACAAATACATTTCCATCGGGTCCGGATTCCTCTGTTGTTTCCTCTGTAAATCCATCTTTCAAGTCAATAGTTACTTTGAGATAATCGTTGTGTTCGGCACTGTCATCTATGACTTTCACATTGGTATCCGTGAAAGGTGTTACTCCTGCAAAATACTTCAATAGGAAACGTTTTTTGTTAATATCAGCATCCGTATAAGGTGCATACCAGAAATTAACATCACCTCCCCAGCCTCTATAGTGGAAAGTGGCTTCGTAAATGTAACTCTCAGTAGATGTTCGTTGCAATGCCAAACGGTTCTCCGGATTCCAATTATTGCCGGGGTCGCCGGCTGCCTTAGCCCAACTCCAACCGTCCATGTAAATGACATCAGGATAACCGCCTAACAAACAAGCGTAGATAGTAGAGGCAAACGGGTCAATCCTGATAAGATATTGACCGGTGTTTCCAACCACATGCCAAGTAGCATTTCCTTTTCCTGTGAAAACATCCCTATCCGGATTCGCCGTAGTCAAATCGGCTCCTATTGCGGTAATATCCTGCTCTTTTGTTAAACTCACCGTTCCTTCAAAAACGTAGGCTGTTCCTGTTTTTAAGGATAAGGGTGTACCGGCAAAAGTAAGTGCTGTTGGTACCGAAGTTCCGTTAATGTTAAGAGCACCGTTAAGCAAGTACTCCAAACTTCTCACGGTACTTCCATCTTCCCAAAGTATTTCCTCTATGCTCACTTTATTAAACGTAGTCCCGTCGTGGAATACTTTGATAGTAACGTGACCGCCAACCGAAGTGGCAAAAGCAGCACTGTTATCATCAGCGTTTTCAACACTAATCGTATTACCCCGATAGAGAATATATTGTTCTGCTCCACCTATTTTAAATCTAAAAGGATTAATTTTGATAGCTCCCCACCAGTTACCTGCCTCTTCAATTTCGGTAGAAGGCGGAGTCCATGTCCAATATTTTTTGTCGCCTAATTGATAACCCTGCATTTTGGTATCGTTGATTTCTCCTGTAATTTCAGCATCTTGCCAACGTCCGGATATATCGCCCAAGATATAAAGCGGCTCGTTGATGGGTGTCCAAGTTTGTTCCTCAACATTGATGGCAAAAGTGATGGGGTCAAAAGTTACTTTTAGATATGCCTCTGCTGCCTTTCCAAAAGTGATGTCGTCATTGCCTAATGCAGTGATTTCGCTACTTGTTGTTCCCCAAAATAAGCCTGTTTTGTTTGAATTAGCATAGATTTTTCCTGCGGCATTGGCAGCAAAAAGGTCTTCGACAACAAACACTCCGTCCACTTTGTCCAGCGTAAAAGTTTTGCTTCCTACCACAAGGTAAAGGCTGGTGAATGTAGGCACCGCCACAGAAGAGAAAGTCAGTTCCTCCGTTGCGGAACTATTGCCGCTGTTTTTGAGCGTGAGGCTCAGTTGCACATCACCTGCGCTGGCGTTTTGGGGCAACGGAATTGCCACGTCCAAGTTCAGGTTGTAGGCAGTGCCGGTGAGCAGATTGGTGGTTTCCCACAAATCGCCGTCGGCGTTACTAATTTTTACCGTGTAGGACTTGAGCCCCACTTTGTCGGTAAATTTACCCGTGAGGGCTACCACATCACCATACTTGACCGATGCCGAAGGATTGGCGGCAAGATTTTCGATGACGGGCTTATCGCCGCCAGCGGGTTCATTTTTGTCTTTCTTGCACGAAAGGCAAAAAACTAATGAGCCAAACATGCCCATTAACAACAGGTTTTTGAATGTTTTTTTCATAAAAAAATAGATTAAATTAAAAAATAAAAACAGTGAACAATGAATATAATTACTTACTTTTTTTGAACCACTGCTCGCCTGTATAGGCAGCAGATGAATAATCGCCAATGCTAATTTGATGATTCAATCGGTTGTAGCCGGTTGGTTCGTCCCAAAGGTCTTTGTTTGCCAGCCTGATAGCGTATTCGGGGCGGTCGTGCAATGCGGGTTCGGGGTCGGGCAGGTGCAGGTACAAATCGTACACACCTTGCGGCATATCCGCCGGAATGCCCACACTCAAGTTCACTTCGGCAGGTGTTTTGGGTTTCCAAAATCGCGGGTCTTCGCTCAGTTGTGCCACAAATACGTCGGAAGAAGTTGTACTTTTGAGCACTAACTCCATACCGCGAGGATTGTAGGGGCTGCTGTAGCCAAGGTTATTGAGCACCAACTCTGCATTTAGAGTGCCGCCGGGTGCCGCCGTAGCCGTGAATGCACCCGATTGCAGCACAAAACGATAGCCCAACTCGCGGATAATGTTGTCCATACAGCCCTGCGTTATCCACTTGTCGTTTACGCCTTTATAGTAATCTTCGTTGAGAAAACTCCAGCGTAAAGTGCGCATTTCGTTTTCGGCTTTTTGGCAATCGGCAGCGGATACACCATCGGGAGGGCAGGTTTCGCCGCCCACAGGCACATAGATGCCCTCGCCGGCGATGTACGCTTTTTCGGTCGCAATATTTTCGTAAGTGCCATAGTCGGTGTTGCTTGCCATAAAACAATCATTGTGATGACCTATGCGGGCAATTTTGCTTTCCGAAAAAGCCTGACTGTGCTTCAATGGTGTGCCATTATTTTGCAGATAATTAACTTTATAGGCAGGAGTGCGCACTTGAATCATACGGCGAGCGGGCAACACCTCTAACATTTTGTTCAATATGGTAGCCCTCACGGCATCGTTTTTCAAGTTGTTAGACGAATAATACCACTCGCCCCACGCACCAATAAATCCGGCTTGCAAAACGGCAATCACATCGCAATTGTTCGCAAAAATAGGCTGCAACTGCTCCAAGTGTTGCAACACAATGGCTAAGGGAGCATCGGCTTCGTTTTCGTTGCTGGAATAGGCAAAGCGCAACACACATTTCAAACCCGATTTACGCAAGGTAGCCATATCTGTTTCTATCTGCTCCAATGCTACTTGCGAAATTGCTTGGTCTTTAAAATCTTTCAGGTAATAAATTCTGTAGATGAGCGAAAAATTTTGTGCGCGAAAGGACTTCAGCGTATTTTCGTTCAACATCGTGGGTGAAGCACCAATGCGGCTTTCGGTGTATCGGTAAAATCCCCTCTCGGGATTTGGAAATTTGACATCACTCGCCTCATAAGTTACCTCCTCCAACTGCGATGTTTGTTCCGTTGAAGGTTTATTATTGCTTCCATTACAAGCCAGCATACCGCCGCATAGCAGGAAAAGAAACGTTGTTGATTTCATTATGTTTTTCATACAAAAGTTTTTAGTTTCAGGTTTCAAGTTTCAAATTGTCCATTGTTCATTGTCCATTGTTCACTAAATGCCGTATCCACTATTTTGCACCACCTTGCCCTTGCCGTCCACAATTACCGAAAGCGGCAGTGGAAAAAGGTACTTATATTTGCTGGCATACGGTGCCAGACCTTGGTTCAACTCCACCACGCGGTCGTAGAGTTTGTCAAAACGTATTAGGTCGGCGCGGTATTGCCCGCTTTCGCACCAAAACTCGTGGCTGCGCTCGGTAAGCAATTGGTCTATAAAATCTTCTTGCGTTGAAAAATCCGACACTTGCTTGTCGCTCAAGTTGGCTCGCCGCCGTATTTCGTTCATCAAGCCCACCGCCTCTTGATTGACCGCACCGCCCGGCTTCATCACTATGGCTTCGGCAAGCGAGAGCAGCACATCGGCGTAGCGGTAGAGCACAATATCCAAATCGGAATAATTGGCACTGGCGGGCACGAGTGCATCCATTTCATATTTTTGGGGAATGGGTCCTAAATCCATCGTCGCTCCGGGGTTGGTACGATTAATCACATTCCCTTTCCCGTCGGAGTAGTGGTCAAGCAGGTAGGTTTTTCGCGTATCGGTGGGTTCAAATGTATCATAAAACCACCACGTACTTTGCACAGTTTGCCAGCCTTTTACCGGACCGTCAATGTCGGGGGGCATCGCCATCATAAGCCACTGATTTTGGCTGTAACCGTCGTAAGTGCAAGGTATTACAAAAATGTATTCGGGGTTGTTTCCTGTTTGTCCTGCCTTTTCAAACAGCGAAGGATAATTGGGCACCAAACTGTAGCCGTAGGCATTGGTCATCAGTTCGCGGGCAAGCGTTTCCACTTTGTTGTAATAGGTTTTATCGTTCACCGTTTCGTGCAGGTATAGCCTGATGAGCAACATTTTGGCAAATCCTGCACTAAACCGTCCATACTCGGCTTCCTTGGGCATAGGCAAATTCTCTGCGGCATAGAGTAAGTCGTCTTCAATAAATTTCACCATCTCCTCGTTAGTCATACGGGCAAGCGGTGCTTCCGTCAGCGGGTTCTTTAGCAATTCCAATGGAGCAATCACCAAGGGTCCATACAAGTCAAACAGAATGTACGACATAAATGCTCTTGCACAACGTACCTCTGCAATGTAGCGGGCTTTGCGGCTATCGTCCAATTTGCTGGTTTCAATTTGGTCTTGAATCTGTGTACAACGGCTGATTTTACTAAGAAATCCATACGTGCCGTGTGTTGTACCATCACCCGCATTACGGGTGTAGTAAAACCAAGTTATTTCCTCGCTTGTCTCGTTGTAAGACAGTTCGGAACATAATTTTTGTGCTCCATATTTTCCGGTAAGAATTTCGGTGCAACAATCGTTCACAAACATTTGTCCTTGCTCGGAAGTAGAGTTAATGCCATCCCACCAACTGCCCCGCAACGGATAGTAGCACGACATCACCAAAGATTGCAAATCCTCCTCCGTGTTTGGAAACATCGAGGGATTGATTTCCGAGTAGGATTCAGGGTCTAACTCTCCATAGCATCCCGTCATACCGAGTGCGGTGATGCCTATAAGCGTAATTTTCAAAAGTTTATTCATAAATACAAGTTTAAATTTTAATGTATTGCTCTCGACCCCTATAAGGCTCGTCTCTTGAGCCCTATAAGGCTCGCCTCCCGAACCATGTAAGGCTCGCCTCCCGAACCATGTAAGGTTCGCCTCCCGAACCATGTAGGGTTCGCCTCCCGAACCTTCTCCTTATCATAAGTTTCAAAAACATTGTCCATTATCCATTATCCATTAAAAAGTAATATCTATGCCGGCAGAGTAAGTACGTGCATTGGGGTAAGCCGCTGCGTAACTGTCCGTTTCGGGGTCTAATCCACCGTAGGGCGTGATAGTGAACACATTATTCACATCCACATGCACACGGCAACTCGAAATCACTTTGTTTAGTATTTTATTAGCCGGCAGAGTATATCCCAAACCAATGGTTTGCAAACGTATAAACCACGCCTTTTCTAAGAAAAAATCGCCGGCACTGTAACGCGAATCGGTGTAGAACGAACTTGGGTGGGTGGTAGATGGATTGTCGGGCATCCAACGTTGTTGGATACTGCGCAAACCGTTGTACCCGTACTGTGCAATGGGCCACGAAGATACACCATACGCCATACGGGTGGGGTCTTCCATCATACGGTCAAACATTCCATAAAAATTGAATGACAAATCAAAACCTTTGTATTTGAGTGTATTGCCCAAACCAAGTATAAAACCGGGGTCGCTGCTGCCAATGAGCCGCGTGTCCGCATCATCAATAATGCCATCGGGTTTGCCTGTGAGCATAAATTTTCCATTCGCATCCACTTTGGGATTATCATCTTCGTCCCTCACGTAACCGTTAATATCAGCAATGATGAGTTGTCCGGGACGCAAGTCGGGCTGCGCCGCAGGAACAGGGTCGCCCGTTTGCAGTATGCCGGTGGCTTGTCTGGAATATCGGGCGCGGATGGGGTCTGTAACATTTTCATACACCGCAGGTTTCCAATCGTCGGTGCGCTCCAACCAGCGGTCGCGGTAGGTGGTGAAAGTAAAATCGGTAGTCCAAGTAAAATCCCTTCTACTTATATTTTTGGTATTCAACGTAATTTCAAAACCTTGACTTTGCGTTTTGCCGATGTTTGCCATCACCAGGCTAATATCGTGATAAGTGTTGAGCGGCTTGTAGTTGAGCAGGTCGGATATGACCTTGTTGTAGTACTCAAAAGATGCCGAAATATGTCCTTTGAGCACCGACACATCCAATCCCACGTTGAACTCCGATGTGGTTTCCCACTTCAAGTTCGGATTTTCCAATCTGCTTGGAAACACGCCCACAATGGGGCTATTGTCCTGCCTTGCGTAGGCAATCTGCGCGTAGTAGGATGCAAAAGCGTTGCTGCCAATGTCGGAATTGCCTGTTTGACCATAACTTACGCGCCACTTCAACATATCCACATATCTTTTGCTGAACGACATAAATTTTTCATCCGCCATATTCCAACCCAATGCAATGGAAGGAAAATATCCCCACTTGTGGTTGCGGGCAAACACGCTGGCACCGTCGGCACGCAAGGTAGCAGTGAGCAAATATCTGTTCAATAGCGTATAATTGACCCTGCCAAAAAACGAAGCCAACTTGTTGGAATAGGCGTTGGAACCTACTACCTTGGTGCCCTCGCCTGCACCCAAATTGTTCCACAAAAAACCATCGGTAATGAAACTGTTGTTGCCGGAATTGCTTTCGTCGGTGTGAAAATTTTCGTAAGAATAGCCTGCCAACAAACCAAAATGGTGGATTTTGAATAAATCAAAAGAGTAATTGGCAGTCAATTCGGTAAGGTACTGCTCATTATCTCTGTCATTGATGGTGGCAATTCCGTTGGTCTGGCTGCCGTAGAGCGTGGTTTTGGGCATATAGGTTTTGCGATTTTGCGCCGACCTGTCCAATCCCACATTCAATTTCAAAAGCAAATCTTTCACAGGCTCTGCCGTAACGCTGGTATTGGCTACAATTCTGTCTATGAGGCTTCTATCTGTTACATCCAGCAGAGAGTAAGGGTTGGGTTGTTGAGGCAGCAAGGGATTGATGGGATAACTGCCGTCGGGCAATTTTGCCTCAATATGAGGTCCCATTTGCACGGCAGCGCGTACCAAACCCGATTTTTCCCACTGTCCATCGCCAAGCGGCGTGTTGTCGTTGTCAAGCCGCGAGGCAGTGAGGTTGAGCGACATTTTGAAGTATTTGCTCAAGTTCTGGTCATAGTTAACTTTACCCGAATAGCGTTGCATCCTCGAATTGCTAATAATGCCCTGATGGTCATAATAGTTGGCGGATACAAGATATTTAGATTCGGTAGTTCCACCTTGAACGCTCAAATTATACTGATTAATTTTTCCATTGCGAGTTACCAAGTCAATCCAATTGGTGCCCTCGCCTGCGTTTTCAATCTCTTTGTCGGTGTAGGGCAATTTATACTTTACGCCGTTTTTGGGTAAGGCATTGGCTTCCTCCAAAGTTCTGCTGCCATAAGGAAATACTTCATTTTCGTACATCCACAAATCCCACGAGGATACATTTTTTTCGTTCATCCAATCTTTGAGACCAAACACATCGTAAATATCAGTATGTTGTTGAACGGCAAATGAGGCAGAAAAAGTAACCACAGGTCTTCCCACCGAGCCGCGTTTGGTGGTAATGAGCACCACGCCGTTGGCAGCACGCGAGCCGTATATGGCTGTTGCCGAAGCATCTTTTAAAACCTCAATAGATTGTATATCGTTGGGGTTCAAAAAATTGAGCACACCCTGCGTACCCGAATTGAGTTTGTCGGTGTTGCCAAGCGATTGCTCCGACGTTGTGGCTATGGGAAATCCGTCAACAATGTAAAGCGGTTTGTTGCTGGCATTGATTGAGCCTGCTCCACGAATAAAAATGTCCAATCCGCCTCCGGGCTGTGCGCTATTTTGCGACACACTCAAGCCCGCAGCCTTGCCCTGCAAAATGTGCCCCACAGAGGCTGATGATACCAAGTTGAGGTCGCTGGCTTTCACAGAAGAAACGGCACCGGTCAAGTCCCTTTTTTTGACCGTACCATATCCCACCACCACTACATCCTCCAACTCCGTAGCATCTTCCTGCATTTGCAGTGCCAAATCCGTTTTGTTGCCCACTGTGATTTCTTGTGTTTTGTAGCCCATAAACGACACCAACAACACATCGCGCTCGGATGCAGTAAGCAAAAATTTTCCGGCGGCATCGGTAGTAGCACCAATGGAACTCCCTTTTACCACCACCGTTGCACCAATAATAGGCTCGCCATTATCATCGGTAACAACTCCCGATACGGCTTTTTGCGTTGTGGGAGTTTCTGTTTTTTTAATAATAGCAAAAGTAGTTCCTGTGCGTCTAAAAGTGAGCGATGTAGCGGCAAGTACACGTTCCAAAAAACGTTCTATGGGCATATCCTGCACCGAAATAGTGATGTTTTTTTCGGCAGGCAGTACTACGTCAAGATAGGTAAATCGGTAGTCGGTTTCTTTTTCCAACAAGTCAAACACCGTGCGAAGATTTTCGTTGGCAACCGTAATGGTTACGTTGTTTTGCTGAGCATACAAAACATTGGGCAAAAGCATCAGCACCCAACAAAACAAGTATGCCAACGGCTTGTAAAAATGACGGTTTTTACACTTCATAGCGGTTGTAGAATTAAAATTAAAAATTATTTTTTGTCTAATTTAAACGTAGGTTTAAATTAGACAATTATCGTCAATTAAAACAATATCTCTATCTTATTATCCGTATTCATTGTATAAGCAAAATGATAATGCAGTTGCAATGTTTTGAGCACGCTATACACATTGTCTTCTTTGAAACGCCCTGTGAATGAGTCGTTGCTGCTTTTTTTGCCCACTATGGTGATGTCCACACCGTAACGCTGTTGCAAGGTTTGTATAATCTCCAAGAACTTTGCCGAACGAAATACCAATTCGCCGCTCATCCACGCCATTTCGTAGTGCGGGTCTGTTTTTTCTATCGTCAATACATCGTGTTGCTTGTTGTACACTGCTTTGTCGTTCACCTCCAATACTACGGTTTGCGGGGTTTTTCCCAACGTGGTCAATTTTACCGAGCCGCTCACAAGTGTAGTTTTTATCTCGTCTTTATTTTCGTAGGCGGCGATATTAAATTCCGTTCCCAACACTTCTATTTGCACCCATCTTGCGTCCACGCAAAAAGGTTTTTCGGCATCTCGTTTCACCTTCATATAGGCTTCGCCGTTGAGCGAAACTGCCCGCTTGTCTTTGCCAAAGTTGGACAAGTAACGCAATTGAGTAGCCGCATTGAGGTAAATGGTGGAACTATCGGGCAGCGTAACTTCTGCTTTGCCGCCGCTTTTGACGTTCACCGTAATGGGCTTGTTCAAGAACGTTTGCAATTGCCTATTATTGTAGTACAAATAAACTGTTGATGCCAAAGCCAACGGGATAGCCCACGAGGCTGCCATTCGCAAAAAAGTGTTCCACCGTTGGGTGCGCCGTTGGGTAGGTATCAATGTGATTGGCGTTATCCGCAATTTTTGCACCAATTCGTCAAACCCATCAAAAACAGCATCTTCGTTGTACTCCTCCCAAATGCCCGACAATACGTTTTTCAATTCTTCGTCCGAAAGTTGCGCCGTATATTTTTTCAACGCCGCATATTCTTTTTGGTTGATGTCGCCTGCTATGTATTTTTGTAAAATCTGTTTTATCTTTTCCATTTTTTAAATCGTATAATTAGCAATACGCAAAAGTGATAAAAATCTACTATGAAAAGGTTGTTAAAGATTGTTAAATGCCTGATGGGGAGTTGAAAACAAATATCTTTGTAAAAAATAATGGTTGTAATGAATACTTTTTACTAATTTTGCAAAATCAAAAAGTTGTATTTTTGATTTGAATGTGTCTGCGGATTATTATTTACTTATATTTCATATCTCATTATTATTATTATGGCTTACGTTAATGAAAATTTTTTGAAACTGCCCGGCAACTACTTGTTTGCCGAGATTGCCAATCGTGTCAAAGCCTATAAAGCGGCACATGCTGAGCAAAAGGTTATTAGTTTGGGCATTGGCGATGTTACGCAACCCCTTGCCCCTGCTGTGATAGAGGCATTGCAAAAGGCAACGCTCGAAATGGGTGCCGAAACCACTTTGCGCGGCTACGCCCCCGACAGAGGCTACCCATTTTTGCTGGATGCTATTGTTGCCGGCGACTTTGCGGCACGCGGTATGGATATTGCACAAGATGAGATATTTGTGAGCGACGGTGCCAAAAGCGATACAGGCAACATTGGCGATATATTGAGTGCCCAGAACCTTGTGGCAGTAACCGACCCTGTGTATCCTGTGTATGTGGACACCAATGTGATGGGCGGTCGCGCGGGCGATTTGCAAAATGGCAGATGGTCACAAATCCAATACCTGCCTTGCACGGCGGACAATGGTTTTATCCCCGAATTGCCAACAAGCCGCGTGGACGTGGTGTATTTGTGCTTTCCTAACAATCCAACCGGCACCACTATTAACAGGGCTGCCCTCAAAGGGTGGGTGGACTATGCCTTGCAGAACGATGCCCTGATTTTGTATGATGCTGCTTACGAGGCATTCATCACCGAAGATGATGTGCCGCATAGCATTTACGAGATAGAGGGTGCCAAAGAGGTTGCCATAGAGTTCCGCAGTTTTTCAAAAACGGCAGGCTTTACGGGCTTGCGATGTGCCTATACTGTTATTCCTAAGGCGCTGAAGGTTAAGTCTTTGGATGGCAAGCGGGTGTCGCTTAATGACCAATGGCGGCGGCGACAGGCTACCAAGTTCAACGGCACTGCCTACATTGTGCAACGCGCTGCCGAAGCGGTGTATTTGCCCGAAGGCAAAAGGCAGGTGCAGGCTACCATTGGCTATTATCACGAGAATGCGCGCATTATCAAGACTGCCTTGGAGGCAATAGGGATGCGGGTTTATGGAGGCGTGAATGCACCCTACTTGTGGGTGCAAACGCCGCACAAGCAGTCGTCGTGGGGATTCTTTGACCGCTTGCTTAATGAACTGCAAATAGTGAGCACGCCCGGGGCTGGCTTTGGCACCAGCGGCGAAGGATACATTCGCCTCACTGCCTTTGGCAAACGCGCCGACACCTTAGAGGCAGTGGACAGAATTAAAGGTTGGGCGATGTAACTCTTGTGCCTTGATACAATATCCAAATACTTTACGGTCGCAAACTCTGCTCCAATGTGTGCACTTCTTCGTTGTCGGGTGCAAGTTGGAGCAGTTTGTTGTAGTCTCTGCGGGCGTCTTCGGGCTGGTTGAGTTCGAGGTACATTTTGGCTCGCCAGATGTAATGGCTTACGTTGGTCGAATCCAATAGTAGCAGTTGGTCGAGGTCGGGGATTACTTCTGCGAAGCGGGTGAGGTTGATGTTGGCTGCCGCCCGCCACCAATAGCCATCGGAGTCGAGAGGCTTTATCGATTCTGCCTCGTTTAACTCTTTGACGGTGGTTTCAAAATCATTTTTGTGGAATGCTGCGTAGGCTTTCCCCTGCGCTACCCTGTATATGTGCTGCACGTTGTACCACACCATAGAGGTGTCGGTGAACTTTTGCAGATACTTGTCCAATGAATCCAATTGGCTTGACCACATGTAAGTCTTTACTTTGTTGACCCACACCTCTTGGTAGTTGGAGATGGATGTGTCTAAACTTTGGGCAATGTTGAGGTAGGTGATGGCATCGTCGTAGCGGTCGGTTACGGCAAAGACTTCGCCTGCGGCAATGTAGGCTTTGTACGACTTGTACTTTGCCTTGGTGCCTTTGAGTGCGATTTTGAGTGCGGTATCGTAGTTGCGGCGTTTGCCGTACAAATCTGCTACATAATAGTAAGGGTCGCCAAAGTCGGGTGTGTTTTTCATATAGTTTTGACAGAGCGCCATTTCGTCGTACCAAACCTTGTTCATTTGGTGTGAACGGTAGGTAAAAATACCTACGATGCCCAGCAACACAACCCACAACCATCGCTTGTGCAACACAATTGAAGACGCCAGCATGTGGGCAACGATAAAGTAAAAGCCAATGTAGGGCAAGTACGCATAGCGGTCGTTGGCTAAGCCTGTTTTGATGGGGACGAGGACGAGGCTGGCGGTTATTAGAAAAAAGCCAAAGCCAAACAGCATTGCTTTGCGTTGTCGTTTGCAAAAGACGAACAACAACGCCGCCCCCAGCAACACAAAGGGATAGTACTGCACCGATGCAGTTTCGTAAAGGACTATGTTAGGATAAATGATAGACTGCTGCACGGGTGCAACAAATTTGGCAATGTAAAACGCGGTGGAATAGATGGCGGTGGAAAGCGGGGCAAATACATCATCGCCGCGCTCGGAGAGCACTTTTAGCCCCAATGCAAGCGACACAGCCAAAAAAGGCAACTTCTCTACTACTAATTTCCAATTGCCGCTTATCAATTGCTTGCGTTTCCAATTGATGCGCCCTTGATAGACATCCATCAACAGCATTAGCACAGGCAGGGTGATGCCCGACACCTTGGACATAGACGACATGGCAAAGAAGAGCCATGCAAACAGCATCCAACGCCCTGTGAACCACCATCGTTGGAGCCGTTTCGGGTGGCTTGGTTGACGACCAGCCAGCCTATATTTGTAGTAACAAATGAGTGCTGCCAAATAGAACATAGTGCATTGCACATCGCCGCGCCCCGATGCCCACGCGACAGGCTCCACCGCCATTGGATGTATGGCAAACAACAGCGCAGCCACACAAGCGCCCCGTCGGCTGCCAATCAACCAAAACAGCAAATAAAACACCATCAAGGTATTGAGGCAGTGCATCAGCAGCGAAACTGCGTGGTAGCCCACAGGATTGATGCCCCACAGAGCGTACTCGAGGGCGTGCACCGCCATTTTGATGGGGCAATACATTTCGACGTAGGTTTTGGTAAACCAATTCTTGAGGTTATCCAACGACAGTTGACGAATGTCTATATTGGAAACGATATTGGCATTGTCGTCTATCCAATCTATGAGCATCTTGTTGTGCAACACGCCGTCGCCATAGATGCCCATTGTGAGCAGGATAATCAATGGTAACGCGGCTTTGGAGAGCCACGCAGGGATTTTAATAGGCGCGTCCTTTGCCGTAGGCTTGGGGGCTGCTGCTTTGAGATGGTTGTGGTTGTGAGGAAGATTGTGTTTCATAACAAAAAGATAATATGATGTATAGGTGTTATCCGTAGGCTAAAGCCTACGGTTAATAAAGTGCTGTCCCTGCGGGACAAAGACATTGTTGCAATCATAAATACACTTGACGCGCCTATAGCGCATCTTTGACCGAGCATCAAAAGACCCTTTGACTGTGCATCCAAAGGGTCTTTGATTGAGCATCCATAGACCCTTTGACTGTGCGTCCAAAGGGTCTTTTGACGAACGGGGCTATTGCACCGTCAAAATCTTGTCAAATATCGTTGTACGTGGCTCTTTGAGCACAGTGCCTACGCTGTATTGCGTGGTTACCTCCACCTTGTACTCTCCCGCTGCCAATGCAGGCACCATCACTATTATCTCGCTGGGGTTGTTGACAACAATGTCCGATGCATCCACTTTTGTGCGTGCACCGCCCACTTCGGCAACAAAGTAGATGCCATTGGCGGAGTTGTCGCCCACAATCTTCAACTTGTACCCGCTAATCTTGAGGGTGTAGTTGGGTGTGATAACGTCATTGACGCTGCTTGTCTTGACGTCCGTTACTTGGGCAATGTACAAGCCGGTTTCGGCTACGCCGAGTATATCCACCTGCACCCAATCCAACTCTTTGCGCAGTTCCGCGCCTTGCTGTATCTCAAACAGCACGCGGTGTTTGGCGGGGTCAAAATGCTCGGTGGGACTGTTGAAGACGCCCTTGATGTGGGGCGCGGCATTGAACCAGCCTGTGTTGACGCCAAAGCCGTCGCACAGGCGATAGCCCATTTCTTTGAAGAACAGGCTCGTAGCGTGTTCCATTGTTGCTGCGGACACGTCGGCACCACCGCGAGTAACGGCGCTTTCGCAAATGTCTTTGATGCTCAGCGAGCGTTCGGCACTAACCCTGGCAATGTAGTCATTGGGGTCTTCGGTGAGCGCATTGTTGTACAGATGCGCCTTGATGGTGTGCAATGTTGCCATAATAATTTGATTTAAATGATGAATGATGATTGATACTTTGTCTGAACTGTGATTTTCGGATGATTTATATGATTAAAGATGATTAAAAAATCATATCAATCAGTTTAATCATTCTAAAATCATAGTTCAGACATCGAGTGCAAAGGTGAACAAAAGTTTTGAAATAACAAAATAATTTGCTAAATTGATTTTGTAGATACGACAATTTGTGTTACTTTTGCGAGGTTTTACAAATTGAAACGGTTTTAATTGCTTGAATATGGAACGCAAACTGAACGATGTAGTGATTCGCTTTTCGGGCGACAGCGGCGATGGGATGCAGTTGTCGGGTACGCTGTTTTCTAACACCTCTGCGCTGGAGGGCAATAGTGTTTCGACCTTTCCCGATTTCCCTTCGGAGATACGCGCTCCGCAGGGCACGGTGGCGGGTGTGTCGGGCTTTCAGGTGCACTTTGGCAGCACGGCGGTGAACACCTCGGGCGACTACTGCGATGTGCTGGTGGCAATGAACCCCGCCGCCCTCAAAGCCAATGCCAAGTGGACAAAGCGCGACGCCACCATCATTCTTGACCGCGATGCCTTTGACCCCACGCATTTGCAAAAGGCAGGCTTTGCCACCGCCGACCCTGTGGCAGAGTTGCAATTGAGCGACCGCAACGTGATTTGGGCACCCCTCACCACGCTCACCAAAGAGGCGCTGGCAGCAGCAACCTTGGACAACAAAGCCATCCTGCGTTGCAAAAATATGTTGGCATTGGGCGTGTGCTACTATTTGTTTAACCTGCCACTCACGCACACCGAGCATTATTACGAGCACAAGTTTAAGAAGAAACCTGCCCTTGTGGATGCCAACAAAACTGTGCTCAAAGCAGGCTACGACTACGCTGCCAACACCCACGCTTTTGCCAACACCTACCGCATTGCGCCTTCCCATTTGCCCGCAGGCAAATATCGTATCATCAGCGGCAACACTGCCACTGCTTGGGGCTTGATAGCCGCCGCCGAAAAGGCAGCACTGCCCTTGTTTTGCGGCTCCTATCCCATCACGCCTGCCACTAATATATTGGAGGAGTTGTCGCTGCGCAAAGACCTGAGAATAAAAGCCATACAATGTGAAGACGAAATTGCAGGCATCTGCACCTCAATAGGGGCGGCGTTTGCAGGTAACTTGGCGGTAACCACCACCTCAGGTCCAGGCTTGGCACTCAAGTCGGAGGCGCTGGGATTGGCTGTAATGGCAGAACTGCCCTTGGTGGTAGTGGACGTGCAGCGCGGCGGACCGTCCACCGGCTTGCCCACCAAGCCCGAGCAAGCCGACCTGATGCAAGCCCTGTGGGGACGCAGCGGCGAGTCGCCGGTGGTGGTGCTGGCGGCGCCTTCGCCTTCGCAGTGTTTTCACTATGCCTTTTGGGCAGCCAAAATTGCCATCGAGCACATGACCCCCGTTGTGCTCCTCACCGATGGCTACATTGCCAATGGTGCCGAGCCTTGGCGCATTCCATCAATGAACGACTACCCCGCCATTGTTGCCCCTTTGGTGGACGCAAAAGAGCAAGGTTATCAGCCCTATTTGCGTGACGCGCAACGCTTGGCACGCCGCTGGGCAATACCCGGCACGCGCGGCAAAGAGCATCGCATTGGAGGCTTAGAAAAGGATGCAGTCAAAGGCAACGTGTCGCACGACCCCCAGAACCACCAGAAGATGGTGGAACTACGAGCCGCCAAGGTAGCCAAGGTTGCCGATTTCATTCCCCCCTTGGAGGTACTTGGAGCAGCCCAAGGCAATACGCTGGTAGTAGGCTGGGGCGGCACCCACGGGCATCTACTCTCGGCAGTAAGCGAATTGCAGGCAGAGGGCAAGGCAGTAAGTTTAGCCCATTTCAACTACATCAATCCTTTGCCCATCAACACTTTGCAGGTGCTCCAAGGTTTTCAAAAGATAATAGTATGTGAACTCAACTCCGGTCAATTTGCCAACCATCTACGAATGACTTTCCCGCACCTCAACATAGCGCAAATCAACAAAGTGCAAGGCCTCCCCTTCACCGTAACGGAGTTGAAGCAATTCATAATTGATAATTCGTAATTCATAATTTATAATTGATACCTGTACGGGCGGGTTTGAAACCCGCCGCCTACAATTGAAACTTGAAACCTGTACGGGCGGGTTTGAAACCCGCCGCCTACGATTGAAACTTGAAACTTGAAACCTGAAACTGTGAACCCTGTGAACTATACTGTCGATAACAACGGCTACTACGGAACCTACGGCGGTGCCTACGTCCCAGAGATTTTGTACGGCACGGTGGAGGCACTCAAAAATGCCTACCTTGATGTTTTGCAATCGCCATCCTTCAAGGCGCAGTATGCCCATTTGATGAAGCATTATGTGGGGCGTCCCTCGCCTTTGTATTGTGCAAAGCGCTTGTCGGAGCGCTACCACACGCAAATCTACTTGAAGCGCGAAGACCTCAACCACACCGGTGCGCACAAAATCAACAATGCAATTGGGCAGGTGCTCATTGCGCAACAGATGGGCAAGCGCCGCATCATTGCCGAAACAGGTGCCGGTCAGCACGGTGTTGCCACCGCCACAGCCTGCGCCCTAATGGGCTTGGAGTGCATTGTGTATATGGGTGCCACCGACGTCGAACGACAGTATCTTAATGTGCAAAAAATGAAGATGTTGGGCGCCTCAGTAATGCCGGTACAGAGCGGCAACAAAACCCTCAAAGACGCTGCCAATGAGGCTTTGCGTGATTGGTGCTGCCACCCCGATACTACTTTTTATGTGATTGGCTCCACCGTGGGACCCCACCCCTATCCCGATTTGGTGAGCCGCCTGCAAGCCATTATCAGTGAGGAAATTAAGTGGCAATTGCAAGAGCAAGTGGGGCGCGATTATCCCGACTACCTAATTGCCTGCGTGGGCGGAGGCAGCAATGCTGCCGGCACCTACTATCACTATTGGGACAACCCTAAGGTACGAATTATTTCAGCCGAAGCAGCCGGCTTGGGTGTGGACACAGGGCAGTCTGCCGCCACTATTCATTTAGGCAAATTGGGCATCATCCACGGCAGCAAAACGCTGCTAATGCAAGACGACGATGGGCAAATCACCGAGCCTTACTCCATCTCGGCAGGCTTGGACTATCCCGGCATAGGTCCCCTGCACGCACACGCTGCCACCACAGGCAGAGCAAAGGTGCTGGCTATTACCGATGATGAGGCATTGCGTGCAGCCCTCGAATTGACAGAGTTAGAGGGCATCATTCCTGCCATCGAATCGGCGCACGCTTTGGCGGTGTTGCCAAAAGAAACATTTGGGGCTAATGATATTGTGGTGCTCACAGTTTCGGGGCGCGGCGACAAGGATATGGAAACCTATGCGCGGTCGCCGCTCATCAATTCATCACGGCAATCGGCGTAGCACCGTCCACCGCAAAACTATTTCGAGCAACAGAAAAGCCAGTGCCAGCAAGGCATAAGGCACAAACTCTTCTTTCAAGTGAGTGAGTGAATCGACTTCTACTTTTGCTTTTTCCAACTGATTGATTTCCTTGTAAATGTCCAACAGTTTGGCATTGTTGGTGGCGCGAAAGTATTTGCCATTGGTCATTTGGGCAATTTGGCGCAGCATCTCCTCGTCAATTTCAACAGGCACCTGCTGCATTTGCACGCCCCAGGCGGTCATCACAGGATAGGGGGCAGTGCCTATTGTGCCCACGCCAATGGTATAAACTCTAATGCCGTAGGTTTTGGCAATCTCGGCAGCCGTGATGGGCGCTACCTCTCCGCGATTGTTCACGCCATCGGTGAGCAGTATCACCACGCGGCTCACCGACTTGCTATCTTTGAGGCGGCTCACCGACGTAGCCAGCCCATTGCCAATAGCAGTGCCGTCTTCAATCATTCCGCACTCCACATCTTTCATCAAATTGACCAAGGTAACACGGTCGGTGGTGAGGGGGCATTGCGTGAAACTCTCGCCTGCAAACACCACCAATCCTATGCGGTCGGTAATGCGGTCGGCAACAAATTGCGTGCCAATGTCTTTGGCAGCCTGCAAGCGGTCGGGCTTAAAGTCCTGCGCCAGCATACTACTCGAAATGTCCAATGCCAGCACAATGTCGATGCCTTCGGTGTAGATATTCTCCGAGCGGGTGCTCGATTGCGGGCGCGCCAATGCCGCAAACATCATCGACAGCGCAAGGCAGCGCACCACAAAAGGAAGATGCTGCAAATAGTAGCGGCTATTTTTTTTGCCCACCAATCCGTCAATGGTGGACAGTTGCAGCGTAGGATGCCTTTTGTTGAACACAAAAATGTACCACGCCGCCAACAAGGGCAACATCAAAAACAACCAAAAGAATTTAGGTTGTGCAAAAATTATATCATTCCACATACGCTAACGCGGTTCAAAAAGTTTCAAGTTTCAGGTTTCAAGTTTCAAATTCAACCCTACGGGTTGGCATTCTTAATTCTCAATTATTCATTATTTTCTGTACCAATACTCTTGCAAAACCTGCTTTACCATTAATGTATGGTTCATATCGCTTGTCTTGTACTATTTTATACCCATTTTCTAACAAGCCATTTAATATTGAACGGGCAGATACGGCAAATGTTTTTTTATACCCTTTGGGAATATAGCAATTATCCACTAACAATATCTTTGAGTCATCATACTGTTTATGCTTTTCAGGTATATCTTTCAATGGCACTATTTTTAAGTGGTTATATTTTGCTCTGTTTGTTATAGGCAAATTAGTGTACCAAGAACCTGAGGCTCTCACAAGTTCTTTTTTATAATTTAAAAACCAATCTACTCTATTATATCCTGCCCATACTTTATTATTTTTAAAATAATGAATGAACGCTGTATTAATCGCATTGGATACATTTGATATAATTAAAAACTTTTTACCACTTTCAATAATTATCTTCCAATATTCTATTGCCTTTGAAAATGGTGGATTGGTGCATACTATATCTGCCTCATGGTTGAGTATTTTCAATGAAAGCGGGTCATCAAAACTACCTGTATAATTCTTAGGAGATTCTTTTAATTCTTCAAAACCATCTCTTGTAAATATGTAAATATAGATAATCCCTTTTGTCCCTTGATTAAACAAATCTATGCCGCCGCCATAATGGGTGCATATCAATTTCTTCAATCCAAGTTCTTTGAAATTATTCAAAAAATAGAGTACAAATGCCGAAGTATCTCTCTCGTCATTACCCACTGCATCATCGCAATTACAAAACACAACCTTATCTTCCCAAATCGCTTTATCGTACATCACTAATTCTTTTTCGACATCCTCAAGGCGTGTATAAAATTCGTCATTATCCACCTTTTGCGCTTTTCGCATCACATCCCTATGAGTCAGTCCCCGTTCTTCAAGAGATGGTGTTGTCTTTTTTACTATTTTCACTATTTGTTTTTTATTCTCCGGCTTAACCAATATCTCTTTGACAAACAACGGATGTGCCTTGATAAATTTTACATAATTTTCAAACAAGGGGTCATTGTAAAAATATATTTCCTTGCTTTTATTTTCTCGCAATGTAATAAAAAAATTTTTTATATCATTTTCCACTGCCGACATATTTTTCACTTCGCACGCAAATAAATACTGGTAAATGTTTTCTTTGGATTTACCGGTCATATTATTATATTCTTTTAGCCGCCTGTCCAAATCGTTGGTCTTGCCAATTTTGCATTTTGATGGCTCCAGCGATGCCTGAACGATATAAATATACTCTTCCATAATAATTGACAAAAGGTAATGCGCTATTCACATTATTCATTATTCATTGTTCATTATTTCTGCAACTTTTTTTCATAATTTTTCCAATCCTTCATTATTTCCAATGCCTTTTGGTAGTTGTCGTCGAGCAAGGGATATACTACTTCGTAGTAGGCACTGATGCCAAATAAATCTTGGGCTATCAAGCCTTTCATTTGTACGCAAATATCGCTTTTTGACTTGGCAATATCTTCTTCATTTTTGGGCAATTTTTCTTCTTCGGCAAATGCTATCAGTGCTTCAAAATCGGCATCGGTAAACACAAAATTTTTGTTATATCGTTTCAAATCTGCATACTTTTGCATCAAGTCTTTGCGGTTTTTGTCGGTGTAGCGTAGCGCAAACTGATGCACAATGCCCATTCGCACCATTTTTGAATGATAAACGGTGTGGTGGCTGGTGTCTAATGGCGTAAAAATATCGGGCATAATGCCGCCGCCGCCATACACAGCGCGGCGATTTTTGAGGGTAAGCACTTTGAGCGAATCACTAAACGAGATGCTGTCGGCACTATACACCTCGCCGTTTTCATAGCGTTTGTTGTGGGCTGCGTAGTACTCTTTGCTCTTGCCTTTTTCGTAGTCGCGCTGAATGACGCGCCCTGTGGGCGTGTGGTAGCGGGCAATGGTGATGCGAATGAGCGAGCCATCGGGCAACTCCGATTGATTTTGCACCAAACCTTTGCCAAACGAGCGGCGTCCCACCAGCAAGCCCCTGTCCCAGTCCTGTATGGCACCTGCCACAATTTCGCTCGCCGATGCCGATTGTTCGTCAATGAGTACAACAAGTTTGCCTTTTTCAAATAGATTCAAAGTGTCGGTGGCTAAGGCATCTGTGCGAGGAATGATGCGGCCTTCGGTGTAAACAATGAGCGCGTCTTTGGGCAAAAATTCGTCCACAATAGCAATGGCGGTTTCGAGAATACCACCTGAGTTGCTGCGCAAATCGAGAATCAAACCTTCGGGTTTTTTGCCCAATTTTTTCAAAGCATCTTTAAATTCGTCGTGGGTGGTTTTGGCAAAATGGCTAATGTTGATGTAGGCAACGCCCGGCGTAGTTGTCCAAAACGAAGCAGAAATGCTGTACAGCGGAATTTTGTCGCGTGTGATATTAAACTCCAGCAACTCGCTCACTCCTCTGCGCAGCACTCCTATATTCACTTGCGTGCCTTTGGGTCCGCGCAATAATTTTACAATATCGGTGTTTTTCATTTTTTCGCCGGCTATGCTTTTGCCATCCACCGTTAGGATGCGGTCGCCTGCCAGCACGCCAATTTTTTGCGAGGGACCGCCTGCCACCACACGCACCACCAATAGCGTATCGTTGAGCATATTGAACTCGATGCCCACGCCGTCAAAATTGCCCACTAATGGCTCGTTGGTAGCCTGTGCATCTTTGGCAGAAATATAAAAAGAGTGCGGGTCTAACTCGCTGAGCACCTTGCGAATAGCCTCTTCGGTGAGTTGTGTAATGTTCACAGTGTCCACATAGCCGCCGTTCAAAGCAAACAAAAACTGCCCAAATTTGTTCATCTGCTCATACACCTGATATTGATTGGGCTGCGCTTGTATTTGCCACGCCAGCATTGCGCCGACAAGAAAGAGAATAGTTTTTTTCATTAGCCAATGGTTAAAAATAAGTTGCAAATTTATGCAAAAATTTTGTAACCGCAAAAAATAAATTGGACGGCATTTTGTTTGCCGTCCAATGTTTGCGTTGGCAAATATCTATTTGGACTTTTTTGGAGTCGGAAACACAAACCTGTCTATTTTGCCAAAAACCCAAGTAACATTGTGATTTACAGCAATGTAAAACCACACCAACGGCACAAACGAGAACAGAAACCGTTTGTACGAATAGTGTAGCACGTTGAGGATGGAATCCCAAATATAGTCAATCTGATACACTAAAAAAGTGTAGAATAGCCACGAAAACACAATTAGGACAAGGGTTACAAGGTGGTCGCGCCGTTTGTAGATACTCCATACATTGGATAGCATAACAAAGAAAAATAATACAAACGTAACTCCGTAAAACGTTGCACTATTGAACAATATCCACACTTCTTTGAATATGGTTCCCATTTTTTCGGCATCCCAAAAGGGTTTCAAAATAAATACCTGCACACTCTCTAAATGATGAACCTTGAGGAATACATTGTAAAACAGAAACGGAAAAATACACAGCAAGCCAAAGAATATCAACTGTTTATATTGTTTTGTTTGGATGCTTTGCCATAATAAAACGCAGCAAGCCGCACCAATAAATGCGACGCCTTCGCTACGTGTCCAGTTATTGAGCATCAGCAAAGCAGCCGATACCCATAGCAATGACGGTACTTTTTTGTAAAAATACGTTACAAAATACAATATCCCCAGCGAGGCATACACGGCGTGGGTAAAATTTGTCCCCGACATGGACGAAAAGCCAAGCATTTCGGGGGTAATCAGCACAAAAAACGTAGTCAGCACGGTAAGTGTGGGAGTAGCAAACCGCCGTAAAACACCATAGAACGCCAACGCAAACGATATGAAAATGAGCGCATTGGCAACTTTGGAGGTCTCGGCACCCAGCATATACACATAAGCGTAAGACAACTGTGAGAGCGGTACATAAGTAAGATAAGAGCCTCCTCCCCGCTGAATAGGCAAAAAATTGACATCGGTAAATATGCTCAAATTTTTTATCGTCCCTTCGTGGGCAACTGCCATTCCCATTAGATTGAAGCCGCGCACGCTATCGGTGTCAAAGGTTGGGTAGTACATTGTTTTGGTTACATTCACAATCACCACCACCGCGATAGCGGCTATACCCAACAGCCATAGCCAATTTACGGTAGGATACCCAAATTTGAAAAGCGTCTTGCTCCATTCCGCTACTTGTTTGCGCCGCCAAAACAGATACACGCCAAGCCCTGCTATCACTACAAACGTGGCAATGATTACACTCCGTGCCGTCAGGTGAATACCTGCCCAATCCATACACACTATAAGAAAGGTTTGCAGTCCTATGCCCAGCGGAAATGCCAAGCCCAAAACCTCCACCCATGAGAGGCGGCGCGAAATACTCAATGTGAGAAAAATGCCCACAATAAAACTGATTATTAGTCCAATTGCAATCATAATTTATGTATTATAGGTTTATTTTTTTAGCACGCAGATGATGCAGATTATTTTGCGTACTTTTTTGGTTGTATATCAAAATACGCACGTTGTTGCACAAAATAATCCAAGTCCTCGTAACCGCGCGCTGCTACAATCGCCACGTGAGTTACGTCCTTGTACAAGGGATTGATTTCTGCCTCATCTTTGTACAAAATGCGGCGCGGATAAACAAAATGTGTAACCCACATTTTGCTGCCAACGTTGCCGCTGAGTTGCATATCTCCGCCTTTTTCGGTCAGGTATTCTTTCAATGGAAAAAGAATAATGGCAGTGTCGGGCGTGTGTTGCTTGATGTAGTTTAAATAGGCATAATCAAATCCGCATTTCATTTGATAAATTTCGTCCAGCGTAGCCGTGTCGTGTGCTTGTATAAAATCCCAATTGCCTTTGAGGTAATTTACAAACGTCCATTGGTAGCCGCTGTTTTTTGGGATGCCGCCGTAGAGCAGCAAACCCACAACTACAGCCAATAGTAGGCTTTTGAATCCTATTGCACGTAGCAGCCATTGCTTGAATGGGCTGTGCGGTGTTGCCGGTTTTTTTTGCACCACTTGTGGTGGGCGCGGCGGCACAACTTTTTTGCCTTGTGCCACTTGCGGGCGGCGAAGTTGCGGGGGCTTTTTGTTTATAGGTTTTGCCATAACTATTTATTTAATAATTCTGTATTTTACCAATGTCCAAATGGCGTATAAACCATCTGTCCACTTAATTTTTTTGCCCTCTTCAATAGAACGTGGATAGTAGTTGATGGATACTTCGCGTATTTTGATGCCTCGCTTGGCTACTTTTGCTGTTATTTCGGGACAAAACTCAAAGCCGTTGCATTGCAACGGAATAGATTTTAAAAAGGCAGCATCAAAAAATTTATAGCAGGTGGGTTCATCGGTCAAATGCTGACCAAACAATAGGTTTGCAACAAAAGAAACAAACCGCCCGCCCCAGTAAAACCGCGCATAAGAATGTCTGTTGGCAGGATTGAGAAAGCGGGAGCCGTACACGACTTTGAGATGTTCGTTCAAAAATGTTTGCAGCAACAAATTGTAATCATTGGGGTCGTATTCCAAGTCGGCATCCTGTATTACAACACAGTCGCCTGTAACTTGTTCTATGCCTTTGCGAATAGCCGCTCCTTTACCCTGATTTTGGGGTTGATTGATAAGTACAATTTTTTCGTTGGAGTGGGTTGAAATATAGTCCTGTACTAGTTTTGCCGTATTATCACGCGAGCAGTCATTCACCACAATAATTTCCTTGCGGACGCCGTTAATGAGCACAACATCCACAACTTTTTGCAGTAATGGTACAATGGTTCGCTGCTCGTTGTAGGCAGGAATGATTATAGAAAGCGTTTTAACTTGTTGATTATCAATAAGTTGGTATTGGTAAGCATTTTTAGAGGGCATAGTTATCACAGATAAAACATTTATCAATATTGCCGGTTATTTTTGTAAAAATGCAAAGGTACAACATTTAGACAAATTTATGTTATTTGCCGATGCAAAACTTTCCAAAGATATTATTCAACACATCGGCATCGGTGATTTCACCAACGATGCTGCTCAAATGCGCTATGGCTTCGCGAATTTCAAATGCTATCAATTCGGGGCTGACTTGTTGATTGATAGCGAGCACTGCTCGTTGTAGGGATTGCTGTGCGTGCACAAACGCCTCGTAGTGCCGCGCGTTGCTCACAATGCAGTCGCTGTCGGCATTCTGCGGCAAAGCCGCCAATTGCACTAATGTTTGTTGCAGAGTTTCCAAGCCCTGTCGGGTTTTACCGGAAATAGGAAGCACTGTAATTTGTTGATTTACAACATTTTGCAACGATTTTACCGCAGCCAATATCTCCTCCTCATTCAAAGTATCAATTTTATTGAGCAACACAATACACTTTTTGTTTAGTTGAGAATTGAGAATTGAGAGTTGAGAATTGGTTTGCTGGTCGCCGGTTGCTACGAGTAAAATAATGCTCGCCTGCTCAATTTTTTGGTAACTGCGCTCGATGCCCAACTGTTCCACTGTGTCGGTGGCAGCGTGCAAGCCGGCGGTGTCGATAAAGCGAAAGAGCGTGCCGCCCAAGGTTACAGTGTCTTCAATAGCATCGCGGGTGGTGCCGGGGATGGGCGATACCAATGCTTTTTCGTCGTTGAGCAGGGCGTTGAGCAGGGTGCTTTTGCCCACATTGGGCGCGCCCGCAATCACAACAGGAATGCCGTTTTTGATAGCATTGCCCGTAGCAAACGACTGTATGAGCGGGTCAATGACAGATAATATCTCTGTTGCCAAGTCATTGAATTTGAATCTATTAGCAAATTCAACATCTTCTTCGGCAAAGTCTAATTCCAATTCGAGCAACGACAAAAAGTTGAGCAATTGCTCGCGCAGGTTTTTTATTTTCAGCGAATAACCGCCGCGCATTTGCTGCATTGCCATTTGGTGCATCACGGGGGTGCGGGCTGCAATCAAATCGCCCACTGCTTCGGCTTGCACAAGGTCGATTTTTTTGTTCAAAAACGCGCGAAGGGTAAACTCGCCAGCCCTTGCCATTGTTGCGCCGCAGTCAATCAGCGCCTGCAAAATTTGCTGCTGAATGTAAACCGAACCGTGACAGTAAATTTCTGCTACGTCTTCGCCTGTATAGGAATGCGGAGCCTCAAAAACGGCTGCCAGCACTTCATCCAGCGTTTGCCCACGATGCACAATTTTACCAAAATGAATGGTATTGGGCTTTTGCTGCGATAATTTTTTGCCGCGAGGCGAAACAAAAATACTATCAACAATAGCCAAAGCCGCACTGCCGCTCACTCTAATGGTAGCGGTGGCACCCACGCCCACGGGCGTGGCAATGGCGGCTATGGTTTCAGGTTTCAAAGTTTCAAGTTTCAGGTTCTGCTATAAAATGGTGGTTTTGGGTTATTTTTTGAGCAAAGGTATAAAAAAAAACGGACTAAATAATTAGCCCGTTTTTCATTATCCATTGTCCATTATTGTACCACTATTTTGGAGATATTATCGCCCACTTTTACAAAGTAAATACCTGCTCTGAGTCGAGATACATCAATAGTAGCCGTATTGTTTGAGGTGAGCGGCAAGGGCAGTTCAAGTATTAACACTCCATTGATATTGTAAACCTCAACAATAGGAGTATTAGGCCCAAGCGTCAGCATGTGTACATTGCCAATGTGCAGTTGGTTTTCGTTAACAGGATTAGGATAAATCATCAGCGTGGATTTTGGGGATTGAATCTCCATATCTTTATCCGTAGAATAATAAATACCACTATTTTTGGTGGGCAACCTAAAAGTATATTTTCCCGGTGCGATTTTATCTTCACGAGAGTCTCCTGCTGAGTAAACAAAGCCTGTGTCTATCAGTTCTCCATCTCGGTACCAATAACAGATGAGAGGATGAATACCATTCTCACGCAATTTGCGCAGGTTGAGAAAGATAGCATTATTGCCCAATTTTGCCACTGCATAAGTGTCAAACAACAGCAGGCTATCATTAGCAGTGGTGTCCACCCATGTTGCCGTTAGCGTTAGCGGCGCAGTTACATTTTTGATGGCTGAGTCGGGATAATAAATGTTGCCGTTGCTGCCGCTCCAGTATTGGAACCTATAAGGTGCATTTGCCGCAAAGGTATGGCTGCCGCGTACTGTGGCATTGGCACCACCTTCCCAAACACTATCTATCACCGCAGCACCCATGCCTTGAGCACCCGGCAAATAGGTAATAGCCAGCCTATTCACCACTATCAAGGTGCCCGAATCAATGGTAAGCCTGTAGTTGCTGTTGAGCGTACCGCTTGTCACCGCCGGAACAATTGCCTTTGGATAGGTGCCCACTCTATCGGTAGATTGGGTGCAAGTCAAGTCAACCGTAATACCGGCAACATCACCCGCCAGCAAACCTGAGTATTGATAAGTCTTGTTCTCAACAGCAGGTCTTATCGTACTGTCTTTGTGCACTGTCTGCCCCATCGCATGCAGCCTCATCTCCTTTTCTATAATCCTAAATGTTATGTTTGCCCCATCCTTCCATGTAACAAACCTAAATACGTGGTTAGGATACACCCATCCGCCTTTAAATTCGAGGGCATAAGAGCCTACTGTTTCGCCTTCTTTGCGGCCAATGACGGCAGTAAGTGTTATATTATGATTGCCTCCGTCTATGAGCGCGTAGGGAATGTCGGGGTCGGTTTCTCCATACACCTTAAAGGTGTCGCGGGGATATACGGAAATCATATCCGGCTCTATCCACGTACTATTGCCACTCCTACGACCAATATGGTTGCTCAGAGCAATGGTGTCGATGCTGGTTCTTGCCGTAGCCGTGTAGGAATCGTTTACGTTGGGCCCTATAGAATCTACCGTCAGCCACACAACAGTTCCGTCTATTGTTATGCTCGCCTTAGGGGCATGTTTTTCACCATCATAAACAAATACAGTATCTATCCAAACTACCTCGCATATCGTCTTGTTGGTAACGGTGAGCGTGTCGTTCACATAAATAAAAGCGTAGTTGTTTGCCGCAGCGTCCTTTACCTCTATCACATACTTGCCCACAGGGCTGGTTTGTGTGGCGGTGGTGCTCACTGTGGGCAGTGTGGTCAAATTGCCTTCACCTTCGCCCGCCACAAAACCCATGTAACTCACTGTGAGCGGTGGAT
>BNTQ01000006.1 GCA_025996715.1 Bacteroidia bacterium | reverse complement strand
TGGCTATAGTGCCGTAGTTTATACCCACCAAACCACCAACAAAGGTGTGTGGGCATGTAATGTTTGCATTGACCATAGCAAGGCTGTCTATCACCCCTTCATTGTAGCCAAACAGTCCAATGGTATTTCGCTCAGAGCGGTTGATGAACAAGTTGCTAATGGTATGCCCTTTGGCATTGTAGTTGCCTTTGAATGCAGAGGCAGCATTCATACCTCCTATGGGGCTAAAGCCTGCGCCATTGGCAGCATAGCCGCTACCACCGGTTTTGGTTTGACTTGCATCAATATCTGCAGTTTGTATAAAGTAAACACCAGCACTCCAATAAGCACTGTGCTCGCTCAGGTATTTCAAAGCCTCAAGGTCGCAAATTTTGTAGGGGTCGGCGGCTGTGCCGCTGCCGCCGCAAAAGAGCGGTTTTACTATTGCACGCACAGGGTACGAAGGTGCTTTGCCGTGCTCGTAGGTTACAATATAAATGGTATCATTTGCCGAAACGCCGCTGAGAGGAATAATTTTACTGCTACCGGAAGTGGCATTGGGTGTTTGCAATTTTGCTATGCGGACATTGCTGCTGTTGTAAACCACCACGCTGTCGGCAGTGTTGAGTAGGTCGATATTTAATTCTTCGATGTTGCAATAGTTTACATACACCGGGGCGCTTTGACTCGCAAAATAAGGGTAACTCTTGCCATCGCGGATAGTCCAAATGTTAGTAAAATCCCAACTTGCATTCACAAAAGTATCACGCACCCACATCTCGGCAGTGGTTCTGGGTTGAGCACCGGCAGGATTACTACCAATAGTCCCTATAGCGTATTGTAGTCCGCTGGTTTCTCTGTCGTAGTAATTGTTGTTTAAAGTGGCGGTGTTTTGGCGAACCCCTATCAAACCACCAACGCCAGTTCCGTTAGTAAGTACTGTGCCCGCAAAATAACTTTTGGTTAGAGAGCCCCTATCAAAAGACCCTACCAAACCGCCAATTCCACCAGCAGGGGTAGATAGTGTGCACATAGAATAACTATTGCTTATAGAGCCGTTCTCAATCAAGCCTGCCAAACCGCCAATGTTACTATTGCCGGATACTGTGCCCGTAGAATAACTGTTGCTTATAGTGCCGCCGAAATTAGTAGTCCCTATATGCCCTACCAAGCCGCCAACAGCACCCTGGCCTGTAATGTTTGCATTGACCATACCAAGGCTATCCACTCGTGCCGCTGAAGAATTTATATAGCCAAACAGCCCAATGTTACTTACTGTGCGGTTGATATACAAATTGCTGATAATGTGCCCTTTGCCATTGTAAGTGCCGGTGAACGGATTGGTGGCCGGGTAGGCATTAGTATTTCCTCCTATAGGGATAAAGCCTGCGCCGCCGTTCCACGTGCGGGTTTCGTAGGCATCAATGTCGGCAGTTTGTATAAATTGCTTGTTCCACACCGTGGAAGTTACGGAAAGCCACTTGAGGTTAGCCAGCGTGGCAATCTCGTAGGGTGTTGCGGCTTCTCCGTTGCCGTTAGAAGGTGCTACAGCGGTAGTTTCTGCTGCTGCGTACTGTGTGCTTGCTGCTATTGCTGCTATGCACAGGATAAGGGTTTTTAAAGTTTTCATGGCATTTTATTTTTAGATTGTTGTCTGAACTGTGATTTTAATTATTGTCTGAACTGTGATTTTAGAGTGATTTAATTGATTTTTTATGATTGCTTTTTTGAATTTTGAATTGTGAATTGTGAATTAGAATAAGAATGTTTGTAGTTTTTTGAATAATGATGGTTGTTTGTAGTTTGTTAGGTACTTCTGTAATTCTGGTTCTGTAATTGCTGGTTTTATTTTTTCTATTATTTCGTAGGCTACTGTGAAACCTTCGCGTATTATACGCACATTTTGTATCTCATCGTAATATCCGGCAAGGTGCAATACATCATAGACAATGTTGAGGTAGTCTAACATCTTTTTGTCAAACCTGCCCACATCGTATCTATACATATCTATGGAGCGATGCCGCTTTGTTTTGTCGCGTTTGGTAGGGATAGGTGCACCCTTTGCTGTGAGCCAAGCATCCAAGGCTTTGAGCGCGCCTTTGTAGGCAATGCCGCAAGCAGTACTCACATACTTTGGGTCAAGATAACGGTTGTCTTCCTTGCCTGATCTTTGCAAGGTCTCCTCAGCATTGCGCATGTAGCGTAATACTTCGGCATAAGATTGCAATTGTTGTTGGGTTGATAACATTTTATTTTTTTGATTTTAGAGTGATTGTCTGAACTTTGATTTTAATTTGATTTTATTGATTTTTTATGATTGCTTTTTTGAATTATGAATTGTGAATTAGAATAAGAATGTTTGTAGTTTTTTGAATAATGATGGTTGTTTGTAGTTTGTTAGGTATTCTTGTAGTTCTGGTTCTGTTATTGCTGGTTTTATTTTTTCTATTATCTGGTAGGCTACGGTGAAACCTTCGCGTATTACACGCACATTTGTTACGCCATCATAGTAGCCGTCCAGATGCAATACATTATAAGCATCATTGAGGTCAACCAGTAACTTTCTATCCAATCGTCCTATATCGTTTCTATACATATCTATAGAGCGGTGCTTTTTGGTTTTGTCGCGCTTGGTGGGCATTGGTACGCCTTTTAATGCCAGCCAGGCATCTAACGCTAGCAATACGCCAAGGTAGGCAGTGGCACAAGCCATACGCACATACTTGGCATCTAAGTAGTGGTTTTCTTCTTTGCTTGATCTTTGCAAGGTCTCTTCGGCATTGCGCATGTAGCGTAATACTTCGGCATAAAATTGCAATTGTTGTTGGGTTGATAACATTGTTTAACTAATAAATTAAAACCTGGTTTTTATTTTATTTCTTCGCTAAAACCTATATTTGCAAACACTTACAAAAATACTCTGCTAACATTTTGTGTTGATAAATATTATTATTATTTGGCAAAGATAATAGGTGCTTTTAATTTTTCCAAATTTTTTTCACACTTTTTTTACTTTTTTTTCAAAGATTGTTAAAATTAGTTAATTTGCTGTGATTTATTAATTGTCTGAACTTTGATTTGTTTGATTTTATATGATTTTTTTTTGAATATAAATTTGGTTATCTGAAAAATTTAATTAACTTCGTGTAAACAGTTTCTACTGAAATTGTTTTTGATTTGCCATAGAATTATGCATCGTTATTCAAATTAGATTTTGGGGAACAAAGGTAATACATATTTTTTATTTTTTAAAATTTTATCATTTTATTTTGCTTTTTAAAAAAAATTGTTATCTTTGCCCGATTTTCTAATGGTATGGTATGAAAAATTGGATACTTTGGGCGGTTGCTTTGTGTGTGCTTGCGGGTGGTTCTGCGGCTTGTAGGGGTCCTGCGGCTCCCCCTGAGGTTTTTTTGGTAACTGCGCCTGTGCTGCATATCGAAAAAGGCGAAAGCAAAACATTTACAGTGCAAGTTTATGCCAATGCCCCATTGAAATCTGTTCAGTTTTTTCGCAAAACTACCAGCGAACCCCAAGAGCAGCCTTTTGGCAACCCTGTTTTTAAATTTGCCAAAAAATATAGATACGAGAGCCAAGTTACGCTGCATGATATTACCGAAAACCTTACGTTTATTATACGCGCAGAGGATGCCCAACACAACATTTCGGTGCAAGAGTGCCTCATAGAAGTGGTGGGCAAAACGGACACATCAAGCCGCCCCACGCTGCACGTGGGCTACAACTACAACAAAGGTGTGGGCAGTTCGTATTCGGCCACAACAGGTGCGGTAACGCTACTGAAAGACTCCAAAGCCGCAGCGGGCAGCATTGACTTTTTGCTTTTTAATGGCAAAAAAAACGGCATTACCCTCACCGCCCCCTCCGATGCCTTGGCAGCGCAGGTGTTTAACAATTCTACCTACGGCGTGCCAACGTGGAGCACGCGCAACACCACTACCTTTGCCCGCATTGAGGGCGATTTTAACGACCTTTCTTTGACCGATGCCCAAATTGCATTGGGCACACATACCGACACCCACATCAATCACCTGCACAGCGGCGAAATAGTGGTTTTTAAAACCGCTACCGGCAAAATCGGCTTAGCACAAATTGGCGACACCGGCAACGGGGCGGCTTCTGCTGCTACGGTTACTGTGAGGATGCTTTGAAGTTTCAGGTTTCAGGTTTCAAAATTTCAGGTTTTACAATTCAACTTACCTTTTTCATTCCGCAGGTCGTTGACCTGCGGTTATGAAAATCCCGCCCATTCGGGCGATAGGAAAAATATCCGATAATCATTTTTTATTTTTTCAAAAATCCGTTGTATTGCTGGGGGGATTGTAGGATTTTTTTGGCTGCGGTTACTTCGGTGTCGTGCCGGAGCATGTATTGGTAGCGGCCTTTGTTGAGTAGGTAGCGTGAGGCTATTTCTTCCTCTATTACCTCTTGAATTTGGGTGCGGTATAGGTTGAATACATTGTCGGCTTTTTGGCTGGCAAAGGCTTTGAGGGATGCCAATTGCTGCGCAATGGAGTCGGGTAGTGCCGATTTTTGGCTCAGCAATTGCTCCAATTCTTTGACCTTTTGCTCCTCTGTGGATTGATAGGTAAATTTTTGCGCCTTGACAAAATCTATCAATTGTTGATAGTTTGCATCTGTGAGCGAAAAATTGGCGGGCAAGGCGGAGTGTTGCTTGCGGTAGAAATTGGCATAGTCGAAAATGATGCCTTTTTCGTACATGGCTTGCAGCACGGAGGGCATTGCAGCGAGTTGCAGCAGGGTGTCGGGGGTAACGCCGCCGGCGTCATAGACTGTGCGCCCGTTGGCGGTTTTGAACTCGCGAAACACGGTGTCGCGTTGGGGTTTGCTGCCGTTGCTTGTGTGGTAGTTGATGGCTTGCACGCAGCGTCCGCTGGGGGTGTAGTACTTGGCAGTGGTGAGTTTGATGCGCTCGTTGAAGGGCAAATCGAGCACCGATTGCACGAGACCTTTGCCGTAACTTTTTTGCCCCACAATCACAGCGCGGTCGATGTCCTGCAAGGCACCTGCCACAATTTCTGCCGCCGATGCCGACTGCCGATTGATGAGCACCGTTAAGGGAATGCGGGTGTCGATGGGGGCGTTTTTGGTGGTGTAGCGGGTTTCGCCCCCTACCCTACCCTTGATGGAGACCACCGTTTGACCTTTGTCCACAAAAAAATTCACAATTTTGACCGCCTCCTCCAACAAGCCGCCGGTGTTGTTGCGCAAGTCTAAGACGATGCCGGCGGCACCCTGTTTTTTGAGTTCCACCAATGCTTTTTTGACCTCCTCGCTGCAATCTTTGGTGAAAGTAGAAAAGGCAATGTAGCCTATGTTGGTGTTGGGCAAAATGGCAAAATAGGGCACCGCAGGCAGATGTATCTTTTCTCGAGTGATACTTAAAGTGATGGTGTCTAAGTTATTGTATTTCAACACTTTAAGTTGCAATGAAGAGCCTATTTTTCCTTTGAGTGCTTTGCTCACTTCGTCCACTTTGGTGTCGCTAATGAGGAGGTTGTCTATTGCCAAAATTTTGTCGCCGGGCGATAGTTGCGCCTTGTGGGCGGGCGTGCCCTCATAGACTTCCATAATTTCGGTGCCTCCTTGGTTGCGGCTGCTAATGAGCATCCCCACCCCGCCGTATTGTCCGGTGGTGGAAAAGTCAAAATCGGTCGATTTTTCCTCCGAAATCAGTTCGGTGTAGGGGTCGAGCGAGTTGAGCATTTCCTCGATGGAGACGCGAATGAGTTTGTCAAAATACAGGGTGTCCACGTAGCCCATATCGAGGTTGCGCAGCACCGAAAAATAAACGTCCACGCCCTTTGCCAATTTGAAGGCATTGGACTCTGCACGCAGGGCGGCTGTTGATAATAACAGCGAAAATGCTAATAAAAATTTCATACGAATAGTTATGAGTTTAGTACAAAATTAGAGGTTTTTTTTAAAATATCCAAAGAGTTTTAGTTTTTTAAATGGATATAATGATAGGCTGAAAGCCTAAATTTTCATAACCGCAGGTCGATGACCTGCGGGAAAGGTAACCACATCACATCTGCCTGAAAGGCAGGACTGAATTAAAATCCCGCCTTTCAGGCGGTAGTGTGGGTATCTGTTTCGTCCGCAGGTCGATGACCTGCGGTTATGAAAATCCCGCCCATTCGGGCGATAGGCAAAATATCTTGTAATCATAACTATAATTCAACCCTACGGGTTGGTTGTTGCTTTGGCACGCTTTGCCGTAGGTTATCACCTACGGTTATTCACATTCAACCCTACGGGTTGGGCGAGCGAACCTCGCCCCTACATATTGGTGTTATTCATTCTCAATTCTCCATTCTCAACTCTCAATTATTCATTATTAGGGGACTGGGTCGTTGCCGCTGCCGCCCCATGGGTTGCAGGACAAAATGCGCTTTGCTGATAGCCAGCCGCCTTTGAATAAGCCGTGTTTTTGTAGGGCTTGCGCGCAATACTCTGAGCAGGATGGCGTGTAGCGGCAGGCGGGGCGTAGGTGCGGCGAAATTACCCATTGGTAGAGCCGTACCAGCGCCACAAAAGGCGCAATCCATAGTTTTTGCATCATTCTTGCATTTTTTGAATACATTGCAGCATTGCATTTTTAATGACCTCAAAAGGCAAAACGGTTTTGTCGGTATAAGAAAAAATAATCCATCCGGTGAAAATTTTGGGCTGATTTTTTAGCATTTCTTGAACAACTGCCCTCATCACTCTTTTGATACGATTGCGGTGTACGGCTTTTTTGAGATAGCGTTTGGGTACCGTAAATCCAATCTTTGCTAATTGGGCATTGGACAATGGGTTTGCATAGTTTATCAGCAGGATGGGATGCGTAAAAAAACGAGTTCCTTTTTGCAGAGTTGGCAAAAATTCGGGTGCTGATAATGTGTCCATTGTTAATGTATTACTTCAACTTGTTAATGTATTGCTCTATGGCTGCGGGCATTGACAAGCATTCGGAGGTGGGCGCAGCAATGTCCAAACGCAAACCTGCCTCCGTTACCGCCGCCGCTGCCGATTTGCCAAAAGCGGCTATGAGCGTGCTGCCCTGTTGAAAGTTGGGGAAATTGGCTTGCAACGATTTGATGCCCTGTGGGCTAAAAAAAGCCAATAATTGGTAGTCGTTGATGGGCACAGCCGACATATCGCTATTGAGCGTTCTGTAAAATATGCCCTGCGAATAGGTATATTTTTTCTCCTTGAATTTAAGCGTAAAAAAATCAACTTGGCTGATGTTGGACAGCACAAAAAGGTATTTTTCGTTGGGACGTTTGTCCATTTTTGCCCACAACACATTATCTTTTGACTGTTGCCCCTTAGGGAAAAAAATGTGGTTTCGGCGATGTTCGGCGTATTTTTGCAGATAATTTGCCACCGAATCTGAGATACAAAAATAGTTTAATTTTTCGGATAAAACAATTTTTAACTCCTTGCAAATCCTAAAAAAGTGGTCGATGCCCGTTTTGCTGTTGAAAACAATGGCTGTATATTCGGCAATCCGGATTTTTTGCAACTTAAACTCCTCTACCGTAAGCCCTTCGATGCGAATAAATTGCCGAAAATCTATTTGCAAATTGTACTTTTTGGCTAAATCGGCATACGGATTTTTTGGGGTAGTAGGCTGGGGTTGCGATATAAGTATTTTTTTTATTTTCATACGCAAAATAATTACTAATCAATAAGTTATGAATTGTTTATAAACTATGGCAATGGGTAAAATTTCTATGGTACAAAAGTAGAGCAAGCCAAAAAAGAAGGGCACTTTTTGCATTTTAAAAGTTCTTATCATTTGTAGAAAATAGATTGCAAAAAAGATGGCTACAATTACATATAATATGTTCATAATCAAGGTATTATCTATTGTAAACAAAACCATTTCGCCACCCAAAAGACATATCAGCAAAATGCTCATTAGCAAAAGCAAATAAAATTGATGATACATCAGTATTTTGAAGGTATAAGAATTGTTGCCGGCAATGTCCAATAGTCTGCAAAAGAGCATTTTGACTCCCCCAAAAACAGCCAGCGCAGCCACAATTGCAAAAAACAACTCGGGCGAAGTGAATGCCACTACTTTCCACAACAAAAAACCGAGCGAAAAAATAATGAAAATAGGAGCCAGCAAAGTAAAAAGAGAAATTGTGGAAATGGGCGAGGTAACATAAGCCAGCAAGTGCTTTGAACTGTAAATATACCTTAGTATATTCGCCAATTTTTGTCTAAAAATTATGAGCATACCCATCAAAACAACGAGCAGCGAGATTAAAACACTATCCATAAAATTGAGTGCCAGCAAATTGGGACGCTCAACAATGTTGCTTTGACGCGTGGTGTGAGCGACCAACAAAGAATGCTTGCCAAAAATATTTTGGGCAGACTGTTCCTTTGTTAGCAAAGTAAGCGGAGCGGTAGAATTTATGTAGGTAATAGTGTCCAAAATAAACTTATAGTTTAGTAAAAAAAACGTGCAAAGGTAATCAAAATTTTAATCAAAAAATGTTTTATCCAAAAGAATGTTGGCTACCCTTGTTCCTATTTTTTGGCAAACGTCGTCATAGCCTGCATTTTTTATGTTGGCAATAGTTTTGTAGTTGAGCAACAATTTGTCCACCGAAGTTTTGCCCAAGCCCTCGATGTGCGACAAGGGATGTTGAACCATTCCTTTGCTTCTCTTTTTGCGGTGAAATGTGATGGCAAAACGGTGTGCCTCGTCTCGGAGTTGCATCAATACTTTAAGTGAGAACTCCTTTTTGCTGAGATATAGTGGGGTTTCGTGATAGGGTACAAACACTTCCTCCAAACGTTTTGCCAATCCAATGATGTCGATTTTGGCGGTTAAATCCAATTTTTGCAGGGCTTCGTAGGCTGCGCTGAGTTGCCCTTTGCCGCCATCCACCACGATTAACTGAGGCAAAGGGATATTTTCATTGAGCATTCGGGTGTAGCGGCGGGTAATGATTTCTTGCATAGATGCAAAGTCGTTGGCGCCCACCACTGTCTTGATTGTAAACAAACGATAATCTTTTTTGCTGGGTTTTGCGCGCTTGAAAACCACGCAAGATGCCACCGGATGGGTGCCCTGTATGTTAGAATTGTCAAAGCATTCTATGTGATAGGGTAGGGCAGAGAGTTGCAGGCGGGTTTTCATTTCGGTGAGGTGCTCCTCTAAGGCTGCATTGGGATTGGTTTGCTCTGCCAACTGCACACGTTGTGCAATATAGGCATTGCAGTTTTTTTGTGCCAATTGGAGCAGTTTTAGTTTGTCGCTAGCAGCAGGTACCATAAATGCAACATCTTCAATGACATCGCTTGGAACAAATGGGACTACTACAATAGGGCTTAACTCTTGAAGTTTTTCTTTAACTTGCATCACCACCACCGACAAAATTTTGGCTAAATCTGTTTCGATGGGAGAATTTACTTCAAAGGTGTGCGAATAGACCAAGGTGCCGTCTTCGGTTCGCAAAAAACTGCAATAGTAGCGCTTGTTGTTGGTTTGCAAAAAAAAGACATCCACCGAGCCTGCGCTGGTGTTGACCACCAATGATTTTGTACTAAATTTTTCGATGAGTGCAATGTGTTGCTGCAAGGTATGGGCTTGTTCAAAATTCAATGACTGTGCCGCATTGAGCATCTGTTGTGAAAGTGTTTCTTTAACTCGCTTGAAGTGTCCCTTTAATATATCTATCACTACCTTAATAGATTCATTATATTGTGCTTGGGTTTGCTTGCCAATGCAGGGAGCGCAACAGTTCTTTATATCCAACTCTAAGCAGGATTGATACTTTTTTTGTTCAATAGAAGAAGCATCCAATTTGAGGCGGCAAGTTCTGAGCGAAAACATTTCTTGTATGAGCGTGAGCAAATTGTGCACAGAGCGAGCGGAGGCATAGGGTCCAAAGTATTTGGAGCCATCCTCTTTGATTTGTCGGGTGGCAAAAACTTGCGGAAACGGCTCGTTGGTAACACAAATGGAGGGATAGGATTTGTCGTCTTTGAGCAAGGTGTTGTAGCGAGGTTGATATTGTTTGATGAGTGTGTTTTCTAAAAAGAAGGCATCTTGTTCGTCTTTGACCACAGTATATTTAATGTTTTCTATTTTGGAAACCATTATTTGCCGCTTGGGGTTTTCCTCTTGTTTGGTGAAGTAAGAGTTTACCCTACTCTTTAAGTTTTTGGCTTTGCCCACATACAACAAATTACCTCCCTCATCAAAGAATTGATACACACCCGGGAAGTGGGGGAGGGATGATAGGATTTGTGGGATTTTTGTGGACATAAAATAATAATAGTAAATGTTTCACGTGAAACAATTAAAGTGGTTTAATTCTTTTTTTGAGATGCTATTTTTCTAAAGCCTCGCAGAGGCTATACTTTATTAACCGTAGGCTTTAGCCTACGGCACAAGTAATACATCGAACCATCAAGCCCTGCAAGGGCGGCACGTTCTCAAGTGTCGTCCCTTGCGGGACTTAGTAGAGAGTGAGTGTCGGCTGTCCGTAGGCTAAAGCCTACGGTTAATAAAATACTGTCCCTGCGGGACAAAATGCCATGATTTTGAAACATTGTTGCAATTATAAAATAGCACCTCAAAAATGTTTCACGTGAAACATTTTTGAGGTTAATCTTTTTGGTAAAATGTTCCATTCTTGCCATAGTACTAATCCTAAATATGTTATTAATAGAATGGTGGCAATAGAAAATTTTGGAACAGCCGTAAGGTTAAATGAACTGTTGAGCGCAAAGAAAATGCCATAAAGGGCGCAACCTGCTATGATGTAAAAGCCTATCTTTTTGAGTTGGTAGTGGACAGGGTAGTATTTTTGCCCTAAAAAATAACTGATGGAAACCATGGCAAGGTTGCTTGCAAAGTGTGCCCACGCCGCTGCGCGATAGCCAAAATGAGGTACAAAAAGCACATTGATTGCCACCGTAACTATAAAGCCTGTGAGGGTAATATAGACTGCCATTTTGGTTTTTTCGCTGATTTTGTACCACATCGAAAGGTTGAATGTGATGCCAAAAAACACGTTGGCTATGAGCATGATGGGAACAATGTCTGTTCCGTTGCGAAAACTTTTGCCCATCAAAAGCGCAAAGGCATCCAAATAGAGGGCGACCACCAAAAAGACACACATTGCCGCTATCACAAAATAGGTCATCACATTGGAGAGTAGGGTGGGGGAGTCCTTTTTGTTGGCGTTGCTAAAAAAGAATGGCTCGGCTGCATAGCGAAACATTTGCACAAAAATGACCATCAACACCGCCAATTTTGCATTGGCACCATACACCCCCAACTCTTGCATCACAATATCGGGGTTGGCAAAAAGGTGTTTGAACAGCACACGGTCGATATAATCGTTGGCGATGCCGGGCAAACCTGCTACGAGAAGCGGCAGTGAATAGACCAGCATCTTTTTGAGCAAAGGCAACGAAATGTGTATTTTGATTTCAAAAATGGTGGGCAGCAACATCAACAAAGTGAGGAGGCTTGCCAGCAAATTGGCAATGAACACATAACCCACATCGGCTTGCGGCGAAAAAAACTGCAATAGGGCAGAATTGGGATGCTCTACAAAATACTGCGGCAAGCCTGTGAAAAATAGAATGTTCAAACCCACATAAAAAAAGACGTTGATTAACTTGAACATGGCAAACTTTTTGGCTTTGCGCTGCAAGCGCAGGCGAGCAAATGGGATGGACACAAAAGCATCCATGGCAATAACGGCTGCCAATTGCCCCACATAGTTGGCATGGTTGGGATAGCCCATCCACGCGGCTACGGCATTTACATTGGAAAGAACAAGAGCCAAAAAGACCGTAGAAGTTGCAAAAAGTGCTACCAAAGATGTAGAAAAAACCAAGTTGGGCGATTGGTCTTGCCGCGAAGCAAATCGGAAAAATCCGGTTTCCATTCCGTAGGTGAGCAGCACCAACAACAGGGTAATGTAGCCAAAAAACTCTGTGAACACCCCATACTGTTCGGGTCCCAGCACTCGCGTGTGGTAAGCCACCAAGAGGTAGTTGATGAGCCTTGCCACAATGGTGCTAAAGCCATAAATGGCGGCGTCGGCGGCTAATTTTTTTAAAATTCCCATAAGAACAGTTGAGAATTGAGAATTGAGAATGAAATTTTAAATTTGTACGGGCGGGTTTGAAACCCGCCGCCTACGATTGAAACTTGAAACTTTAATTAAACGCTCTGCGGTTGTGTAGATAGTAGCCAAAATTTAGAGAAAAAAACCAATTGGAAAAATTCATTTGTGAGCGGTCGTAGTAGAATGCCGATAGCGATACATTGCCAATAAAAGTTTGCCAAACCAAAGAGGCAGCCCCCATAAAAGCACTATTTCGCAATTCTTTGGTATAAGATGGGCGAGTATATAATAGTGTGTTATCCTCTTGTAAGGTCATAAAGGGTTGAAAAAGGTATAATTCTGTTCGCAACAATACGTTGGGACGAATGGTAAAGGTGGGGATTATTCCTAATGCTGCATAGATGTTGGAATGAAAATTTTCTAAAAACAAACCGTGTGTGCTCTCCATAGGTTCAAAATAGGGCAGGGTGAGCAGGGTGGCATATCTGTCCATAAATTGCACAGAGTGCGAATAAACTCCCTCTAAAAAATAGCCCAAAGACAAGTATTTGCCCATTTGAAAATACTGAGCGCGAGACAATTTTACCTGCCAAAATAGATGTGTACCCACTTTTTTGCTCACCTGTGAAGTATCATAACGATACTCCGGAGATGTGGTGCCAAAAGTGTGATATTCTGTTCCCATAATGTATCTTGCCGAAAGTGTTTGCTTTAGCCCCTGTGTGGCAAGGGTTTTATAGTTCAAACTATTATGTTCGATAGATAGTCCGCCCAAAAGAAAATTAAATTGCATATTTTCGGGTATATCTCTGGTTTGAAAATCTTTGGTTCTAAAATAATCTGCTCCGCGTTGTCCCAATTTAACTATCAGCCGCAAAGCACCATTACCCACAAAAGGCGTACCTATCGAAAAAAAACCAAAAGTTTCTTTGTCTTGCATAAAATCGGGACGGGTGTCGGAATATAAGGCATCCGGATTGTTAGTGTAATAATCAAACATATTGCCAATAATGCCCAATTCTTGAAACAAAGGGATATTGAACCTGCCAATTCTAAAATCGGAGCGTAACATTGCTTTGTAGGAGCGATAAATATCGCCCAAATAAAAATTGGCATAAGCACGCACTGCAAAGGGAGCATAATAGGAATAACTCACAGAGGCAAACATTTGATTGGCTACCGAAGAATAATAACCACCAAATGCCAATTTTAGATTGGGAGCGGGCGAAATGCGCAATTTGAGCGTGTACAAAGAATCGCTATCACTGCCTTTGGCTATGGGGACAATGGTGGTAAGCCCATCATCGGAGACCACGTCAAAATAGCGAGATTTGAATTGTTGCAACGAAAATGTTGTTTTTTTGCGGCGCAATAAACGATTGTTGATGTAGCGGCGCAAGCGCGGAGAGGCACCCGCAATTTGGATGCTGTCAAAAACAACGGGATACATTTTGCTTTTGAAAGCCACTCGTTGTTGTTCCAAATCCTCTTGTAGTTTTTGCCGCAGCACACGCCCTTGTATTTGCGGTATGATTTCCATTGTTTTTTCGTAGCCCATTTGCACCAATTTCAACGATTTGTCAAAATCCAAAAGGCTAACGTCCGATGGCTCAAAGTTGAGCATCCAGCCTTTGTCGGCGGGAATATCATAATTGGTGTTGGAAGAGGCAAGGGCTGTGAGGTGCGAAAAAACATCGTCCTCTTGCGGGCGGGCATAGTTGTAGGAGCAATTGCTGCCAATAATGTAGTCGGGGGCAAAATCGCGAATGAGCACATCGGCAGGAAAATTGTTGATGATGCCGCCGTCAAATAACAGCAAACTGTCGATAACCGTGGGTTTGAACACGCCCGGAAAACTGATGGAGGCACGCACCAAAGTGCCCAAATCGCCACGTCGGGGCGAATAGGGCACTTTGTCGTAGGCGTTGGTGGACAAGGCACGAAAGGGTATCATCAAGCGGTTGAGGTCGTTGCCCGCAGCGGCAGAGGCTTGGGCAAATAAATCAAGCAGCACAAAATCCATTTGGTAGGGCGCCACCAGATTGGTGGGAAAAGCCGCAGTCAGTTTGCCTTGGCGCAAATGTGCCCGCACAGCCAACATTTCGGCATCGGGGTCGCTTTGTTTGTAAAAATAAGAGCCTTCTTTCATATATTCGCCCGACGACCATTGCGCAAAAGTTTTGGATGTAAAAAATTCTACAATTTCTTCCACCGTGTAGCCCGAAGCGTACATTGCTCCCACCAATGCCCCAGCCGAGGTGCCCGCTATGTAATCAATGGGTATATTATTTTCTTCCAATGCTTTGATAACGCCCAAATGCACCATCCCTTTGGCACCGCCGCCACTCATCACCAAACCCACGGTTTGTGCCGCAAGATTTTGTGCACAAACAGTTAAGATAAAAAATATAAAAAACTTTTTTAACATAACTCGTTGATAATCAATATATTAAAAAGATATATTAAAGGATTAAAACAAGACTACAAAGGTATATTTTTTATTTCTATTTTTGTACAAAAAAAGTGGGCAAATTTTTGATAAATAAGCGATAAAAACGCAAAAAAAATTATACCTTTGCAGACAATCAACAAATTTTTATGGTTATGAATGTAAAACCTTATCTTTTAACTTTTCTGTTGGCAACCAGCGTGGTTACACAGATTTCTTGTCAAAATAAATATAAAAAAATGAGCGAAAAAGTAGTGCAAATTGAAACCAGCGAGGGCAAAATTGTAGTGAAACTCTACAACGAGACCCCCTTGCATCGTGATAATTTTTTGAAACAGGTGGAAAATAAAACCTACGATGGGGTTATTTTTCATCGCGTTATCAAAGATTTTATGATACAAACGGGCGACCCCAATTCAAAAAATCCTGCGGCAGGCAAGCAGTATGGCGGCAGCGGCAACGAAACCACCATTGCGGCGGAGTTTAACCCCGCTTTGATTCACAAAAAAGGCGCCCTGGCAGCAGCCCGCACCGGCGACGAAATGAACCCCGAACGGCGGTCGTCGCCCACACAGTTTTACATTGTGCAGGGCAAAGTGCCTGCCGAAGACGAGTTGGCGCAAATTGAAGAATATATTTCGCAAGCACCCTTGCAAGGTATATTTAACAACTTGATACAGAAAGAGTTACAAAAAAATGCAGCGGCAGGCATACAAGTGAGCCAAGATACGCTGATTGAAAATGCCAAGCAAGAAACCTTGAGACAATTTGCAGCAATGCCCAAATTTGCCTACAGCCCAGAGCAACGCCAAGTCTATAAAACGCTGGGCGGCACGCCGTTTTTGGACCAACAATACACCGTTTTTGGTGAGGTGATAGAGGGCTTGGAAGTGGTGGATAAAATTGCTGCAACCCCAACCCAGCCTGGCGATAGACCCACCGCAGATATTTTTGTGAATAGCATAAAAGTATTGAATTGATGATAAAATTATGACAGAACGCATTACTCAACTCAACAAAGAAGTTTCGGCTTTTTGTGGCACAAAAGCACCGGATATAGAGGATTTTCGCATCCAAATGTTAGGCAAAAAAGGCAAAATAACGCTGCTTTTTGATGATTTTAAACAACTATCGGGCGACGAAAAAAAGGCAGTGGGACAACTGCTTAACCAACTCAAAAACCTTGCCCAGCAACGCATTGCCGAATTGAAACAGAAGGCGGACGACAACGATGCACCCGCGCACAGCATAGACACCTCGCGCCCCGCCGCCGGCAACGACGAGCACGGCAGCCGCCATCCCATTGCTGTGATGCGCAGCGAGATATTGGCTATCTTTGGCAAATTGGGATTTACGATTGCCGAAGGTCCCGAAATTGAGGACGATTGGCACGTGTTTGGTGCACTCAATTTTGCGCCCGAACACCCTGCGCGTGATATGCAGGACACTTTTTTTATAGACACACAAAACGCCGATAATCCAACACTACTGCGCACTCACACCAGCAGCGTGCAGGTGCGCACAATGGAAAATCAAGCACCGCCCATTCGCGTGGTGTGCCCCGGAAGGGTCTATCGCAACGAAGCCATCTCGGCGCGCGCCCACTGTATGTTTCATCAGGTGGAGGGCTTGTATGTGGACAAAGATGTGTCGTTTGCCGACTTGAAACAAACGCTGCTCTACTTTGCCAAAGAAATGTTTGGCAACAAGGTTGAAATTCGTTTGAGGCCTTCGTTTTTTCCTTTCACAGAGCCAAGTGCCGAGATGGATGTATCGTGCAGTTTGTGCGGCGGCAAGGGCTGCAATGTGTGCAAAGGCACCGGCTGGTTGGAGGTGGGCGGCTGCGGAATGGTGCACCCCAAGGTACTGCAAGCCAACAAAATAGACCCTGCCAAGTACAGCGGTTTTGCCTTTGGAATGGGCATAGAACGCTTGGTAATGCTCAAATATCAAGTGCGCGACCTTCGGCTTTACTTTGAAAATGATGTGCGGTTTTTGAGGCAGTTTAGGTAAAAATTTTAACCCCTGCCGGCGCGGATTTGTAATCTGTGCCTTTTTTTGTATAATTGTTTGGAAAGAGAAAAAAATATGTACCTTTGTGTTAGTTTTTCACGACGCTGTTCAATGGCAAATAAAGAGCAAAAACTGAAATCCAATTTGGAACGTATTGCCTACATATTAGGCGAATCGTCCTTTATGGGTATTGTTATTGGCGGGGCTATTGCAGAAAATATGCCTTATAGAATTTTCATAATCGGTGGCGGGTTGCTATTTTCTGCTATCTGTTTTGTAATAGGCACTTATTTCAATATACATAACAATATAGATTAAAAAATTATGGAACTTCTTATTGGATTCGCATTTATGCTTGTGTTGCTTTTATCAGCAGCGTTCTACGTTACACACCATCATTTTTCGGTGTAGGAGAGTTACAACTCTTCCGTTTATTTGCCGGCGCGGATTTGTAATCCGTGCCTTTTTTTGTAGCAATCGTTTGGGAAATGAGAAAAAAACGGTAACTTTGTGGCGTATATTAAATTCTATGACACTTTATCCACTAAAATTTACCCCTATTTTCAAGGAAATGATTTGGGGGGGTAGTCAGTTGCGGGAGCGATTGGGTAAGGCTATTCCTTCGGACAAAACAGGCGAAAGTTGGGAACTTTCGGGCGTTGCTGATAATGTTTCGGTGGTGAGCAATGGCGAATATGCCGGCTGTACTTTGGATGAATGGATTGCCCTTGCACCCGAACAGACTTTGGGCAAAAAGAATGTAGCCCGCACAGGCAGTGCGTTTCCGCTGCTTATTAAATTTATTGATGCTTGCGACAACCTTTCGGTGCAAGTGCACCCCAACGATGAGCAAGCACGCCCATTCAATTCTTTGGGCAAAACTGAGATGTGGTATATCCTTAACGCACAGCAGGGAGCAACGCTCATTTCGGGATTTGCCCAAGATGTGAGCGCACAAGAATATGCCAAGGCTGTTGAAAATAATACCTTAGAGCAGATTTTGCAACATCATCCTGTGCAGCGCGGCGATGTGTTTTTTATTCCCGCAGGGCGCGTGCACGCTATTGGCAAAGGCATACTGCTGTTGGAAATTCAACAATCGTCCAATATCACTTACCGCATTTTTGACTACAACCGCAAAGATGCGCAAGGCAACTCTCGCGAATTGCACACCCGGCAAGCGATGCAAGTGATTGACTACAAGGCACAACATCCCGCACAATCCACCGCCAGCCCCGCTATCAATCAACCTGCCAACTTAGCCGCCTGCAAGTATTTTACCACCAATTTGTTGAAAATTGACCAACCCACACAGCGCGACAACAGCGTGCACCAGTCGTTTGTGGTTTACATTGGCACACAAGGCAGTACCCAAATTGAGTATGCTGCGGGCAAATTTGAAACCTTGAATGAAGGCGAAACTATATTGTTGCCCGCCGCGTTGGCTCATGTTCAACTTGCGCCGAATGCAGGATTGGCGGAGGTTGTAGAGGTATATGTGTAATTGACAATTGATAAATAATAATTGTTACATTTGTGTCAAATTTATACAGAAATTTTCTGATTGTTTTTTTCCTATTGTGTGGATACGCTGCCTTTTCGCAAGACAGTGTCGGCGCGGGACGAGCGCAGGTGCCGTTGTTTTTGCAAAAGAGTTATTTTGAAGTAAATTTTGGTGCGTTGTATTATCCTTTTGGCGAAAAACAAATGCAACAAGGCTACACGCTCGACAATGTGCGCCACACTACGGCAACAGGCATACGATTGGCTCTGGGCTACAATTTTAACAATTATTGGGCGGCTCAAATTTCGTACTTGTGCCACTTGGTGTTGCCCAATGTATATTACAATGCAATTACAGCGGCAGACTCGGCAAAAATTGGCGGCAATGTAGCCAACAATATAGTAGGCATTACAATGAAGGGCAAACTGCCCATCGGCAAAAAATGGTCGGTGTTTGGCGAGGCAGGAATGAGCATTATTACCCGCTCGGGCGTTCCGCAAATGGTCAAAAATGCCAATTTTGTTACCTTGCAAGTGGGCGCAGGCGTAAAATATCAAATCACGCCTCGATGGGGAATACAGTTGAGCGGCAATTATACGCCGCCATCGCCAAAACACAACCATCAGCCCAGCACCACCTTTGCCGGCATTGGCGTTACCATTACGCCGCAACCTTTTTCAAATGAATACTTGCAAAAGAGTGCCGCAACAGGAATAATTCATCCCAAACAATGGATTCAAATTGGCTACACCACCAATTTGCTGGACTATGATGTGAACGAATTTTTGATTAACGAAGACGGTGGATTTCCTTATGTAAGTTTTATTTGGAATGCTGCACCACGCATCAAACAAGGGTTTACGCTGAATTACCAACGCAATGTGTTTCACAGCCAAAAGTGGTTTGCCTTGGATTGGGGCGCCAATGTTTCGGTGTGGCAAAGTCTGGGGCGGTATGCCAACCCCTCTGTGAATGACGAAACGCCGCAAAAATTTGTAACCGGCAAACAAAAAACGTTTTTCACAATTTCTATTTTTCCTGTTTTTCGCCTCAATTATTTACACACAAAATGGGCGGATATGTACGCCTACTATTGTGTTGCGGGACCAACGTTTATTTCGACAACAAAAATGGATGGCTACGACCTTGGCAAAAAATTTTTGTTTGTGGACAATATCGGCACAGGCGCATTCTTTGGAAACAGGCGCCAATACAACATAGAACTCAAAATTGGTCATTACTCCAATGGCGATATTTTTACGGACAACAAAGGCATAACGGTGCCGCTATCGCTTAATGTTGGATATGCTTTTTGAGTTGTAAATTGTTGGTTTACAATTAATTATGTATTTTTATACAAAATTTTGTGAAAAAATTTGGAAATTAAATAAAGTTGTTTTATATTTACCTTGGTTTTGCTATTTTTCTATTTTTTTATCTATCTTTGTGTCGAAACTTAAAATTTATATTATGAAAAAAATTGTATTGTTATTTGCTGCCGCAATGATGAGTATTGGCGGCTATTGCCAAAAGTTTGAAGGTTTGGCACAGACCCCACAAATGGGGTGGAACAGTTGGAACACATTTGCTACCGACATCAACGAGCAACTCATCAAAGACATTGCCGATGCCTTTGTAACATTGGGTTTGAAGGATGCGGGCTATGAGTACATTGTGCTCGACGACGGCTGGATGGCTATGGAACGCGACGCGCAAGGCAACCTCGTGCCACACCCCCAAAGGTTTCCCAATGGCATCAAAGCCCTTGCCGATTATGTGCATTCCAAAGGTTTGAAGTTTGGGCTGTACAATTGCGCAGGATGGAAAACTTGCGCAGGCTACCCGGGCAGTCAAGGGCACGAGTATCAAGATGCGCTCAAATATGCCGAATGGGGCGCCGATTATTTGAAATACGACTGGTGCAACACGGCACCTATCAAAAATATGCCCGACAAAGAATCGTACGCCAAAGAGGCTTACACGGTGATGAGCGATGCCTTGCGCGTTGCCGGACGCCCCATATTGTTTAGCCTTTGCGAATGGGGCGACAACAACCCTTGGAAGTGGGCAGCCCCCATTGGGCACAGTTGGCGCAGCACCGGCGATATTTACCATTGCTTTGACTGCCGCAAGGATTGGGGCACGTGGCAATCGTTGGGCGTGATGCAAGTGGTGAATTTGCGCAACAATGATACCCTGCGCCGCGCCGCAGGTGCAGGACATTGGAACGATATGGATATGATGGAAGTGGGCAATGGCGACCTCACGCTCTATGAGAACCAGTCTCATTTTGCGCTGTGGGCTATCCTCAATTCGCCGCTCATTTTGGGCAACGATATTCGCAGTATGAGCGAGGAAACCCGCGCGGTGCTCACCAACAAAGACATCATTGGCGTTAGTCAAGATGCGTTGGGCATACAGGGATTTAAGTACAAAACCATTGACAGCATTGAGGTGTGGGCAAAGCCATTAGCCAACAATGAATGGGCATTGCTATTTCTCAACCGCGCAAAAACACCCTCTACGCTTACATTTGATTGGAACGCAGAAAAAATTGTAGATGATTTTGCTCAAAAAGAATTGGCGGTTTCAAAAAATAATGTGTTCAAAATCAAAGACCTGTATGCCAACAAGGCATTGGGTAACACCAAAGCACCATTGAAAGCAAAATTGGAAAAACATCAATCGTTGGTGGTACGGTTGAGCAAATAGAATTAAGACTGTAAATGCAATTTTTGCACATTGTAGGGCACGACGGCATCAAGCAGCGGCTTGTGCAATCGGCGCAGCAAGGGCGGGTGAGCCACGCACAACTGTTTTGCGGTGCCGACGGCTATGGAACGCTGGCATTGGCATTGGCTTATGCGCAATACCTCAACTGCGAGCAGCCGTCCGCCACCGACTCCTGCGGCTTGTGCCCAAGTTGCAAAAAATACCAAACCTTGCAGCATCCCGACCTTCATTTTTCGTTGCCTGTGGCTTGGTCAAAATCCAAGCCTCCTGTGAGCAACGATTTTATGAAGGAGTGGCGCGAGTTTGCAACCAATAACAATTACCCTACTTTGCCCCAATGGTATGAGGCTATTGGATTGGAAAACAAAGCGGGCATCGTCAATGTAGCAGAGGCAGAGGCTATTATTGGTCAATTGGCATACAAAGCGTACGAAGGAAAATTTAAGGTGCAAGTGTTGTGGCACGCCGAAAATATGAACACACAGGCTGCCAATAAATTGCTCAAATTGATAGAAGAACCTTCCGAAAAAACCTTGCTGTTGTTGGTAGTAGAAAGCACCGATGGAATGCTCAAAACCATTCTTTCGCGCACGCAACAAATTGCGGTGCCGCCCATAGATAGAGCGGTTTTGGCGCAGCATTTGGCAGCGCAACAAGGGCTTCCGCTTGAGACAGCCACAGAGTACGCCCGAATGGCAAACGGCAACTATGTAGAGGCATTAAATTGGGTGCAACAAAGCGATGATAATGCCGATTTTTATCAATGTTTTGTTCAATTGATGCGATTGGCTTATGGCAATTCGTCCGACAATGTTTTGGCATTGCTCGAATGGTCTAACAAAATGTACAACGATTTTGGGCGCGAGCAACTGCGGCAATTTTTTGTATATGCGTTGCGCCTCACGCGCGAAGTTTTTGCCATTCACGAAAATGCTCACGATGCGGTGTATCTCAACACAGAGCAAAAAGAGTGGGGCACAAAGTTTTCGCCCTTTGTGAACGAGAGCAATGTGGCAGCCATTTATCGCGAATTTGACTTGGCTGGTCGTCAAATTTCTGCTAACGGAAATGCTCGCATTATTCTCATCACTACGGCACTGACGTTGATGAAATTGATTAAGCAAAAAGTATAAAAATGATTAAAAAGTTAATTTGTTGAAATACAACAAATTACAAAATAAACTTTTTGTTGATACCTTGTTCATTACTTTTTGAAAATAATTGACAAAAAATTTGCATTTGATATTTCTCTATTTTGATATACAAGTTTACCAATTTTGCAAATTTATTTTTTAGAATTTGTAGATAAAAAACTAACAGAAAAATTACCACTTTTGTTGATTAAATAAACTGCTTTTTATGAACAAAACATTTTTATGAACACTTATATTTATTTTTGCAAACCATTGAAAATAAAAACTTTGCAAAATTTTGACTGTTCATAAATTATTCACAAGTTGTTCATATTGTATTTTGCAATAGTTGAGCAAAAAAAGTATAAACAGTATCAACAAGGTATATTCAACATCAATTCTTTTTTTTATTTTTAAATTTTTAAAAAAGAAAAATATAAGATATATGGCAATTGTTAATAACAATTTGGTGGCAAAAATTGAGCGCCTCAAAAAGCAAAAGAATGCGATTATTTTGGCGCATTACTACACGCTCAATGATGTGCAAGATATAGCAGACGTGGTGGGCGATAGCCTTGCGTTGGCGCAAGAGGCAGAGCATTTGCAGGCAGATATTGTGGTGATGTGCGGTGTGCGTTTTATGGCAGAAACCGTGAAAATACTTGCGCCCAACACAAAAGTGCTTTTGCCCGATTGGCAAGCAGGATGCTCGTTGGCAGAGTCTTGTCAATTGGCTGATTTTGAACAATTTAAACAGCAACATCCCGACCATATTGTGGTATCATACGTGAATACCACTGCGGACATAAAATCGCTCACCGATATTTGCTGCACTTCGAGCAATGCTTTGGCAATTGTTAATTCGTTGCCCAAAGATGCAAAAATAATTTTTGCGCCCGACAAAAATTTGGGCAATTACATCAACGCGCAAACAGGGCGCAATATGCTGCTGTGGGACGGTGCTTGCCACGTGCACGAACAATTTTCGGTGGAAAGCATAGTGGAATTGAAACAACAGTATCCGCAGGCAAAAGTGTTGGCGCATCCCGAATGCAAAAAACAGGTGCTGTTGTTGGCGGACAAAATTGGCTCTACGGCTGCTTTGTTGGCTTATACGCAACAATCGCCCAGCACGCAGTTTTTGATAGCCACCGAAGCCGGAATTTTGCACCAAATGCAAAAACTCAGTCCGCAAAAGCAATTTATTCCGGTGCCGCCTGTTGACAGCACTTGCGGATGCACCGATTGTAATTATATGAAACTTAACACTTTGCAAAAAATTGCTGATGTTTTGGAACACGAAACCAACGAAATTTTGATGGATGAAAATTTGCGGCAGCAAGCCCAAAAATCCATTGTGCGAATGCTCAAAATTTCTAACAATAATGGAAATTTATTGAATAAAAAGTAAAAAAATATATTGTGAATGATACGAATTTTGATAACTTTGCCAAAAAAATTGCCCAATGACTACACTCATCATTATTATCGCGCTTGCACTATTTTTTGACTATGTCAATGGTTTTCACGACGCAGCCAACTCAATAGCCACCATTGTTTCAACCAAAGTTTTGTCGCCTTTTGCGGCAGTGCTGTGGGCGGCGACATTCAATTTTATCGCCTTTTTTGTGGCAAAATACGTTATAGGCGAATTTGGTATTGCCAACACGGTAGCCAAAGTGGTTTTTGAACAATACATTACCCTTCCTGTAATTTTTGCAGGTTTGCTGGCTGCCATTTTTTGGAATTTGTTCACGTGGTGGATGGGCATTCCGTCTTCGTCATCGCACACGCTCATAGGCGGTTTTGCAGGTGCTGCTATTGCCAGCACATTTAGTTTGGATGCTGTTCATATTTGGGGGCAAAAAGGCTTAATAGAAATTGCTGCTTTTATTGTTTTAGCACCTTTTATTGGAATGATAATTTCTATTTTTTTCACTATTTTTGTATTTTGGATTTGCCGCAAAACCAATCCGCATAAAGCCAACAAATGGTTTAGACATTTGCAATTGGTATCTTCGGGTTTGTTTAGTTTGGGACATGGTTTGAATGATTCTCAAAAAGTGATGGGAATTATTGCAGCCGCCTTGTTTGCCGCTCACCAACAGGGAATAGAGTGGGGGATTTCCAATATCACCGATATTCCTACTTGGGTGCCCCTTGCTTGTTTTACAATGATTGCGCTGGGCACCATGTCGGGTGGATGGCGCATTGTCAAAACAATGGGTTCGCGCATTACCAAAGTAACGCCTTTGGAGGGTGTGGTGGCAGAAACTTCGGGTGCAATTACGCTTTTTTTGACAGAAATTTTGCACATTCCCGTGAGCACCACGCACACCATTACAGGTGCTATTGTGGGTGTTGGTGCTGTAAAACGCTTGTCGGCAGTGCGCTGGGGCATCACGGTGAACTTGCTTTGGACGTGGCTGCTCACCATTCCTATAAGTGCCCTGATGGCAATGGGTTTTTACAAAATTGTTATACTTTTTTATTGACTATAAGTTAATAAAATCTTTTCTCTTACGCAAACAGTCCCGCCGTAAGCCGCTGATACTGCTCAAACAAAAATGCTACCCGCGACATATCATCATAATAATCAAACGAGCGACCATAGGCACGTTCCACCGCCCTGTCTAATTTTTGATGCGCTTTGAGTAAATCCAAAGGCATAATGAGTGGGTGGTACAAATCGGCAAGCGTGCTGGTGGGATGCGCTGCCCGCGCATCGAGCACTGCCTGCGCCAATTCTTCAATGCTTGCTTTTTGTTTGTCTGAAGCATTTGGCCACGGAAAATTGTTATAGACAATATCTTTGGAGTAGCGGTAATCACTTTTTAGTCGTCCGCAAACATAGCGCATCCAAGCCATGTGCATAGTAGAAGAGAGAATACCGAAATGGTAGAGTGTAGCGTTGGGCAAAGCCTGAACGGTTACCGCCGGTATTGAACTTTTATTTGCATAAACGAGAGGCACATAATCTCTGTTCTCGCTTGTGGTAATAGGAATAGCAACGTAATGGCTTGGATTGTTCAAATCTCTGAACAAATGCGCCTTATCGGCTAATTTTTGCGCACCTTTATCTTTTGCTGCAAGACGTGCAGCCTTCACTAATTTTACTCTTTCCATTACATACGGCATAGCCCGTAATTCTAATGTATTAATGCCAACCAACCATAGACACCATCGTGTTCTACTGTGTAGCAAATCTTCTGCACCTAATAATTTTTTGAACCATTTTTTTGATGCTGGCTCTTTGCTAATAAAGTCTTTTTTTTCTTGCTCGCTGAATATCAAATGACCGTGGTCTAACGCAACATTTCCAAAATTCATTGGCGGCACATTGCATAGGGGTTTTGAGCGGCTTTCGAGAAAGACATTTTTGGTATCTATCAAGTAGGGATTTATCTGCTTTGCGTGAACTTTTTTTGCCTCACCACGCACATCTTTATACACATACAACCATTTTTTTTCGCGTTCGCGCAGTCCAAAACCAACAATCACACAATAAACAGCAGCCTTGCCCCGCGCCTCGTTGGTCCACTTAAACGTTTGGTGTGCAAAGTTGATTTTTACCCTAAATTTATTCATCAATTCGCTCCACAAAATAAGCAGTTGTTCACCTTGACAAATACTATTGGTGGATACAAATGCTACTTCAATATTCGTATCTTGTATGTACTCAGCGGCTTTGCGATACCAACAACTTACATAGTCAAGTTCGCCGCTCTTTTTTGTTCCGCCAAAAATTCGTTCAACTTCGCTTTTTTGTTGTGCGTTCATTACCCTTGCACCTAAAAACGGCGGATTGCCCAAAATGTAACTCAGTTCGGTTTTGGGGACAACGGTTTCCCATTTAATTTGCAGCGCATTGCCGCCCACAATGGTGAGCGAGTTGGGTAGTGGAATGTGAGCAAAGTATTGCCCAAAGTGCTGCCCCACTATGAGGTTCATTTGATGGTCGGTGAGCCAAAGAGCGGTTTGCGCAATGTGGCTTGGAAATTCCTCTATTTCGATGCCGTAAAACTGTTTCACGCTTACTTTTATGTAGTCGCTCACGTTGAGCACGCGCTGCCCGTTGCTGTCGGCAAACAGTTCTTTGAGCACTGCAAACTCAAGCATGCGCAATTCGCGGTACGAAATGACCAAAAAATTGCCGCAACCACAGGCGGGGTCTAAAAATTTGAGCGAGGCTATTTTTGTTTGAAATTCTTGCAACTTTGCTTTGCGCAACTTCGCTTTGAAGTTGTTGCAAATGTCTTCAAATTCCTCCCACAAATCGTCCAAAAATAATGGTTTAATTACTTTGAGGATATTTTCTTCACTCGTATAGTGTGCGCCAAGATTGTGCCGCTTTTCGGCGTTCATTACGCTCTGGAACATTGCACCAAAAATAGCGGGCGAAATTTTGCTCCAATCCAACGCGCAGCACTCTAATAGCGTGTTGCGCATCGCCGAATCAAAATCAAGTGTATCAAGTCGTGTAGCAAATAGCCGACCGTTGATATAAGGAAATTTATTTAACTGCTCATCAAGAGTCGTGAGCCGTTCATACGAAATCTTATCTAAAACCTCAAAAATTTTTTCGAGGTGCAAGGCGAGGTCGCTGCCGTCGGGGTTGGTGCGTTGTTTGATGTAATTGGTGAGCAGATTTTTTTCAAAAATTCCGGTATCTTCGGCGAATAAGCAAAACAATAGGCGCACCAAATACACTTCGAGCGGGTGCCCTTCGTAGCCGATAGCCTTAAAGCGGTCGTGCAGTTTGCCCATTCTTTCGGCAGCCTCAATGTTCACTGCATCTTGCTGCCGATACTCCTCCTCAACGTAGCCTGCTAAATCGCTGAATAACATAATGTTATCAACCAATTTGGCGAGCGTAAAAGCATACAATTTTCCGTCCTCCAAAAGATTGTAGTAGTGAAAATTGACAAAATCGCAAATCAAAATTCCCTTGGGCAAGTCGGCAGCGGGCAGGGCGTTGGCGTAGGTTTTTGCTTGCTCGTAGGCTTTTTGCATATCCTTGCCCGGCGTTTTCATTTCAATGAGGATATGCCCCTTCCAAAACAAGTCAATGTAACCATTGGAGCCGTCGCGCAACTTGACTTTTTTTTCAAAAATCGCCATTTGCGAACGGCTTACTCCAAAAATGCTAAAAAACGCATTTTCAAAGGTCTGTGCATCGGCCTCCTCGCGGGCAAAGGCGGCTTTGCTTTGCCACTCGCTTGCAAAATCCGCCGCACGGGCTTTTATTTCGTTCCAATTCAGTGCCATATTGAAAATTGAGAGTTATGCTGCAAAGATAATAAAAAAGTGTTGGAAAGGTCAATTACAATCTTACCACAATACCTTTTTCTGCCAAAAATTTTTTGAGGGTAACAATTTCCAATTCTTTGAAGTGGAATAGACTTGCTGCTAATGCAGCATCGGCGAGGCCTATGGCGAATGCGTCGTAAAAATGTTGCATACTGCCTGCGCCGCCCGACGCAATGATGGGCACGCTCAAACGCTCCGAAAGCATTGCCAGCGCTTGGTTGGCAAAACCATTGCGCGTGCCGTCGTGGTTCATACTGGTAAAAAGTATTTCGCCTGCACCGCGTTCTACGGCTTCGGTAGCCCAGTCCAACAGTGGTTTTTGGGTGCGAATGCGCCCGCCGCTGCGGTAGCACATCCACTTGTTGTCTTCCCATTTGGCATCAATGGCACACACCACTACTTGGTTGCCAAAGTGTGCAGCAATTTGTTCGATGAGCGCGGGATTTTGCAAGGCTGCCGAATTGACCGAAACCTTGTCGGCTCCTGCTTCCAACAAGGCAGCCACATCTGTTAGTTCGTTGATACCACCGCCCACAGTAAATGGTATGCTGATGTGTTGTGCTATTCGCTTTACTAATGCTGCAAATGTTTTGCGCCCTTCGTGGGTGGCGGTAATGTCCAAAAAAACTAACTCGTCTGCTCCTTGTCGGCTGTACTCTTTGCCCAATTCTACAGGGTCGCCGGCATCGCGCAGCCCTTCAAAATTGACGCCTTTGACCGTGCGCCCATCGCGAATATCCAAACAAGGTATGATGCGTTTTGCTAACATTTTTTTTTACAAGGCTAAAAAGTTTTTGAGCACCGTTTCGCCCACGTCGGCACTCTTTTCGGGATGAAATTGTACGGCATAAAAATTGTTTTTGTGCAGTGCTGCGGCGTAAGGATGAATGTAGTTGGTAGTGGCTATAACACCTGTCCCTGTTGCATAATAGGAATGAACGTAGTAAACAAAAGTGTCCTCGTTAATCCCTTTGAATAATGGCGACGACAAGTTGTGAATGGTGTTCCAACCGATGTGGGGTATTTTGTGCACGGCGGATTCAAAGCGTTTCACTTGTGCATCAAAAATGCCCAATCCGTCCACATCGCCCTCTTGGCTGTGCCTGCACATTAGTTGCAAACCAATGCAGATGCCCAACACAGGCTGTTGCAGTGATTTTATCAACACATCCAAACCGTGCTCTTGCAGGTAGCGCATAGCGGTGCTTGCCTCGCCCACGCCCGGAAAAATTACCTTATCGGCAGTTTGCAATGCGTGCGGGTCGTCGGTAACCTGCGACTGGCAACCCATACGGCGCAACGCATTTTGCACCGAACAGATATTACCCGCGTTGTATTTGACAATGGCAACAGACATTATTTTTGTTCAAAAATTTAAATTCAAACTATGTAATTTGTTAATATACAACATTTTAAATATAAACACCACATTTTTAATAGGTCAAAGGTAAACATTTTTGAGATGAAAAAACAAATTTTATCTTATCTTAAAATTTACTACTTTTGTAAGATTTGCTTATCGTTATCAAAAAAAAAATTGTTGATATGGAAAATGATATAAAACTAATGAAGGGCAACGAGGCAATTGCATACGGGGCAATGCGTTGCGGGTGTGATGCCTATTTTGGTTACCCCATTACGCCGCAATCGGAAATAATGGAAACGCTGATGGAGCAACAACCTTGGGAAACCACCGGAATGGTGGTGTTGCAAGCCGAGAGCGAAACCGCTGCCATCAATATGCTATATGGGGCGGCGGGCACAGGCAAGCGATGTATGACCTCGTCGTCAAGCCCCGGCATTAGCCTAATGAGCGAGGGAATTTCGTACATCGCAGGCGCAGAACTGCCCTGCCTCATTGTCAATATCTCGCGCGGCGGACCGGGATTGGGCACTATTCAACCCTCGCAAGCCGACTATTTTCAAGCCACCAAAGCAGCAGGGCACGGCGATTTTCACTTGATTGTGTTGGCACCTGCCTCTGTGCAAGAGATGCACGACTTTGTACCGCTGGCTTTTGACCTCGCCTTCAAATACCGCAATCCTGTGATGCTATTGGCAGACGGCGTGGTGGGACAAATGATGGAAAAAGTGCAATTATTGCCGCAACGCCCTCGTTGGACTAACGACGAAGTGTTGCAAACACAAGGCGATTGGGCTATCACAGGCAAAAAAAATCGCGAGCGGAACATCATCACATCATTGGACTTAGACCCTGTGGGGCAAGATAAATTCAACAGAAAATTGATAGAAAAATACAACACAATTCGTCAAAACGAAGTGCGCTACGAAGAGTATCTGTGCGATGATGCCGAGTATTTGATGGTGGGTTACGGCATATCGGCGCGCATTGCCCAAAAAGCAGTCGAAAATTTGCGCAAAGAAGGCGTTAAGGTGGGCTTGTTGCGTCCCATTACGCTGTTTCCATTCCCCACGCAAGCCATTGAAAAAAGAGCACTACAACTCAAAGGCATTTTGAGCGTAGAAATGAGCGCAGGACAAATGATAGAGGACATCCGCTTGGCAGTGGGCAAAGCCATTCCGGTGCATCACTATGGGCGAATGGGCGGTATGATTCACAATCCTACGGAGGTGGAGGAGGCTTTTAGGGGGTGTTTTTGAGGTTATTATAGAGGAAGCAAAATGCTAATAAATACAGACATAAAACTTGGCGATTGCAAGGATGTATTAAAAGAGTTGCCCGATAATTCGGTGGACTTGATTTTTACGTCCCCACCTTATGCCGATCAACGCAAAAATACTTATGGCGGCACTCGTCCCGATGAGTATGTAGATTGGTTTTTGCCTATTTCAAAAGAATTGTTACGTGTGCTGAAACCCACAGGTACTTTCGTTTTGAACATCAAAGAAAAAGTGGTAGATGGCGAGCGCAGTACTTATGTAATGGAATTGATTTTGGAAATGCGAAAACAAGGTTGGTTGTGGACAGAAGAATTTATTTGGCACAAAAAAAACTGCTATCCGGGCAAATGGTCTAATCGTTTTCGCGATGCGTGGGAACGGCTTTTGCAATTTAACAAACAAAAATCGTTTGCAATGTATCAAGAATCGGTTATGGTGCCAATGGGTGATTGGGCAAAAGGACGGCTCAAAAATTTGAGTGAAACCGATAAAATTCGTGATAATGCCAAAAATGGTAGTGGTTTTGGCAAAAATATCTCCAATTGGCTCACACGCGACAAGGCTTATCCCACCAACGTTTTGCATTTAGCAACTGAGTGTAGCAACAAACATCATAGTGCTACCTTCCCTGAAGGTTTGCCCGAATGGTTTATCAGACTTTTTACAAAAGAAGGCGATACGGTGCTCGACCCATTTATGGGTTCGGGGACTACTAATTTTGTGGCACAACGGATGAGTAGAAATTCTATTGGAATAGAAATTATGCCGGAATATTGTGAAATGGTCAATAATTATATTTGCCCAAAACAACTAAAAATTGCATAAAAAATGAATAAATTGAGCATAGAAAGCATCGTGGTGTACTTCTCTACTATTAAGGGTGCTAATAAAAATTTCTAAATAAAATAATTTTGTTACATAATTCATAAAAATTTTCGATGAAAGTCTTAAAGTTTGGTGGTACTTCGGTGGGGAGTGCCGAGCGTATGCGGGCTTTGCCCCAGTTGATAGTGGATGGTACACCCAAAATTGTGGTGTTGTCGGCGATGAGCGGCACTACTAATGCTTTGGTGGAAATCACTATCCTTGCACGACAAGGCAAAACGGTGGATGCCCTTGCCAAAATTGACCTATTGGCAAAAAAATATGATGAGGTGATTGCACAACTGTTTGATAATCAACAAAATAGAAACACTGCCAAAGAAAAAATAGAACCCATTTTTGCGCTATTGCGCGAGTTGGTGCAAGGTGTTCCTACTCTTGTGCAAGAGCGTACCATATTGGCTCAGGGCGAATTGATGTCCACTATGCTGCAACATCTTTACCTTCTCGAAATAGGCGTAAACGCAGTGTTGCTGCCCGCTTTGGACTTTATGCGCAAGGATATAACGGACGAGCCTGATATTTATTTTATTGGCGAGATATTGAAGCGCGACCTTGCACGGTATAGCGATTGTCAATTGTTCATAACGCAGGGTTACATTTGCCGCAATCACAAGGGCGAAATAGACAATCTCAAGCGCGGCGGAAGCGACTACACAGCCTCTATAATTGGTGCTGCCATTGGTGCCGAGGAGGTGCAAATTTGGACGGACATTGACGGTTTTCACAACAACGACCCGCGCGTGGTGCAAAACACGCATTCTATTCCAAAATTGTCGTTTGACGAAGCATCGGAATTGGCTTATTTTGGGGCAAAAATTTTGCATCCCACTTGTGTTCTTCCTGTGCAAGAGGCGGGGATTCCGCTCATTATCAAAAACACCATGAACCCCAAGGCGGAGGGCACGCGCATTTCAAACGAAACCGATAACGATGGCACCATCAAGGCTGTGGCGGCAAAGGACAACATTACAGCCGTTAAAATCAAGTCGGGGCGGATGTTGTTGGCCTATGGTTTTTTGCGCAAAATTTTTGATGTATTTGAAGAATATCACACCGCCATTGATATGGTGAGCACCTCCGAAGTGGCGGTATCACTCACTATTGACGACGACAAACATCTACAAGACATTGAACGGGTGCTGCAGAATTTTGGCACTGTTGAAATAGACCGCAATATGACTATTGTGAGTGTAGTGGGCTACAAAATTTCGGAGAGTAACGGCATTGCAGGCCGCGTGTTCAATACGATACAGAACATTCCTATTCGTATGATTTCGTTTGGCGGAAGCCGCCACAATATCGGTTTTTTGGTCAAACACGAGGACAAAAAAGCCACATTGGAGGCACTCAATAATTTGTTCAAAAAGTAATCACAAGCCCTCTTTGACCCCCAACAATAAATCCTTGATATGTGCCAAAGATTGGGCAACTTTAAGGTTGTTAAACTCCTCGTTGGGCTTTGATTTTATTCGCTTGCGGGCACCGTCGAGGGTCAAACCTTCTTCTTTTACCAGATGGTAAATGACGTGAAAATTGTCCACATCTTTTTTGGTAAAAAGACGTTTGCCGCTGCTGTCTTTGTGCGGTTTGATGATGCTAAATTCTTTTTCCCAAAAGCGAATGAGCGAGGTGTTGACACCAAACATTTTGGCAACTTCGCCAATGGCAAAATAATTTTTTTCGGGGGTGGGGGTTTTGTAGGGCATTGTTTTATCCATTTAATTTTTAGTAAATTCTCATCAATCCATTGATTGTCCTTTGTTGGCAACAATGATGCCGAGTTTTTGATAGGCATTGTGGTCGAGGTCGCCAAAAAAATAGTGCACCGGGTTGCAGGTGGTATCGTTGTGCCAAATTTCGTAGTGCAAAATGGGCACAATGGTGCGTCCGCTGCTGCCCGACAAGCCAATCAATTCGTCTCGTTGCACTTTTTTGCCAACACGCACCAATGCTTGTTTCAAATGGTAATACTTGGTTTTGTAACCATTGTTGTGGTTGATAGTAACCCCCAATCCTGTGCTGCGCAAATTGACGCTAATATCCTCTACCACACCTGTTGCTGTGGCATAAATGGGGGTTTCGATGGGCACCGAAAAATCAATACCTGAGTGCATTTTCAACACTTTGTAGAACGGATGTATGCGCACGCCGTAGGTGGTGGCAATGTACCGCATATCTTGATTTTTGACGGGTTGCATAGAGGGCAAGTAGAACAAATTTTCGTGATTTTGGTAATTGGTTATATCTTTCAAAATTTTGGTTTGTTGAGTTATTCTTTGTTGTAAAATATCAATTTTTTTGGTGGTTTCGGCAGATAATTGTATAATGTTGATGTTATCGATGTTGGCAATGGTCGAATTTTGATTGGGCGCAAAAATCACAGGAGGGTCGGTTTCAAAAATACTGCGGTAAATATCTTGGTCTAATTGTTGCAGGTATTTAATTTCTTCGGCAAGTTGTTTGTAGCGTTGGTTAATATGTGTGTAGGCTTTTGAAAGCGCAAGGTTTGAATCTTCTATTTTGTCTTCTTGCGGGGTAGTAAAAAGTTGCGAAAAAGCAATATAATAGAGCACAAAAAACGTGATAGAAGCCAATATTATCAACATACATTTTTTGAGCATAGATAAAAATGTCTGCCGCTTTTCCACAAAGGTAAGCGAATCGTGATTGTAGTGATAAAATTTTTTCATACGAAAATAATTTTAAAATCTTTGATAATATAATTAGTCCGTTCCACCTGCCACATCGCCCGATAATGCTTTAACAATTTTTTCAAACTCTTCGGCGGTTATGTCGTTGGAAAAAAAGTTAACAGGGTCAACAGATTTATTGCGATAGCGCACTTCGTAGTGCATGTGAGGTCCTGTGGACTTTCCGGTATTGCCCACTTTGCCAATAATAGTACCTTTTGTAACCCAATCTCCTTCGTGCACATCAATAGTGTGCAGGTGTGCATAGCGTGTTTGGTAGCCAAATCCGTGGTCAACTACTACCATATTGCCATAGCCGTGAAAATTGAATTTAGCATCTACCACACGCCCATTGCCGGTAACATACACGGGCATATCTATAGGTCCCGCAAAGTCAATACCATCGTGAAATTCCGGAACGCCGTGAATAGGGTCGGTGCGCCATCCATATACCGCCGAAATGCGAATTTTTGGGTGAGCAATGTTAATGGGTTGAATGCTGGGAATGCACAATATCATTTGCTCTTTTTGTTGTGTCAAGTGGCTAATTTCTTCCAATGATTTTGATTGTATGTAGGCTTTTTGCGTGAGTTGGTTGAGCAACAGCATGGTGTTGCCTGCAATTTGTGTGCTGGGGTCAAACAACAGCGTTTGATGCTTGCCTATACCGATATTGTTGGGTTGGCGCACCGACACCGGAATAATGTCTGCCTCCAATACCGAGCGATATACGCTGTTGTCGCGTTGCAAAAGAGCGTCGAGTTTGGCATCCTCCTCCTGCAATTTTCGCGACATCAATTCAAAACGCCACTGCAACAAATCCGTTTTCTTTTTGAGCAACAAAGAGCGGGGAGTCTCAAAATGATAGGATAGCACAAAGGTAGCCATAGTGGATAGGACAATACCTACCACCAATAAAACAACCCATCGCAACAATTTGGATTTGAGCGATACCTGCACCTCCTCGTAGGACAATGTGTCTTGATTGTATATAAATTTTGGGTTCAAACAAAAAAAATTACAAACCAACAAAGGTATAAAATTTTTTTAACTTAATATATTTGTGGCAACATTAGGCAATAATACAAAAATGTTATACCTTTGTGTTGAATTTATGTTATTCGTTATCAACTATGGAATTGTGGCATATTTGGATGCTTGCAGCCGTTGTGCTGTTCATCCTTGAAATTTTTACCCCCACTTTTTTCTTTGCCTGCATTGGCGTGGGGTGTGCTGTGGCGGGCGTGGGCGCGTTGTTGTTGCCGCACTTTACCGTTTTGCATTGGATGTTGCTCACGCTGGGTTGCACGCTCAGTTTTATCTATTTGCGCCCCTTTGTGCGCAAGTATTTTTATGCCACGCGCAACAATGTAAAAACCAACACCGACAGCCTCGTGGGCAAAACAGGGCGCGTAGTAGAAGCCACCGACCCCGCCGCCGGCACTTGCCGTGTTAAAGTAGGAGGCGACGATTGGCGTGCACAAACTGTTGATAATCAACAATTTACAAAAGGTCAATCCGTTACCGTAGTAGGTTTGGATGGCACAACGTTGATGGTAAAAAGCAACGGATAATTGAGAGTTGAGAATTGAGAATTAAACGCGCAACCCGAAGGGTTGAATTTGCATAACCGTAGGCAAGCGTAGCGCAGCCTACGGAAAATGCAATCTTCGCACGTGGCGCGCGGTGCAAGGACAATGCCTTGAAAAACAGCGGCTGTCCGCGCGCAATAAACGATGTTTGCCAAATGTTTTTCTATTGATATGAATGTCCTAACGGACAATTTCGCAAATAAAAAAACAATTTGTATCTTTGTTTCTAAAAATTATCAACAATAACTTCAAATAAATTAAAATTATGATTACAGGTGGAACAATGCTTTTAATCGCCGTTGCCGCGCTTATTATCATTATGGTGTTGTCGGGCGTTAAGGTGGTGCAACAATCCGAAACTATGGTGATTGAACGGCTGGGGCGGTATGACCGCACGCTGGTGTCGGGCATCAACATCATTTGGCCTATCATTGACAAGCCTCGCGAAATCACGTGGCGGTTGATTGTTACAGGCTACAACGGTGCCAAAGTAGCGGAATTTCGCAAGCGGCAGCGCATCGATTTGCGTGAGGCGGTGTACGATTTTCCGCGTCAAAACGTGATTACCAAAGATAATGTGGTAACGGAAATCAACGCCTTGCTTTATTTTCAAATTATTGACCCCGTGAAGGCGTTGTATGAAATTGAAAACTTGCCATTGGCTATAGAGATGCTCACGCAAACCACGCTGCGCAACGTGATTGGCGAGTTAGACCTTGACCAAACGCTCACCTCGCGCGACACCATCAATGGCAAACTTCGCGCCATTCTTGACGATGCTACCGACAAATGGGGTGTAAAAGTGAACCGCGTAGAGTTGCAGGATATTAACCCGCCCAAGGATATTCGCGATGCGATGGAAAAACAAATGCGTGCCGAACGCGACCGTCGTGCCAAAATTTTAGAGGCAGAGGGCTTGAAAGGCGCACAGATATTGGAAGCCGAAGGTATTCGCGAGTCGCAAATTCAGCAAGCCGAAGGGCACAAAGCCGCGCAAATTCTCAAAGCCGAAGGCGAAGCCAACGCCCGCATCAAAGTGGCCGAGGGCGAAGCCGAAGCCATTCGCCGCATAAGCGAAGCCGTTGCCAAAACCGGCGACCCTGTGAACTACCTTGTAGCCATTCGCTACTTAGAAACGCTCAAAGATATTTCGTCGGGCAAAGACAACAAAATTGTTTATATGCCTTACGAGGCAACAGGTGTGATTAGTTCGCTGGGCGGCATTAAGGATATGCTGACGAGCGGAAAGTAAGTGCTAATTCTTTTTTTGAGGCGCTATATTCGCACACACTCTCCAACAAAAGCCGACCGTCATTTCGAGCGCAGCGAGAAACCTCAACGAATGCAATAGAAAAAACATTTGGCAAGTCCCGTTATTGCGCGCGGAGAGCCACTGTTTTTCAAGGCATTGTTTTTGTGCCGCGCGCCATTATGCGGCTGCTGCTTTTTTCCGTAGGTTGCGCTGCGCTTGCCTACGGTTATGAAAATTCAACCCTTCGGGTTGCGCGTTAACGGGCGCGTTAACGCGCGAGCAAACCTCGCCCCTACAAATTTTTCAATCTCCATTCTCCATTCTCAATTACTATTGATATGCAAGCCCTACCTTAAATAGCACCTCAAAAAAAGCATTAACCGATTTATATGAAATCATACGAAAATCTTGGCAAAACAAAAAAATGTAGGTACTTTTGTAAATATCTAACAAAAATCTACAATGAATTATCCACTACACAACACCTTTGGTTTTGACGTGCGCTGCAGCCATTTTTATGAGGTGGCAAGTGAACAAAGTTTGTTGCAACTGATTGATAAAAAACTATTCACAAAATCCCCATTTTTTGTTTTAGGCGGCGGCAGCAATGTACTTTTTTTGGATGATTTTGAAGGCATCGTTATTCATCCTACAATGCAAGGCATTGAGGTAGTGCAAACATCCGATGAACAAGTGCTGGTGCAGGTTGGCGCAGGCGTAGTGTGGGACGATTTTGTGGATTATTGCGTGCAACATCAGTATTACGGAGTCGAAAATTTATCGCTCATCTATGGCAATGTGGGTGCGGCTCCTGTGCAAAACATTGGTGCGTACGGCGTGGAGGCGCAGCAAGTGATACACAGCGTTGGCTACATTGATATTGCCAGCGGCGCAACACACGTTATCGACAATGCCCGCTGCGATTTTGCTTACCGCAACAGCATATTTAAACAATCGCTCAAAAACAAAATAGTGATAACGTCGGTAACATTTGCTTTGCGCAAAACGCCGCAATGGAACATTCGCTATGGCGAGATGCAGCAAGCCATAGAGCAATTGGGCGAAGTCAATTTGCACAACCTGCGGCAGGCTATTATCAACATTCGCCGCCGCAAACTCCCCGACCCTTTGGTGTGCGGCAATGCAGGCAGTTTTTTCAAAAATCCTGTGGTGTCAAAAGACTGTGCACAAGGTTTATTGTCGCTCTATCCCTCAATGCCTGTCTATGATAGCGGCGATGATGCCAAACTTTCGGCAGCCTGGCTCATCGAGCAATGCGGATGGAAAGGACGGCGACAAGGCAATGTGGGCGTGCATTCGCAGCAAGCATTGGTGCTGGTCAATTACGGCAACGGCACAGGCAAAGAGGTGCTCCATTTGTCGCAAAACATTGCCCACGATGTGTTGCAACGCTTTGGCGTTGGGTTGGATACCGAGGTGTGCGTTATTTCTTCCCACACATCAACACCGCCAGCGCAATAGAATACAGTTTGGTTTTGGTGCTATCGCCGCGCGAAGTGAGCACGCAGGGGGCTTTGGCACCTATTACAATGCCTGCAATTTCGGCGTTTGCCAATTTGGTGGCTGCTTTGAAAAACGCATTGGCAGCCTCAATGCTGTGAAACACCATTGCATCGGCATCGCCCGCCACAGGGCTGCTCAATTTTTTGATAGCAACGGCTTCGGGGTCAATGGCAACGTCCACCGCCAAAGGTCCGTCCACCAAAGCACTGCGAATTTGTCCGCGGTCGGCCATTTTGGCAATCACGGCAGCGTCCACGCAGGCGGGCATTCCGGGCAACATCTGCTCGGTGGCAGCAATGAGTGCTACTTTGGGTTGGTCGATACTCAATCGCCGTGCCACAGCAATCACATTGTTGGTCATAGTGATTTTTTGCTTCAAATCGGGAGCAGGAATCACTGCTATATCGCTGATAACCAACAATTTATGATAGGCAGGAAGTTCCATCACGCACACGTGGCTCAGAGTGGCTTTTTCGGGCAGCAAACCGGTAACCTTGTTCAATATCGCCCGCATATATTTGTCGGTGCTCAGTTGCCCTTTCATGAGCACGTCTGCTTTGCCCTCGCGCACCATTTCCACTGCCTTTGCGGCGGCTTTGGTTTCGTCGCTTTCGTGCACAATCGCAAAGCGGCTAACATCTATTTTTTCGTCGTTGCACACTTTGGTAATTGCGGCAGTATCGCCCACCAACATTGCATCCACAATGCCGCGTTCCACCGCCATATTCACAGCCTCAATGGTATGAGCATCATTGGCATACGCCGCCACCAATTTCTTTTTACCGCCCAATTTTACTTGCTCTATTACTTGTTCCAATTTTGTAGTCATAATTTGTAAATTGTTGATTATCAATACATTTATAGTAATTACATATCACACGCAAAGGTATAATATAATTTTTGATTTTTTAAAATAAAAAAAGGCTGCCAAAATTTTTGACAGCCTGTGCTTCATTATTATTTGGCTCAAAAGTAGATAGTATTGGGCTCAAAAATGTGTGTTTTTGTCAAAAAAACACTATCTTTGTGAGCCGAAAAAATGAAAAAATGGAAACGCAAGAGTTAATATTAAATTATCTAAAAAATCGCGCCAATTCGTCTTCAAAAGAAATTTTTGAGGGCTTGGGTTCTGCTGTCAGTTATGCAACCGTAAAACGCTGTTTGTCAAAGTTGTTGAACGAAAATTATATTACTCAACAAGGTAATGCAAAAAATAGCCGTTACGCTCTTTCGCCGACTTTTAATCTTTTTTACCCCATCAATATAGACGAATATTACAGTAAAGAAATAGACGAAAGAGAAATTTTAACGAGTTACAATTTTTCACTTATCCCCAAAACATTACAAAATGTTTCGCTTTTCACGGCATCGGAATTGACTTTATTAAATAATTTGCAAAGCAAATTTTCTAAAAATATTGCTCATCTTTCTGATTTTGAATACAAAAAAGATATGGAACGATTAGCGATTGATTTGAGTTGGAAATCTTCGCAAATAGAGGGTAACACTTATTCGCTACTTGAAACCGAACGCCTTTTGAAAGATAAGCAAACGGCAGCAGGAAAAACCAAAGACGAGGCAATTATGCTTTTAAATCACAAAGATGCAATTGATTTTGTGGTTGCAAATTCCGATTATTTTCTTTCGTTGAGCATTGCAAAAATGGAGGAATTGCACAGTATTTTGATAAAAGAATTAGGTGTTGAACAAAATATCAGAACACGAAGAGTGGGTATCACCGGTACAAATTACCGACCACTCGACAACGAGTTTCAGATACGCGAGGCATTGCAACAAACTTGCGATTTAATAAACAATCGCCAAAACATTTTTGAAAAGGCTTTGTTTGCTTTGGTATTGCTTTCTTATCTTCAAGCATTTTCTGACGGTAACAAACGAATGGCAAGAATTACGGCAAATGCACTTTTAGTTGCTAACCAATATTGTCCGATTTCATTCCGCACTGTAGATTCGATTGATTATAAAAAAGCAATGTTGTTGTTCTACGAACAAAATAACCTATCGGCATTTAAACAAATTTTTATCACCCAGTTCAAATTTGCGGTAGAAAATTATTTTTAGAAGGCTGGTGGTTACTATGTTAGGGATTTACACTAACAACTTTATTATTTTTGAAAATAATTAATTTTTCGTGGTTTTTTCTTTTGTAGGCTATTAAATCTTTGTAGGATTTTTTGAGACCTTTCAAAATTTTATCTGTCATTTCATCTATCTCATCTTTTGTATTCATAATATTGGTTTATCATGTTATTAAATTTTGAATTATCAATGACTTGCAACTTATTGTGAGGTTTTTTTTTGGCAATGAGTTGATGGTTGCCCTCTGAATTATCAAAAATCAACAATGTATCAACAATGGGAATGTAAATATCAAACAAGTTAATAATGCCGCTCACGTACCGACGTTGAATCACATCTGTTTCGATGTTGTGCCCGCCTGCATTGACTCTGGCTTGCACCCTTTTTTTTGCCAAATCAACAGTTTGTAACCAAAAAAACAACAAAGTTACGTTATATTTTTTACTTTTGGCAGCACCTATTGTCTTTTTGTAATTTTTGGCGGCGAGCGTTGTTTCTACTGCAAAATTTTTGTTACGATTCAAAAGTTCTGCTGTTCTTTTGAGCATAATTTTTCCGGCTGCAATAGCCATCGTTTGAGGTTGAAAAGGCGACAAACCGTGCGCGATTTCATCTGCGTTCAAAAATTCCCTGCAATGTAATATGTTGGGAAGTATGGTATAGGAAGCCGTTGTTTTGCCTGCTCCGTTGCACCCTGCTATTATGTATAAATTTTTATTCACAAGTGCAAATGTACTGCTTTTTATCCAATAATCGTTACATTTCAAACTGCAGCGGCAACAAATCCTTGCTGCTTTGCACAATTTCTACTGTGGTGGCGCCTGCCATAATCACTTTGAGGGGAATGCCTGAGCGATGCTCGGTTTCTAACATCACCTGACGGCACGCGCCGCAAGGGTAAACAGGCTGCTCGCAAAAACCTTGCGCGTCTTGCGCCGCAATGGCAATGGCTTTCACCGGCACATCCGGAAAGGCAACGCCTGCCGCAAACAACGCCACCCGCTCGGCGCACAAACCGGACGGAAAGGCAGCATTTTCTTGATTGCAACCTATCACTATTTCGCCGTTTGCCAACAATGCCGCTGCGCCCACATTGAAGTGAGAATAGGGCGTGTAGGCTCTTTTGCCGGCTTCTTGAGCGCGGCGAATGAGCACTCGTTCGGCGTGCGAGCAGTCGGCAATGTCGCATTGCTCCACTGCGATAGTGATGTTGCGTGTGGTCATGGGTAATTCCGTTTTTTGAACAACATTATCGTCCTATTCCAAAATATACAAATCCGTTTTTTGCCGCCTCTTGCGGGTCGTAGATATTGCGCCCATCAAAGAGGGCATTGCCTTTCATTAGTTTTTTTATTTTTGCAAAATCGGGCAATCTAAATTCTGTCCACTCGGTCATTAGCACCAAGGCGTCGGCATCTTGCAGCGCCTCATACGACGAGGGTGCGTAGGTGATGGCATCGCCCACATATTTTTTTGCTTCGTTGATGGCAACAGGGTCGTAGGCTACAACAGTTGCCTCGTAGGTGAGTAGCCGCCTAATGAGCGTGAGGGCTGGGGCTTCGCGCATATCGTCGGTGTTGGGTTTGAATGCCAAACCCCACACTGCAATGCGTTTGCCTTTGAGGTTGCCGGCAAAATGTTTGCGCAGTTTGTTAAAAATCAAATCTTTTTGACGTTCATTCACTTGCTCCACCGATTTGAGCACTTCTAACGAGTAGCCGTATTCGTCGGCAGTGCGGATGATGGCTTTGACATCTTTGGGAAAACAACTGCCGCCGTAGCCCGCGCCCGGGTAAATAAATTTGTTGCCAATGCGAGCGTCGGCGGCAATGCCTTTGCGCACTTGCATCACATCGGCACCCACCAATTCGCACACGTTGGCAATGTCGTTGATGAAACTGATTTTGGTTGCCAGCATTGCATTGGCAGCATATTTGGTAAATTCTGCCGACACAATATCCATAAAAAATATGGGATGTCCGTTCATCACAAACGGCTTGTAGAGCCGCTCCATCACTTGTTGTGCAAACTCGCTGTCCACTCCCACCACAATGCGGTCGGGCTTCAAAAAATCATCCACAGCACTGCCTTCTTTCAAAAATTCGGGGTTGGATGCGATGTCAAATTTTACATTCACGCCTCGTTTGTCTATCTCTGCTTGCACAGCCTGCCTCACTTTTTTGGATGTGCCAATGGGCACTGTGCTTTTGGTAACTATCACCATATAGTGGTCAATGGCTTGCCCTATTTGGCGCGCCACTTGCAGCACGTATGACAGGTCGGCACTGCCGTCTTCGCAAGAGGGCGTGCCCACTGCAATAAACACCGCTTCGGCTGCGTTGAGGCTCTCTGCCAAAGTGGTTGTAAAATGCAGCCGTCCCTTTTGGATATTGAGTTTTACCATCTCCGTCAAATTGGGTTCCCAAATAGGAATGACGCCATTTTTGAGCCCCTCAATTTTTTTTGCATCCACATCCACACAAGTTACATCAATGCCTGTTTCGGCAAAACAAGTGCCTGTAACCAAACCCACATAGCCGGTACCTACAACAGAAATTTTCATGTTTTTTTGTATAAAGTTAATAATATATTTTAATTTTCTTTTACGATTGTGCACACCGCCTGCGCAGCAATGCCCTCCTCGCGTCCCACAAATCCCAAGCGCTCGGTGGTGGTGGCTTTGACCGACATTTGCGCAACAGCAATGCCCATAGTTTGCGCCAAAATGGTTTGCATTTGCGGAATGTAATCTTTTATTTTGGGTTGCTGCAACATTATCACACTATCCACATTGCCAATGCTGTAGCCATTTTGCGACAGCAAGGCAACGGTTTTTTGTAAAAGAATTTTGCTGTCGATGCCCTTCCATTGCGGGTCGGTGTCGGCAAAATGCACTCCTATATCGCGCAGGCAAGCGGCGCCCAGCAAGGCATCGCAAATGGCGTGGATGAGCACATCGCCATCGGAATGTGCCACACAACCTTTGCTGTGCACAACCTTTACGCCGCCCAACCATAGTGGTAGCCCATCGTCCAATGCGTGCACGTCATAGCCAATTCCAATGCGCATAGTTAATGAATAATGATAATATAATTGCGATTTGAAACTTGAAACCTGAAACTTGAAACTATTATTTAAAATAAAATCCCAGCGACAATTTTAATGTATTTTTCATCGGGTCGTTGTTGGTAAAGGTGTAGTAGTAGGCAAGGTCGAGGGTCATAAAGGAATAGCGCACACCCGCGCCAAACGTCAGGTAGCGGCGATTGCCTTTGCGTTTGGAGTCGTGAAAATAACCAAAGCGGGCAAAAAATAAATCTTGATAACCGTACTCCGCACCCCAACTGCTCATTATTTCGCTCATCTCTTCTTTAAATCCATAAGGCGCATCAACAAACGACTGAAACATAGCCTGCACCACCGAAATTTTGCTTACATCATCTTCTTTGCCTTTTAAAATTTCATCGGTAGTTACATCGCGCACAGCAGGCGAGGGCACCAACAATTTGCTAAGTTCCAAACCCACCATCAAGCGATTGTCATCATCAAAAGAATAAGAGTAACGCCCGCCCAAGCGAATAGCCATCGGCAAAAAATGCTTATCGCCTCCCTCGTCTTGGTTGTTGTACGAAATTTTGGTACCCAAGTTAGAAATGCACAAACCAAACGCATACTCGGAATCGCGAAGATAGCCGTTTTGGTAATAAAAACTCAAATCGGAACCAAAAGCATTGGCAGGAGTCATGGCATTGTACTCGCCATTGTTGGCGCCGCCTGTGAGGTCGGAGCGAATGTAGCGCAAGGTCAATCCCATCGAAAAATGTTCACCAAACAAGCGCGTATATGAAGCATCCCAAGCCATTTCAAAAGGGTCGGCATCGCCAAACCATGCTCCACGGTCATCAATCAACTGCATACTTCCCAACGAAAAATAGCGCAACGAAGTTGCTATAGCCTGCAAGTCGTCAAGTTTGTAAAACACCGATAGGTACGAGATATTGACATCGGGCACCAAGTTGCGCAACCACGGAATGTACGACAAACTGCCGCCCACTTTGTTAGGAATAAAAGCATATTTGGCAGCGTTCCAATGCTGCGAATTGGCATCGGGCGTGGTGGCAACACCCATATCGCCCATCCCCGAAGCACGCGCATCGGGCGCCATCACGAGCGTGGGCGAGGCTACCTGAATGGGGTTAAAAGTCTCTTTGGCATCCGCCGCCCGCAGCCAAAACGGCAACAGCAATAGGATGGCAAGTGAACAAAAATAATATCTCATTGCGTAGATAATGAATTATTTTTTAATCAAAAATGATTAGTGGTTTTGCAAAAGTAATAATTTTTCCGCTTTTTCTGCCGTTTCGCCTGTTTTGCAACATACTTTAACTTTGTAAAAATAAATTCCGCCTTCTGCGCGTTGTCCATTTTCGTCGCAACCGTCCCATTGTATCAAGTCGGTGGGCAGTTCGATAGAATGGCTGTAAACATTGGCAGCAATGGTTTTTACTAATCTTCCGTTAAGGGCAAAAATTTGCACCTGCACCTCCATTTCAACGTAGGGGCGATTGTGTGTGATGATAAAATGTGTTGCATTCTTGAACGGATTTGGAAAATTTAACACACGAGAAATCACAAAAGTGGGGTCGTCCACTACCACAAAATGAATGGTTTTTTGGGCAGCATTGTTGCAGTTGTCAAATGCGCCAAAAGTGGCTGTGTATTTGCCTTTGGGCAAAATGGGCAGCGCAAATTCTACCCGCCCCGAGGTGTAACTATCGAGGTGGGCAACATAGTATTCGTTGAGCGTGTAGGTCTGTTGGGTGTTGTGCACGTAGAGCGTCATATTGCGCCCGATGCCGTTGCCGCTGCTGTTGATGCCGCTGCTATCGCTAATAATAGCAATGAATAGCGGCGACTCGGAGGTGATGCCGCCATCCACAAATTGCTCGTTGTCAATATAGAGACGAATGCTGGGAGGCGTGTGGTCATCAACGTTGGCGGTGCTTGCCCCGCCCACTGTGATGGCTTTGCTGCTTGCCACATATTGCTCGCCGCTGCGCCCAAATATAGTGATTTTGCCCTCTCCGTAAGCCAATTGAATATCTTGGGGCACCACAAAGGTAAGTGCAAATTGTCCATTCACGGCTTGCACCTTGCCTTTGAACAAAATGTTGTTTTGCTCTCGATAGGCAAACGCTTGCTGCCCGCCATTGCCCAGGGTTTGTTTTTGCACACTTTTGTCGTACACGGCAATTTCGAGAGTATCGGTTGTGCTGCCGGTATAACTGCCTGTAACCCGCACCCTGTCTAATGCGCGAAGAGTATCACAAGGCACATTATTCACTTCCAATAATAAATTATTTACTTCCAACGACGGCAAATGCAGTCGCAGTGCGGGGTCGCCCAAAAGTGTAAAGTTCAACTGATTGACTCCTGTTGAAGCATTATTTTTGGTACGCCGCAGCATTTCGCCTATGCGCAAGGGTTTTCCGTCGGCGTCTTTTTCAAAAAATTGCTGCATAAACTCCCGATTGAGTGTGGCGTTGCTGCTCGAATAGACCAACCTTGTGGTCGAAAGCATGGCAATGCCGCCGCCATTCACTTTGAGCAACACGTTTTCGCCGGCAGAGCGGCTGTTGGGATTGTCAAAGCGGCTAAACTCGCAAGTGGCAGTAACAAACAGCGGATAACGCCCCTCGCCGTTGTTCCACAGCGCAATATCCGCCTGCGTGAGCACCTGCTCGTGCGAGAGCCACTGCGAATTGGCGTGCCCCACATAATTGACCAACACCGCCCCTGTATTGACGGCAGTGCCAATAGCCGCCGTTACAGCAGGATAGCGCTTGCCAATGCTGGTAATGGTTTGAGGATATTTGTCAAAATAAATTTTTTCAACTGCATACACCGGAAACGAGTACTGTATTGAATTGCAGAGTGTTTCTGCTTGACCCACGTGGGTGTTGTTGTCTTCGTCGTCGGCTACCACCACCACGCGGTTGGCCCAGTGGGTGTTGGCGGCAGCGTAGTACTGCTCTATTTTGTGCACCAAAATGTCCGCCTCCATGGCATTGGCGGCAGGCAAGCGTCCCACGGCGAGGTCTAAATCGCCTGTCATTCCCATCTCATCAAGGCGTTCGCCCGCATCCAACAAGGCAAAATAATCATCGCTCACAAAAGAATACTGCTCCGACAATGAATTGTCGGATTGATAGGTGGGCAGCAGCCCCGCGCCTTTTGCTCCTTCTTTGTTCACATAAGACCCGCTGCCCAAAAGCAACACAAAACGCGGCGTTTTGTGTTGCTCATGCAGGTGTTTCAAGTAATTACGAATGGCAGTAGGGTCGGGCACGCCCGACGAAAATTCATTGTAGATATGCTGACAATTGACCACCTGCACGCTCAACCCGCTTTGCTGCCGATGCAATGCCGACAAGCGTTGCGCCTGCGTGAGCAAAGCCGATGGCGCAATGATGATGTAATCAACAGCAGAGGAATTTTGCAAATTTTGTGGTGCAATTTTTTCTACAAATTCGGGCACATAAGCCATTGCAGGCGTGAATGCTATCAAGGTTTTGAGCGATGTGGTTGGAGTGGTAACGCTCACTGTGCCATTAGCAACAATTGTTGGCAAGCGTTTTGCAGCGTGCAAATTGCTCACATCCCACACCTGCACCTGCGCTTGTTGAGTAGCGATTTCAAATTTTGTAAGCCTTGCTGCTGCAACACTTTGTGCATCTCTCAACAACAATTGTGTTTGCTCCAACTGCAACCCACAACGTGCTCTGATGCTAATAAAATCAAGGTATCCAACCGATGATGAGTTGGGCGGCAGGTAGGTCAATTTGATACTCGCCTTGTTGCCTGTAACCTGCACCTGCTCAAAGATAGCCGTGTTATCTTTGGCATAATTATCACCATTGGAAGCCGGCAATGCAAGCGTGTAAGCGTTGCCATTGTTCACTTGCAGCGTGAACGAGGAGGGCGATGTGCTGCGTGCCGCTGCGCATAATTTTATATCCAACTTATCATATTTCAAGGTTTTGGGCAAAACAAAATCTACGGTGCGCACGGTTGTTTTATCAAATATCTCACCAAAAAATCGTTGCCCCGATTGCAAAAGATTAATGTTTTCCAACTCGTGATAATCCAAAAAATCGTATTCGTTGCTGGTGTAATTGCTCGCCTCTGCACTTGCCTCTTCCTCAATGTTGATGCGGGTTTGGCTGTTGGTTACATACACGTAGGCGGCATCGCTATAGGGGTTGTAGTTCCAAGGCTGTGCGGCTTCGGCAAAAAATAACAATTGCCCATCTTGCAGCCGGCTTGGAATTTGTTGCAAATCTACACGGATGGCACTGTCGTTGCTTTGCGGCAAAGGTTGGCAACCGTTGCCCCACACGCTCACTTGCTGCAAATCGCCCAAACCCCAGCGCTGCGCTTGCTTTGCGGTAACGGCATACACCCCTGTTTGTGCTATGCGCAGCCGCACCCACTGCCCGCTGCTCAGCACAGAATTGCCTGCCAAAAGGGGTACGCTGCATAACGCACAAAGACACAAACACAAGATTTTTTTCATTTTTACCAAAACATTTTCTTACTTTTGTAAAAAATCGTCAAACAGTGATTTGAAATGCGCAAATGTACAATTTTTTAACATATAAACCAGTTTTATCGCGTTTAAAATGTGGAATGTGTGTGTTGTGGATAGTGCTGACCGCCGCCGCCGCACAAGCACAGGACGCGCGCCTCACCAATGTATATGCCAATCCTATTTACCTCAACCCAGCCTATACCGGAGTGGCAGAGCATTGGCGCGGTGGAGTGGCGTATCGCTCGGGCTGGCAAGCCTTAACCACACAGCCTTATAGGACATTGAGTTTGTATGCCGATTATGGTTTCAGTGACGGGTTTGGCAACTTGGGCGTGATGGCAGTTAGCGACCGCACCCCCGATGGCAGCCTCATCCACAGCCAAATTGGGCTGTCGTACGCTTTTCGCATCACACTCAACGAGCGTACTTTTGTAAAAATTGGCTGGCAGCCGCAACTGCAAATTTTTCAGCACAATGCCGCTTCGTTGATTTATCCCGACCAAATAGACTACGATGGCAATGTGTTGCAAAGCAATGCCGGCGGCAGCACTGTAACCAAAGCAGATATGGCTTTGGGAACAGTTTTTTCGAACGGCAATTTTTATATGGGAGTAGCCATATATCATTTACTCATGCCCAAACAAACGCAGGCGGGCGAAATTACCATCTCTACACCGCGCAAATATACCGTGCATTTGGGCGGTAACCTTTCTAAGTATTCTTTTCAAGAGCATCCGCGCTACAATGTGGACAATACCATTATTTTTTCGCCCAATTTATTAATAATGCAGCAAGGCAAATCCAACTTTTGCAGAGTGGGCACATACATTGCCCTGTCGAGGTTTGCAGTAGGTTTTCACTATGGCACCGCATGGGGCACAACGCTGCATTTTTACCAAGTTGGAGCACAATACACCCACAACACAATAGGCATTGCCTACCACTTTGAATTTGGAGCATTGAGCAGCAGCACACAAATTTATTCTGCCAATACGCACGAAATTTCGTTTTTTTTCAAAATTCCGCACGGCAAAACACCCCCGCAAACCTTCAAAGAAGGCTTAAAAACCAGCGAAATGCCGTTTATTTAACCCATTTAACGATAAATAACAGAAAAAAATATCGTTTTTGGGCGCACAACACAAAAACTTATTTACCTTTGCAAATTGAGTAGTAGCCTCTGTGCACGTGCTCATTTGTGTTTAACTAAATGTTCAAGTTATGAAACAACGTTTTAAATGGTTAGTAGTATTGGCAGGGCTTTCCTTTGTTTACGCTTGCGGAGGAGGTAATTCTTTGTCGTCAGGTGTTTCAAAAACCACAGGCTGGAAATACAACAAAGCAGAATACGGTGGTTTTGAAGTAAAAGGCGGTTATGAACAGCCCACCCCTCCGGGTATGGTGCTCATTCCGGGTGGAACATTCACTATGGGACGTCTTGGTCAAGACGTAACATTTGAGTGGAACAACGAGCCGCGCCGCGTGAGTGTGGATAACTTCTATATGGATGCCACAGAGGTGCGCAATGTAGATTATCGCGAGTATATCAACTGGCTCAGATTAGTATATCCCTCCTATCCGCAGGTATATATTGATGCTCTCCCCGATAGTTTGTCGTGGCGCAAAACTTTGGCCTATAATGAGCCTCTTATGGAGTATTACTTCCGCTTGGGTGCTTTTGACGAATATCCTGTGGTGGCAGTAACGTGGTTGCAAGCCACCAACTATTGTGAGTGGCGCTCAGATAGGGTGAATGAAATAGCACTCATTCGCCATGGCATTTTGGAACTCAACGTGTTGGCACAAAAAGATGCCGATGTGTTCACCACCGATGCCTATTCATTAGGTCTATACGTGGGGCAAGTAAAAAAGAACCTTCCTGATATTACAGGACGTATCCCCGAAGGTCGTCCGGTGCGTATCGAAGATGGAATTTTGATACCCAAATTTCGTTTGCCCACCGAGGCAGAATGGGAATACGGTGCCGTAGCACAAATATCCGACCCCATTTCCGGACAAATTACCGACAAAGGACTATACCCCTGGAAAGGCAATCGCGTGCGCATTACCTCAGGTAATAACTCGGGCAGATTGATGGCAAATTTTCAAAAAGGACGCGGCGATATGATGGGATTGGCAGGCAACAACGATGGCAATGCCCCCACCCCACTACCTGTTAACACCTACGAACCCAACGATTTTGGCTTGTATTGTATGGCAGGCAACGTCAATGAGTGGGTAATGGACATTTATCGTGCTATGACCTCTGAGGATGTGCAAGAGTTTCGTCCGTTTAGAGGTAATGTTTTTAGTGAATTTGCTACTAATGAGGAAGGAAAATACTACACAGATAGTTTGGGCAGAGTAGTGCGCAAAATTGTTCCTAACATCGAAGGACAACGCCGCAATTATACTCTGGGAGATGTGCGTAACGCTGCCGACGGCGACCAATTTTCGCTCATCAATACCGATGTGGACTTAGAGAGAGTAGATTCGGTATCTAATTCTACTAAGATGTACAATAGTGGAATTGGTGTAAAAAGAACAGGTGCCTCTTCTTTGATTACGGACAATGTGAGGGTTTACAAAGGCGGCTCTTTCCGCGACCGTGCCTATTGGCTCACACCGGGTGCACGCCGCTTTTTGGATGAAGCCAAATCTTCTGAAGACTTAGGATTTCGTTGCACTATGGATAGGTTGGGGCAAATCAAATATGCTGCACCCAAAAATGCAGCCTCAGCCACCAAACCTATCAAAAGATAAAAAATATATGCTAATGTAAATTAAAAGCGTTTCAAAATTTTGAAACGCTTTTTAAAATTATAGTATTGAACAATTTTTTACATCAACTTTTGCTCGCCTCCAATGGCGTGTGCACCGATAGTAGAACATTGCAGGCAGGCAACCTCTTTGTGGCTTTGCGGGGCGCCAATTTCAACGGCAACCTCTTTGCCGCGCAAGCATTGGAGCAAGGGGCAATAGCAGCCGTAACGGACACCGCACCTGCCGCGCCCGACCCCCGTTATGTGGTGGTGCACGATACTTTGCAAGCCCTGCAAATGCTTGCTGCGCAACATCGTCGGTATTTGGACATACCCATAGTTGCCGTCACAGGCACCAACGGAAAAACCACCACCAAAGAATTGATGGCAAATGTATTAGCCAAAAAATATAAAACGGCAGCCACACAAGGCAATCTCAACAACCATATTGGACTGCCGCTCACACTATTGAGTATGGACAAATCCACCGAAATTGGAGTGGTAGAAATGGGCGCCAATCATCCTAACGAAATTGCCGCGCTGTGCAACATTGCACAGCCCAATGCCGGTCTCATTACCAATGTGGGCAAGGCGCATCTCGAAGGTTTTGGCTCGTTTGAAAATATCAAAAAAACAAAGGGAGAATTGTACGACTATTTGATAGCCCACCAAGGGCATATTTTTGCGTGGGACGCTAGCCCCCACCTGCTACAAATGTTGCACGAGCGCAACGCAAAATCCCTTAGTTTGTATGGCGAAAACGCAGAGCAAAAACCTGTTTCTGCTCACAACAATGCAACTCCTTATTGGCAATTTTTGTACAAGGGAACGCCTGTGAGCACCCATTTGGTGGGCAGTTACAATGCTCCCAATGTTTGGGCTGCTATGGCAGTGGGCAAACATTTTGGTGTTGCCGAAGCGGATATTTTGGAGGCAATAGCCGCCTACCAGCCCGCCAACAATCGTTCGCAGTGGGTGAGCACAGCACGCAACCACATCATTGTAGATGCCTACAACGCCAACCCTACAAGTATGGCAGCAGCAATTGACAATTTTGCCGTGCTTGCCAAAGGCAATAAGGTAGCCATTTTGGGCGAAATGTTAGAGTTGGGCGCAGCAAGCGACCAAGAGCACAAGGCTATTGTGCAACGCGCACAACAAGCCGGTTTTGAACAGATTTTTTGGGTAGGAAAATGTTTTGCAGAATGGCTGCAAGGCACAGCCCATCTATACTTTGACACCGTAGAAGAACTTGCAACCCACCTCACACAACACCCGCTGCAAGGCTGCCAAATTCTTGTAAAAGGCTCGCACGACGTGCATTTAGAAAAAATACTGCCGCTGTTGTAATGCATAGTATTACTTCAACAAAATAGGCTGCTAAATGTTTCTTTCAAATAGCAAAAAATAATCAAAAATGTTTCTTTCAAATAGCAAAAATAAAAACAGGGAGTAGAGACACGGCATGCCGTGTCTCTACAATTATTGTTATTGCACCACCACTTTGGATATATTATCACCCACTTTCACAAAGTAAACACCTGCTCTCAACCGAGATACATCAATAGTAGCCGTATTGTCGGAGGTGAACGGCAAAAGAGGTAGTTCAAGCACTAATACTCCTTTGATATTGTAAATCTCAACAGTAGGACTATTAGTCGCATTCTCAAGCGTGAGCATGCGTACATTGCCGATGTGCAGTTGTTCGTTGCTAATAGGGTTAGGATAGATAGTCAGCGCGGACTTGAATTTCACCTCAAGATATTGCTCCGTAGAATAATAAACAGCACTATCGCCTATTAACTTAAAAGTATAGTTTCCCGGCTCGATTTTATGCTGACGAGTGGGGCCTGCTGAGTGGACAAAGCCTGTGCCTATCAGGTTTCCATTATGGTACCAATAACATTCGAGCGGACGAAAACCGATATTTTCACGCAATTTGCGCAGGTGGAGAAAGATAGCATTATAGCCCAATTTGACCACTGCATAAGTTTCAAACACCAGCAAGGTATCCAAAGTAGTCGTGTCGGGCGTAATGCTAAACTGTACGGTGTCGCCGCTCAAGGTAGTGGTGTCGTTGGCAGGGCTAAAATAGGCGTAGGCAGTGTAGGTGCCCACTTCGGTTTGGGCAGTGTCCACTGTGAGCGGTATTACTACTCCGTTTATGGTTACCGTAGCAGTCGGCTTGTGCGCCGAGCCATCGTAGGTGAACTGCAAACTATCCCACACTACCGGTTCGGTGCGTTTGTTGGTGATGGTGAGTGTGCCCGAAATATAAACAAAGTCATAGTTATCGGCTACTCCGCCCGATACCGTTATCGCGTAATCATTTGCAGTGCTCTCCTTTACTGCATCGGTGCTCGCTGTGGGCTGAGTGGTGAGACTGTTTTCATTATCACCGTACTCCCATCCGCCGCTGTAAGTGATGGTGAGCGTTGGATTGGCTGCGCCCTGGGTTTTGGTTTTGTTGTCGGCGGTTACTGTCAGCGTTTTTTTGCTTATCGTAAAGTCGGCACCCACAAAATCAATATAGTAGTTGCT
>BNTQ01000005.1 GCA_025996715.1 Bacteroidia bacterium | reverse complement strand
CAATTTGCAGGGCGCTTTGTTTTGCTACAACAAGGCGCTCGCCAAAGACCCCTATTGCGATGCGTGCTACTATGAAATGGCCACGGTGTGTGTCAATCTCAACAATTTGCCCGATGCACTTGTGGCAGCAAAAAATGCCTACATCTTAGACTCAACCAACCTTTGGTACGCTCTTTTTTGCGCCAAATTATTGGCTACTACACGGCAATATGATGAAGCCGCTGCATTGTATTGGCGATGTTTGCAGCAAAAACCAAAACAACGAGAGGTGTATCAAGATTTGCTGATGCTCTACGACCAGCAAAACGACTACGAAAGTGCCATTTCGTTGCTTGATACCTACGAACAAAACTTGGGGCAAGACGAAACCAGCCTGCTCACAAAACAAAATTTGTTTTACCGCAGTGGACAATTTGAAAAGTCGGCAGAGCAGGTGGGTAAACTGTTAGAGATGTTTCCCGACAATCAAAAATACTATCTTTTGGCATCGGAATTGCAGTTGCAGCAGGGCAATGATTCGCTGTCGTGGCAACTGTTGCAGCAAGCCCGCGACATCGACAGCCTGCACATCGACTACCTGCTCACAGCGGCTTCGTTTCATTATCGGCGTGCTTTGTTTAGCGACTATTTTGTGGTTCTAACACAACTGTTTGAATTGCCGCCAACCACATTAGAAGCCAAGTTGCAGGTGTTGGATTATTTGCGGCAACAAGCCCCAGCCTTCATTCAACTGTATGCCGATGAAATTTTTTATTTGTATCAACAATTACCCATCGATAGTTTTGTTTCCAATTCGCGCATTTGTTTTTTGTATGCTGTTTTTTTGTTGCAAACAGGAAAGCAATCGCTGGCAACGGCGGCGCTTTCGCAATTTTTGCAAAGTGCCCACAATAACCCATCCGCTGTATCCGCACGAGAAAAGGCAATGATAACCTCTATTAGCCAACTGTATATGAGCGTGTGGCTCGAGCGTCAGCAATGGGATAGCGTGATTGTTACAGCACAGCAATACCTCAATTTTTTTGAAAATCCTACCCACGTGCAGCACCTCAAAATTATGGCACTATGCCAAAAGCAAGAGTATGCAAAGGCGCAGCAAGAGGCAGAGGCATTGCTGCCCGGTATTCCTCTCCAAGACTCTTCTTTTGTATCACAGTTCTACGCTACGCTGGGCGATATTTATTTTCAAAATGCGATATACAACAAGGGCGACCGTTGCTACGAAAAGGCTCTGAAATACACGCCCAACAACGTTTTGCTGTTCAACAACTATGCCTACTATTTGAGTTTGCGGCAAAAAAAATTGGGCAAGGCTTTAAGAATGAGCGAGTTGGCACTTGCACAAGACCCCGACAATGCTACCTATTTGGATACCTACGCTTGGATTTTGTATCAACAAAAACGCTACCAAGAAGCCAAACAAATTTTTCGCAAAGCCTTTGTTTATGGGGGCGAAAAAGAATTTACCATTTTGGAGCACTACGGCGATGTGTTGTTTCAGTTGGGCGAAAAAGACAATGCTATGATTTATTGGAAACGCTCAATGAACAACGGAAATACCAGCGAAACCTTGCAGAAAAAAATCAATAATGTAAAATTTTAGTATTATGTCCTTGTCTGCCGGAGTGATCGCTTTGGGTTGAACGGTGAGACTATCCGTGGTGTCGTTGTATTCAAAGCCGCTGTAAGTTAAGGTGAGCGGGGATTGGGTGCGCCCTGGGTTTTGGTTTTGTCGTCGGCTTTCACCGTCAGCGGTTTTTTGCTTATCTCAAAGTTGGCGGTAACCTCCACTTGTTGATAGTTGGCATTTGCCGCAAAAGTTGCTGTTACTTTGTAACTGCCTGCGTTTTTGGGCTGAATTGCGCTGTGGTAGGTGTTGCCTGTGATGCTATCAGGGGGGATACAGCGTCAATACGTTGCCAAACACTGCCGCCGTCGATAGCACCCACGTTGGGTGTGATTGCTGAGATGGATGGAGGACTTGCTGCCACAGCAGGCACAGCAGCAGCCGCTACCACTACAGCAGCCGCGCAATAAATAAAAAGTTGTTTTGCTTTCATAGCCATAATTCGTTTAGGTTATGTTCAAAACTATAGCAATAAATAATTTTGTTATTGTCTAATTTAAACGTTGGTTTAAATTAGACAACTTTACTACTGCTTTATTTGTTTTTCTAATTCAGAAATGCGGGCAAGGGCTGCTGCGGCTTTTTCTTTTTCGGCGGCAAGGGCTGCGGCTTGGGCGGCAAGGGCTTGTTGCAGTTGTGCTCGCTCGGCTTCGCCATTAGCAACGCCCTTGGCTTCGGCATCGGACAGCGCACTCACCTCGCGCATATCAAGGTCTTTGATGCGATAATACGTCGCTAATTCTGCATCACTATACGCACTGCGAGCAACATAACCCAAGGCCTCCTTGATATTAGCATCTGCATCCAAGCCGGCAGGAACAACATCGCTATCATAAATCTCCGTCAAAAAACGTAACCACAAAACCTGCAACTTCTTTTCACTAAAACTACGTGCCTTGAACTTGGGTAATTCTACAAAAATAAATTCCAAGCCCTCAATCTGTTTTTCGCTATCCTCAATATTCACTATCTTGTAATGATGATAGTACTCATCGGGCATATTATGCTCAAAAATATCGTTCACTAAATTCAACGAATAAACAGGACGCAACTCCTCGTAAGCCCGAGCAACATCCAACTGCTTTACATAAACCTTAGACGCATTGAACAAAACACGAGACTTGAAACTCCGAGACCAATACATCTGCATTTCAACTATAAACTCCCGACCGGTAGAATCCTTGCAACGAACATCTACAACAGTATCTTTTTTGCGCAACACTTCGGGCAACAACTCCGTGGGTTCATACTCTATGCTCGTTATTTTCTCCTTCAATGGCAACAAACTATTGAGCAAACTTATGCACAAGTGCTTGTGTTCGCCAAAAACGCGCTTAAACGTCAAATCATTCTTAGGGTCTAAATAACGTGCCATAATAATTTACAATGGATAATGGACAATGAACAATTATTCGTTACAACTATCTAATAGTTTTTGCAAAGGTAAGAAATTTATTTCAAATAGGGTGTATTTTGGGCAAATTTGTCGTTAAATCAAAAAAATGTTACCTTTGTGGTCAAGTAGATAGCAATAATCCATGAAACATATTTTTATTTTTATACTTTTTCTCATTACGTGTTGTTCGCTTGCGGTGGCACAAAAATCCACCGTTAGGGATATGGAGAAAAAGAAACTTCAAATAGAGCAGGACATTGCTTATGCCAACAATTTGCTGAGCGAAACCAAAGAATTGCAGCAAGTCAATTTGGATAACTTGAACCTCATCAAAAGCAACATTGACTCCCGCAAAGACCTACTCAAAACCATTGATGCACAGTTGGTTAATCTATCTGCCGAAATTGCCGTGCGCCAAAAAAAAGTGTCGGCACTCTACGACAACCTTAGCCAACTCAAAGACAACTACGCCAAAATGATACGCATTGCCTATCATCACAAAAATTCGTATTCGATGTTGATGTATATTTTGGCGAGCGAAGATGTGAATCAGGCTTATCGGCGAATGAGTTATTTTAAAAAGTTTTCGGAGGCACATTTGCAACAAGCCAAAGAAATTTCGGTACAGAGCAAGCAATTGGATATAGAAATTTCGGGCTTGCAAAAAAACAAGTTGGAGCAAGAAACCTTGATGAACCAAAAGAGTTTAGAGATATTGAAGTTGGCTGATGAGGAAAAAAACTACGAGCAAGAAATTGAAAAACTCAGACAAAAAGAATCGGAGTTGCGGCGTGAGTTGGAAATAAAAATGAAACGGTCGATATTATTAGACCAACAAATTAAAGTAGCCATTGCCGAAGAAACTCGCAAGGCAGCAGAAGAGCAAAAAAAATCGCGCGAGCGAGCACAAGCAGCAGGTGAAAAAAAAGTAGCCCCCAGTGTGGTAGCGGATTCTCGTTTTGAAAAACTGAAAGGTAAACTTCTTTTGCCTGTGAAGCAAGGCGCTGTCATTACCCACTTTGGCATCTACGACCATCCTGTGCTTAGGGGCATTCGCATTACGAGCAATGGTATAGACATTTCGACCAACACAAGCAGCCCTGTAATGGTGGTGGCTGACGGGGTGGTACGCAAAATTTTTTCGACAGGTTCGGTAACCAGCATTTTGGTGCAACACGATGTTTATTATACTGTTTACACGCGAGTTACCAACGTGAAAGTGGCGGTGGGCGATATGGTGCGCATTCGGCAAGTGATTGCATCCACCGATGTGAACAATGGCAGGTCTATTTTGCACTTTGAATTGTGGAAACAAACCGACAAGCAAGACCCCGAAAGGTGGTTTGCCAGCGGACAATAACGTTTTTTTAATTATTATTTGTGGCGATACATTTTTCATCTCAACAAACATCTTTTTGCTGTGTGCATAAGCAGGCACTCAAAAAGTGGATAACCCGCACTATCACTGATGGTTACAAATTTGTGGTGGGCGATATTTCCATTGTTTTTTGTTCTGATGAATACTTGTTGCAAATCAATCAACAGTATTTGCAGCACGATTTTTATACCGATGTGATTACCTTTGATTATTCGCAGTTGCCTACCGTGAGCGGCGATGTGCTAATGAGCATAGACACCATTCGCCGCAACGCCGGCGAATATCACACTACTTTTGAACAAGAATTGCATCGCGTAATGATACACGGCATTTTGCACCTTTGCGGCGAAAAAGACAAAACACCTGCGCAGCAAAAAAAAATGCGGGAAGCCGAAAACCGATATTTGCAAACAATGGATGAGAAATAAGTGTTTTTAAAACTTTTGAAATTTTATTTGGTATGAAAAAATTATTCATTTTTTTTGCAGCCTTGTTGCTGACTTGCACCACGTTTGCGCAAACGTGGCATTGCGGCTACCCTAATGCCGAAGATGTAACCGCTACCTTTAATGGCGTTGCCCTCGTTATTGACGGCACGGGAGATATGGAAGATTATGACGGCAGCAATATGCCGTGGTATTCTTCCTTGGCTGATATTAAGACGGTGGTGATTGGTGAGGCTATTACAAGCATTGGAGAGTATGCTTTTGCCGGTTGCCGTAATCTTGTCAATGTAACCATTGGCGGCAGTGTTACAGACATTAAGTTTATGGCTTTTTCGGGCTGCGGTAGTCTTCGTGCCCTTGCCTTGGGCAGCAGCGTTGCCAACATCGAAGCAATGGCTTTTTTCTATTGCGTCAATCTTATATCCATTGAGGTATGGCCCGACAATGCCACATACTCCTCTATAGACGGCGTTTTGTGCAACAAAGATAAAACCACATTGATACTATGTCCGGAGGGAAGAAGGGATACATATACCGTCCCCAACGGCATTACAAGCATTGGAGGATGGGCTTTTTACTATTGCAGCGGTCTTGCGTCTGTTATCATTTCCGAAAGCGTTACAGAAATTCAACCTATGGCTTTTTCGGGTTGCAGCAATCTCACCTCCGTTATTATTGGCAGCAATATTACAAGCATTGGAGAGAGTGCTTTTGAAAAATGCAACAACTTTACCTCTATTACCAATCGCAATCCTGTGCCGCAAAAAATCACCGGCAATGTATTTAGACATGTGGTTACACAAGGCGACACGCTTTATGTGCCTGCCGCATCGTTGGCTGCCTATCAAGAGGCTGAGGTGTGGGGCAATTTTGGCGCAATTGTAGCAATAAGTGATAAATCTAATAATGATGCAGAAATAGCCGTTGCAAAAAATGATAGCACCTTACAACAAGTGTTAGAGGCACAAAAAAATAACTCTGCCGCAACAACACAAAACTTTGTACCTCTCAAAATCTACCCCGACCCTAATATCAATGGACAATTTACAATTGATAATGAACAATTGACGGTTGGCGAAAAAATAGAAATTTACAATGCGAGTGGTAATTTGACGGATGTTTATGATGTGTTGTCGGGTGCAAGCACTACTATAAGTGTTGTTCACTTGCCCGCAGGAACCTACCTTGTAAAAGTGGGAAACAAGGTGGGAAAAGTGTCAAAACAAATAGACCAGACGCCCAACCCTCACAGAGGAAGCCTTCCCGAAAATATCTATAAAGTACAAAAAGATGATTTGAAAAGTCGATAATAATATCAGTTACCAAGTCAAAAAAACACCTTAATCCCTGTCTTTAACCAACGCCCACTCTGCAACACAGCGTTGTAGTCGTAGTATTGTGTGTTGAGCACATTGTCCATTGATACATAGATGGAAAAGTGAGATTGTTGCCACAAAAGTTGAGCATCCACAAGGCATACAGGCTCAAAGGGGGTGGGTTCTACGCCTTTTAGTTGTGATTTGTAGGTGCCCTCTCGTTGCTCGTAACTGAGTGTCCACAAGGCTTGCAGGTGCGATACCAGATGATGCGCGCCGGACAGACTTACCTTGTGCCGCAGGTAGGCAAACAATCGCCCCTTTGCTTTTTCGTCCAATTCCTGCGGGCTTTGCAGGTTCAAAAATGCGTACGAAACGGATAGATGTTTCAGGTATTTTTTGCCCTTGTAGCCCGCCATGGCTTCTATGCCTGTGGTAGCAATCTTAACGTGGTTGCGGCATTGCTGCGTTGCGTCATCCACATACACCCAATCGATGAGGTTGCTGCCCATCCTGTAAAAGGCATTGGCACCGGCTTGCAGCCATTGATGACGATAGCGCGTTCCTATCTCCAATGTGGTAGCCCGCTCTGGGCGTAGGGTGGGGTTGGGCAAGTAGCCCGCGCCGTTGTAGTACAAATCGGTAAACGTAGGCAGCCGCAGCGATTGATGCACATCGCCCAAAACTTCCCATTGCGGCAATAGGCTATAAACCAATTGGGCATTGTATTGTGTAAAATAGCCGTAGGAGTTGGAATAATTGCCCACCACGCTGCCCGCCAGCAACCATCGGCGATAGGAGTAACTGTGTTTCAAAAAAACAGAAACGGTAGTGCGCCATTTTTCATAAATATAATCAATGCCGGACTCAAAAGAGGGGCGGGGATTGTCCATTTGTTCGCCCAATTTGTTGCTGTAAATGTGTTCGGCGCGGCTTTGCAGCCCAAGCGTGGTTTTGCCTATGCGGCTGCGATAGCCAACATACAAGTTGCCGCCCACAACATCGCCCTGATGGTAGTTGTCTTGATTGCGATTGTATTGCGCAAAAGACAACGAGTCTCTATGTTTGCAGTAATTGTCAAAACTGCGGCGATGATACACATCGCCTTGAAGGCTGAGTGCGCCTACGTTTTGGAGATAAGAGAGGGAAGATATAAAAGTGCGGACGTGCTCGTATTCGTCTTTGCCCACCGAATAGAAATTGTTGGCACCAAACGCTTTTTGCTGAAAGCCAAACTGTGCCTCAATTTTTCCGCCATTGTTGAACCGATAGCCCCCTTGCGCCATAGCGTTCACGGTTTCAAAATCGGTGTTGTAGATATAGCCTGTGCTTTTTTGCAAAGACGTGCCGGCATTCAGGTTGAGGCGATTGCCAACGTAGTGGGCACTCACGGCTTGCTCGCTATAATTGTGGCTGCCGCTGCCAATGCTCGCTTCCACCCCGCTGGCAAGTGCATTGCCGGTAACGATATTCACTGCGCCCGCAAAGGCTCCGGGCATTTGAATAATTTCGATGCGCTCCACGTTTGCCAAATCCACAGGCAGGTTGAGGCTGTGGTGTCCTGTGCGCGGGTCGGCAATGTTGATGCCGTTGAGCAAAATGAGCACTTGCTCCTCTGAGCCTCCGCGCATCCGCACATCGGCTTGCACGTTGTTGCCGCCTCGCTGCCGCAGGTCGATGTTGGCAACCTGTTCCAACAATTGCTGCACGTTTTGCACAGGCAATTCGGCAATTTCGCTGCGGCTCCACGCCGCCAGCACACTGCTTTTTTCGGACAGCACCATAGGGATGCCGCCATCCACCACCACCTCCTCTATGGTCTGCTCGCGCTCCGATGTGGTGCTATCTTGTTGTAACTGCGCGGCTTGCGATTGTGCTGCCGCAGTTTTTGCGCCCAAAGCAATCAGGCTGCACGAGGTAGCCAACACCCCAATTTTGATTTGTTTGCCAAGGCTATTGAACACCGCATAATTTTTGCGTGTCCAATGTTTAAAGCAACTTACTTGGTGTGAACGATTTTGTTTCATACGAAAAATAGAATAAAGTTAACAATATAAAAGACTAATTATTGAAGGTACAAAGTTAATGTTTTATGATACAAAAGCGAAAAATGTAAGATTTTTCGCTTTTGTAAAAGTGATTTTTTGCCAAAAGCATAACCACATTGAAAATTAAGTTACCCATCAGCAACGAAACAATGACAAAAACAATGTTGTTAACCCAAAAAGGCTGCAAAGGCAGCCGCACAACAACAAGATTAAGCCTCATTTTCAAATTTCATATTTTTAGATTTGGGTGGGGTGTTTGAATGGTTGATAGCAAATGATAACTTCACTTTTAATCCTGCCGAAAATAAATTTATTTTGTCCACATAATTGCCGGCGGGTAGCGTGGCGGTGAGTAGGCTGTTGTAGGCAAAGGCTGTGAGGTTTTCGCTGGGGCGATGCACCAAAGCAGTTGTCTTTTTGGGTGCTACATTGAGCAGACCGTAATCAACATACAAACCTGTGTACAATGAAATGTAGCCGCTCAAACGCCAACGTGCACCGACTTCGGCTGCGAGCGAGAGGTTAAAGCCAAAATCTAATTCGCCCGATGTTGTGGGATGCTCTTTGGAAACATAGCCCACTTCGGGTACATCTGCAAAAGTTTGCTCGGTTGCAGGAAAATAACCCGATAGCACAAGTTGATTAGCAGTGGTTGCGTAACTGCCTGCCAACGCAATGCCCACCTTTACGCCCGCTGCAGCATAAAACTTATTGTCCGCACCGGTTTGAAACTGCGCCATCAGCGGGACTTGCAAATACACAGCACGTTGTTTTTCTTTGTAATCACTGTATGTGCTGTTAAAATACGTGTCTTCGATGCGACCGTAATCGTAGATTTCTTTGCTGCTGCCTGTGATGGCGGCACCGCTTGCAGAAGCATTGAATAAGGCTACTTCCACACCTATATTAAATCCCCATTGCGGATTAAAAAAGAAGGTGTAGCCCACACCGCCGCCACCGCCGATGCCGAGACTAACTTTGCCTTGCGCAGATTTGTACTGCAAGGTGGACAAACCGCCGGTGCCATAAACACTGATTTCTTGTGTTGTTTCTTGTGCTGCGGCAATGCTTGCAAGCAAAAGAAAAATGGGTAATAATGTGTTTTTCATTTTAGTTATTTGATTACAATAATGGTTGATTGTTCGCCCACCCGCACCACATATACGCCGGCGGGCAGGTGCCCAATGTTAATTGACAATGGATAATGAACAATGGACAATGACGTTTCAAAAACCTTTGTGCCATTCACATTGTAAATATCCACCTTGTCCCCCGCATTCCATTGTACATTATCAATTGTCAATTGTCCATTGCTGGCGGGGTTGGGGTAGGCGCGCAGGCTCGCATTTATTTTTTTGAGCGGAACAAATTGTTGCGGGCAGGCAGGTAGGGCTTGCGTTTGCCCCTCAATGGTGAGCGCGACACCGAAACTGTCGGTAGCGAGCGGCGGTGTGCTAAGGTACAGGTAGGCACCTGTTGCGCCGTCAATATCCGTGCCGTTTTGCTGCCACTGAAAGCCTGTGAAAGTGTAGCCGCCGTTTGTTTTTTCATTCAAATTCACTGCCAAAATGCTTGACCAGTATTGCCAAATGATGGAAGCGGGGAAAGGACGAATAACATCCACCGTATAATCTTTTTTCGTAGTGCCGTCGGCAGCAACGGAATGAATAGTAAAGGTCTCTATGCTTGGCTGCAAAAGAGTTATCGTATTGCTGCCTGTAGGGGATGTTGCACTACCGCCATCGGCAGGCGTTACTGTGAACGTTATGCTACTGTCGCCGCAAGGCAACAACAAAGTATAGTGTGTGGTGTTGGGGTCAAAGGTTGGCGCAAGCGTGCCTACGGTAGAAGATAAGTTTTGCAATGTTGCATCACTATTGCCGCCGCCACCGGGTAAGTCGTAGTTGGGGCTGTCGGGGTCATTGATGTTGGGGATGCCGTCGCCATCATCGTCTGCGCCACCGCCACCGGGTAGGTCGTAGTTGGGGCTGTCGGGGTCGTTGATGTTGGGGATGCCGTCACTGTCATCGTCTGCGCCGCCGCCACCGGGCAGGTCGTAGTTAGGACTGTTGGGGTCGTTGATGTTGGGGATGCCGTCGCCATCATCGTCTGCGCCGCCGCCACCGGGTAGGTTGTAAATAGGACTGTCGGGGTCGTTGATGTTAGGGATGCCGTCGTGGTCATCGTCTCCATTTGGTGCTATTGCTACATTCACCGTAATTTGCCCCGCTGCTGCCAAATAATTCCCGCTTGGCTCGGTGTAGATGGCTGCAAAATTTTGATTATTGCCTATGATGAGAACACTATCGGGGTTTTGCCAAACGTAATTATCCGGCAAGTCAATATCGCCGAGCGTTAAGCCTTCTGCGTAAGTGATGGCAATGGCGGCAAGGGGTGCAAAAGTGCCTGCTGCTTTGGCAATGGTAAAGGTTTTGATTTTTGTACCATCATAATCTCCTTTGCCTGTGATGGTTATCGTTACTTCGCTGCCCGCTTGAGTTTCAGTGCTGTAACTCACCGTGTAGTCCGCATCTTCGGTCAAAGGCATTCCACTGTATTGTACTTCTATGGTAGGTTTTACCGCATTACTTGTATAGGTGGTATCGCCGATGATGGTTACAGTGGCATCTGCTATACTTCTTAAGTATTCCACAAATGGCTGTTTAAACAAAGACCAAGGCTCAACGATTGCGTATAATGATGTTGTGCCTGCGGGTATAAGCAACGTGCGTTTATTTAAAGCAGGGTTAGGTGGGTTGCCAAAGATATTGGTATTCATTGTTGGAGGGTTATCCCAATCCACTTTTACGGTATCAAGTTTGCTGCAACCGGAAAAAGCATAACTTCCAATGCTTGTAACACCGTCAGGAATGGTAATTTCGGTAAGACCGCTGCAACCGTAAAAAGCAGCACCTCCAATGCTTGTAACGCTGTTAGGAATGGTAACTTCGGTAAGACCGCTGCAATAGTAAAAAGCACCATCTCCAATGCTTGTAACGCTGTTAGGAATGGTAACTTCGGTAAGACCGCTGCAACCGTAAAAAGCATAACTTCCAATGCTTGTAACGCTGTTAGGAATGGTAATTTCGGTAAGACCGCTGCAATGTTCAAAAGCAGCATCTCCAATGCTTGTAACACCGTCAGGAATGGTAACAGAGGTAAGACCGCTGCAACCGGAAAAAGCCCTTTCTGTTATTCCTAATGTTCCTTCTTGTACGGTAATAGATGTATTGGCAGGCATTGTTCCTTTGTATTTGTACAATACTTTTCCTGCATAAACTACCCCCACATCAGGTTGATTCTCATACCATGCCGTACCCTCAAAAGCATCCTCTCCAATGCTTGTAACGCTGTTACCAATGGTAACTTCGGTAAGATCGCTACAATCGGCAAAAGCCCAATCTCCAATGCTTGTAACACCGTCAGGAATGGTAATTTCGGTAAGACCGCTGCAATAGCGAAAAGCACAAATTCCAATGCTTGTAACGCTGTTAGGAATGGTAACTTCGGTAAGACCGATGCAATTGGCAAAAGCCCAATCTCCAATGCTTGTAACACCGTTACCAATGGTAACTTCGGTAAGACCGCTGCAACCGGAAAAAGCATCATATCCAATGCTTGTAACACCGTCAGGAATGGTAACTTCGGTAAGACCGCTGCAATTGTGAAAAGCAAAATCTTCAATGCTTGTAACGCTGTTAGGAATGGTAACTTCGGTAAGACCGCTGCAACGGGAAAAAGCATCATCTCCAATGCTTGTAACACCCTCAGGAATGGTAACTTCGGTAAGACCGCTGCAACCGGAAAAAGCACCATATCCAATGCTTGTAACGCTGTTAGGAATGGTAACAGAGCCTTGTTTTCCAGCAGGACATAAAATGACGGTATCTTGTGTTTTGTTGTAAAAAACACCGTCTATTGAACTATATCGTGTATTGGCGTTATCTACATTGATAGCGGTAAGACTACTGCAACCAGAAAAAGCATAAGTTCCAATGCTTGTAACACTCTCAGGAATGGTTAATGTTCCTGTAAGACCGCTGCAACCGGAAAAAGCACCATATCCAATGCTTGTAACGCCGTCAGGAATGGTTAATGTTCCTGTAAGACCGCTGCAAAAGAAAAAAGCATAAGTTCCAATGCTTGTAACACCCTCAGGAATAGTTAATGTTCCGGTAAGACCGCTGCAAAGGGAAAAAGCATAATTTCCAATGCTTGTAACACCCTCGTTAATGACCAGCGTTTTAATGGAAGTGCGGTAAGAATACCAAGGCACAGTCTCATAACTATAATTTGCCATAGCACCTGTGCCGGTAATGGTGAGGGTATAATTATTACTGCTGCCGGTGAGTTCCCACGAACAAGCGCCGGTTGCTCCACCGTCAACATGCTGTGCCATTGCGCCTGCGCCGAGCATTAGGGCTACTACTGAAATACATAGTTTTTTCATAGTTTTAAGGTTTTAATTGCTTGATATTATTGTGATTTTTGTATGCTATCATTTTGAATTTCTGGAAATGCCCACTGGTGCTTAATGTGTGATGAAAGTTGTCTAATTTAAAGGAACGTTTAAATTAGACAGTTTTGTAATATCCCCATAATTTTACAATTTCTTGAAAATCAAAGACTTATGTCTTTGATTTTTTTCTTTTTTCCATTCAAAAGTTGTCTAATTTAAACGTTGGTTTAAATTAGACAACTGCAAAGATAATATTTTTATTAAAATACCAAACATTTTATTAAAAACTCGTTATTTTTAATAAAATTTAACAATTTGATATTTAGCCTATCGCCCGAATGGGCGGGATTTTCATAACCGCAGGTCAGCGACCTGCGGCAAGTGTAACCGCAACACATCTGCCTGTAAGGCAGGATTTTTATTGCTCAATTCTTTAATAGTCCTGCCTTACAGGCAGTTGGCGATTAGGTTCGTTCTGTCCGCAGGCTACGCTTCGCTTGCCTACGGTTATGAAAATTTGGCTTTTCAAGCCGTTGCTGGCGTGAGGCTCTGCCTCGCGCCGTTTATGGTAGATAGGCTGAACCTATCGGGATGGCCGATACAAGGTAGAATATCCAACGGGGTTAATAAATTAGTTAATACATTTGTTTTCTTTTGGTCTATCAATTTACTGTCATATAATTATTGATAAGTTTTTGCAGGTAAATATCATTGCCTGCTCTATTGTAAATGATGTACCAAACTGTATGTGGGTTGCGTTTGTACATATTCTCAAATCTTTGGCTCGCGTACACCATTTTTTGATAGCATCTCTTTCAAACGTGAAGTAGCATTTATTCGCAACTCTTCGAGGGTCATATAGTCTGTAGGTTGTACCATAGTCGCAGTGGGCGGTTGCCACGTTTCGGCAAACGGTCTATAGGCACTTCCCAAGTGTGCTAAAGTTGTAGTAGGCATAGTATTTCTGTTATTAGGTTTCAAGCCCCCCTGCCCCCAAAGGGGGAGTAATTGTTCCCCCTTTGGGGGTTAGGGGGTGTTTCGGCTGCAAAGGTAAAAATGTTTTTATTTATTCCAAAAAAAATGCTGCTTATTGTAAATGCTTATACACAGCATTGCGCAAAGTGCCTTCTGCGTCATCACACGAATACTCCCAATACATTGCACCGCCCAAATTGTTTGCCATAATGTAGTCGCATTTGGCGGCAATGGATTGTGCATCATCGTAGGCGCATGCAAAAGTGCCCGCACTATCCACCAAATAAGGCACTTGGGCAACACTGTCCCACTTGCGCTCGTAGCCGTGTAGGCGGATAATGTCTTTGTAGTCAATAAAATCGGGGATTTTGCCTATTCCGTGTCCATAAAAAGGAATGCCCAAAGTCAAGCGGTGGATGGGCACGCCCGAATCTACATGCGCCTGCACGGCTTCGTCGTCGCAAATTTTGCCGGTATGTTCCGAACGGTGCAATCCGGAATGATGGTGAGGCGGGCGTGCCACATCGTAGGTCATGATATTCACAAAATCAACAACGTCCATAATGCTTCTAAAATCAACAAATTGGGCAGAAGCCACCGATGCCAATGTCAGCAATTTTTGGCTGCCAATGGCATCGCGAATGTTGTGCATGAGCAAGGTAAAGTTTTTGGTATCGTGGGGCGACGAGGCAATGCCCGCCTCGCTATTGGTGGGATATTCCCAATCCATATCAATGCCATCCAATCCATATTGGAGCACAATGCGTTGGCAATCTTGGGCAAAAGATAAGCGCGTGGTGCTGTCGCTCGCCATTTCGCTAAATCCGCCGCTTGTCCAGCCGCCAATCGAAAGCATCACTTTCAAATGGGGCGCCTTTTGTTTCAATTCCACTATGCGCGTGAGATAATCGGGGTGCATAATTTCCACTCCATTGAACGCAGCATTGACTTTGCCAAAGGCATAGTTGAGATGCGTTATCACGGTGGGGTCGGGAATAACATCGGTGCGCCCCGCATAGATGTAGGCTACAATTTTCTTTTGCAGCGTTGTTTTGGGCGCGTGCTTGCAAGCACCCACAAAGGCAATTATGCCAATTGCCAAAAACCAATAAATGTGTTTCATACGATAGTAATGGCGTGATTTTTCTATTTCAAAGTATTACAGATTTCCTGATTTATCTTTTTTAACTTGGCTTCATCTAATTTGACAACTTTCCGGTCGTAGGTTATCAATCCGTTGACTTCTATCTCCACATCGGTTGTTTGTGTATAGACGGCTGCCGAAAATCCTTTGGGTATCAATGCTTTTAGTTGCTCTGCCATTTTGATGTAGGCATTGGTGGCTTCTTCCGGTGTGGAGTACTGCACGTAGCCCCAGTTGTGGTCAGGTTTCCAGAGATGGTCTTGGATAACCAAGCCGATACCGCCGTATTCGCCCAATACGGTAGCCCGTTGCGCATCGTAAAGGTTGATTTTTGGCTCGGGATAATTGTGCACATCCAACAGGTCGCCGCAAGTATAAAAATTACCGCCGCTTGCCGGATTTACCAAGCGGGATGGGTCGTATTGCTGTGTCCATTTCGAGATTTCGCAAGTCTTAAACTGTCCCCATCCTTCGTTAAAAGGCACCCAAACGCCAATGCAGGGGTAGGAGTAGAGGTAGTCGATGATTTCTTTCCATTCTTTGCGGTAGTTGGCTTCCGATGGTGCAGAACGGTTGAACTCTGCGCCATTGTAGTATTGATGTTGTTGCCATTCCGGTCCTTTGTCGCCGTTGGGCATATCTTGCCAGACGATGATGCCCAACTTGTCGCAATGGGTGTACCAGCGGGCAGGCTCCACCTTGACGTGTTTGCGAATCATGTTGAAGCCAAAATCTTTGGTTTTTTTGATGTCGTAAACCAATGCTTCATCGGTCGGGGCGGTGTACAAGCCATCGGGCCACCAGCCTTGGTCCAAGGGACCAAATTGAAACATATCCTTGTTGTTCAGTTGCAAGCGGACGATACCGCCGGCATCTCGCTTTGTAGAAAATTTCCGCATGGCGGCATAACTGTTTACGGCATCAACTAACTTACCATTATTATAGAGAGAAACTTGCAGTGTATATAAAAAAGGAGCGTCGGGACTCCACAGTTTGGCGTTGGGAACATTTATTTCTAACGGCTCGCTGCCGATGGCTTTTCCGGTGGCGATGATTTTTCCGTTGTCCAACAAGTTCACTTCCACCACATTGGAAGGCGAGCAGGTGTTTTTTTCGACCTCCACTTTCAGTATGCTGTTGTCGATGTCGGGTGTGATTTTTAGATTTTGAATGTGCTGTTCGGGTACCGGTTCCAGCCATACGGTTTGCCAGATACCGCTTACAGGGGTGTACCAGATGCCTCTGGGGGCGTTTACCTGTTTGCCTCTCGGTTGAAATCCGTTGTCGGTGGGGTCCAGCACTTTGAGGGTCAGTTTGTTGTCGCCTTTGGCGTTCAACGCGGCTGTGATGTCAAAAGAAAAAGGCGTATATCCACCGGTATGACTGCCGACTTTGATGTCGTTGACCCATACATTTGCGTCCCAATCTACGGCGCCAAAATGGAGGAGTACCTTTTTGCCTTTCCATGTTGGCGGAATGGTAAAAGTACGGTTGTACCACAAGGCATGTTGCTTTTCAACAGTTTTTTGTACGCCCGACAAGGAAGATTCTACGGCAAAAGGCACAAGAATTTTTCCATCGGCATTCGTATAAGTTTTGCCTTGCGGCAGGATGGCGTAATCCCACAAACCGTTTAGGTTTTGCCATTCGGAGCGTTCCATGATGGGGCGGGGATATTCCGGCAATACCTTGTTTACATTGATTTCTTTTGCCCATCGGGTTTTAATTTTATCTCCGGCGGGTTGCCACTGGGCGTTGACAGTTATTGTTGTGCATAACAACAAAGAGAACAGACTTGTGTTTCTAAAAATTGGCATCATAATATTGAAAAATTAAAAATTAAATTGTCTATCATTTCCACATAATTCAACTAAAATAATCGTTGCAAATATAGGCTAATTTTTTCTATTGGCAAGTTTTTTTTAGCAAAAATGATTATGCTGCCAGCCGCACATTCAACACCGACCAAGGCACCACTGCTGCCACTGCCATACCAATGAGGTAGGTGGCTACTGCCGACAATGGCGGCATTTGCAAGCGGCACACGTAGGCGATGAGCGTGGCGAGGTTGCCAAGTATGGTGTGCACGCCAACCATATACACGCAAATGCCCAGCCCTATTGCAATGCAGAGCATCAACAAGAGTTGAGAAAAGACCCATGTTTTGTGGGGCAAACTTGCCGCCACTCGCTCGCTAAACCCATTGTCGGACAGGTCTATTTTGTTAGTTTTGAATAAACTATGTAAATGTTCGTCCATAATATACGACTTTTATTTTTCATTTTTGAAATACGCTGCCAACTTTTCTTTTCCTCTAAAAATCAACGACTTTACAGTGCCCACCGGACAACTCATCACGGCAGCAATTTTGACAAAGGTAAAGTCTTCCATATAAAAAAGCAACATTGCCGTTTTTTCGTTGCCTTGCAAAATGGATAGAGCCTTGGCAAAATCGAGGCTGCGGTCAATATCGCGGGTGGCGGCAGTGAGATGATTGGCAAGGGTGTCGGCATCCACAGTGATTTTGCGGGTGCGGTTTTCGTCATAAAAAGTGTTGTAGGCAATGCGATAGAGCCAAGTAGAAAACCGAGATGCAGCGCGAAACGACGATATATTGAGCCATGCTTTGATAAAAGTTTCTTGTGCCAAATCATTGCTGCGCTCGGCATCGCCGCATAGGCAGAGCAAAAAGCGCCGCAAGGGCGACTGATAGGTTTTGACCAATGCGCCAAATGCCTCTCTGTCGCCCAACGATGCCCGCACTATCAACGCCGTTTCGTTCATTCCACCTTGCCTTTGCGTTGGTTGAAGCGATGAATGAGCAAGTACCCGCCTCCAATCGCCAGCGGAACAATGCCAATGGGTGCTCCGGCAATGGCGTCGCGCTCTGTCAGCAATGCCGTCAGTGCAAAAAACAGCACAATGCCCACTCCCGCTGCAATGCAGATGATGCCCGTTTTGAACGGGTTGTGTTGTTTTTTGGGCGCGGCAAACAAATCGGCGGGCAATTCCATCCCTTTTTCGAGGGCTTTGGCGCAGAGGTCTGCCTGCAACTCATTGCGTCTGCGCGTGCTCTTTTGTACAAATAGTACGATGAGCACCGCTGCTACTAATGGCACAAAAAATATGCCTACAATAGCCAAAATACTTTGAATCTGGTCCATAATCTAAAAATTTTAAGATAAAAAAATAAGTGAATTATACCCTTAGACGATGGCAAAGGTGCAAAAGGTTGCAAAAGGTTGCAAAAATTTAAAATTTATTTATTGTTTCACCACCTTTGCCACCCGATTGCCTACCTTCACAAGGTAAATGCCTGCGGGCAAATGTGCAATGTTAATGGTGATGATGTTGCCTTGTAGGGGCGTATTGAATACGCCCGACACGCCCTTTTGCGACACCCGCATTTCACCATCAGGGCGTATGCGATACGCCCCTACCAACGCACCATTTATATTGTAAATCTCCACCTTGTCCCACGCATTTAATTCTCCACTCTCAATTCTCAACTCTCCATTAGTAGTGGGGTTGGGATATACCTGCAAGGTCTCTGCCGCCGCAGCACCCACGCCGGTTGGAGAGGGCGGCGCGGACTCTTCGCTCACGGCTGTGAGGTAAATGTCTTGCAAATAATTGGAGCCGGTGGTTCCAATCGAGTTTCCATTGATACTAACTTCATCTTTGACTATCCAACGAAGATATAATTCACTTGCACCATTGCAGGCGGCAGGCAAATCAAATGAGTAGATGTGGGCGGTATTGGCGGTGGTAATAGATATTTCGCCAAAATCTTGCCATTGGACACTGGTGCCTATTTTATATTGCACCTTCCAATTTTTTGGACCCGTTCCAGAGCCTTGCGTGCTGTATTGCAATTTCAAATTTGCATAGCCTCGCACGTCAATAGCAGAGGTTTCCCAGTATTTACCTGTTACCCAAGCACTGGTACGAACACCATCATTGTTATAGGTAAGTTTAGCAGCAGTATTGGCACTGATAGTGGCATTGCCGCTATTGCCATTCAAACCAGTAGTGGCTGTGGAGTCGGTGCCGGCAGTAGTGAATGCCCAGCCAACAGGTGCAATGGCGGGTTTTATCCACACCGAATCGCTGAGTGTGCCCGACACAATGCGAATGAGCGCGCTATCGGTGGTTGCAGCGGAGATAGATACTGTAATTGTATCGCGTGTTTTGCTCTTATCGGTCGATGATTTATTAATGACAAATGCAGGGTTGGATGTTGTAATAATAACATCCTCTAACACGTATGCAGAAAAGTTAATAGCCACGCTGCCAACATTGTAAATGCTGCGGTTGCCTGCGTTGAATTTTAGATAGGGCGCAGAGCCGGAGCCGGATAACCGCACTTTCACAGGCGTAATTCCGCCGCCGCTAATCACCAATGTATCGCCATAATTGCCTGCGTGAGTGGGACTAAATGTTACTTGCACCTCGCCATTACCCGCTTCCACAACGGCTTGTGTGAGGGTGGATGAAAGTATTGTGAACACGCCGTGTGCGGTGTCGGGCGCAATAGCGGCAGTGAGGTCGCCCGTCAAATTGACGGCTTTAGACAAAGTGATAGTGAAAGTTTTGGCATCGCCTCCCAAAGTTGCAACGCCAAAATTATGGCTAAGAGGCGCAACGGTAACAGCAGCCAAAAAAGTATAATCAACAGTCAGCGTGTCGCTGTTTTCCATACCGGCAGCGGCGGCATAAGCCTTGAGTGTAGTTGCCGTAGCAATGTTTATAGGTGCGCTATAAGTATTGCTCGTTGTCCAATTGTCGGTGGTGTAATAGATAGTAGCGCCTTCGGTGGTAGTTGCCAAAGTTACATTTTGTGCACCTTCATAGTTGCCGGCTGCGAGGTCAGCAGTGGGTGTTGCCGCTGTTACTAATCCTAATTTGTAAAGGTAAACATCGGTTTGTCCGCTTGCGTAGCAAGCAAAACGAGTGTTACCGCCGTTGTAGTTAAAACGAATGAAATTTTTAGGTGAAGTATGTGTATTTGATTCTTCGCCTACACAAGTGATAGTGGCTTTCCCATCTGCGGCAATAGCAATGGTAAAAGTGGGAGTGTTGTTGCTTAAACGCAAGTAGGAGTTATCTCCACTACCTTTGAAAGGTCCTATTTTTTTGCCATTCACAGCATCTTCCAATGTCCAAAGGTCGGTGTCGCCGCCCAAGGTCAATTCGTAGGGCAAAGTTTGTTCAGTAGCAACCTCTGCTACTCTTGTTGAAAGGGTAGTACCATCTATTGTAACCATCACGCCCGGTCGTATATTGCTACCCTGATACCCCAAAGCATAATAATTTTCACCATTTTTGCTCACTATCAAATACTTTGCACCTGCCACCAACTGGCTGGCTTTGGTAACCAAGCCGTACAAAGCAGGCACAGGTACCGATGCCGAAATGCCTGTGCCTATGAGTGCAACGGTATCTGCTACGCCATCACCACTAATAATAATCCTGCCTGTGTAGGCAGTTTCTACCGCAGGAGTAAAAGTTACAGTAATGGTTTGCGTTCCCGTTGTCGCTTGTGGTATGTTGGTTACGTCCACGCTAAACACATCGCCATCACCCGCAGTAGATGCGGAAATGGTGAGGTCGCTGGTGAGATTTTGCGGGGTAATAGTAAATTCGAGAGTTGAGGATTGTCCTTGTATTACATTCCCAAATTCAAGGGAAGTGGTGGAAGGGGTAGCGGAGGGGGCACCGGGAGTGGGAGGGTCGGGATTTTCCGGTTCTTCGGAAGTCTCGTAAGTAATTGCAATTGAAGTCCAATAAGCCGCACCCGTAGAACTACGTTTTATTACAAAATATGTGTATGCTGTTTCTGTAAAATTTATGGACGTCCAACCTATTGCAGAAGCAGAACCAACTTGAGTACCTCCTCTTGTGTAATCTGCAATTATGTCATTAACAAGTCTTTCTGTACTACCTCCATAACAAAGAGATGTGTTTGTGTTTGTTCCGTTATTAGTAATCACAATATCTATAATTCTACCCGGCAAGGCAGTAGTATTGTAGATAACTCCATTACTTGCTTGTGCCATAATAGCACCGGTATTCGGTGAAGGTGCTTGAGTGATTGCCTTTCCACCAAACGAAACACCATTTTGTGTCCACGCTCGCTCTGCTCCACCATTGTAAGCACTAGTACCTAACGTAGCACCGTTATCGTTTATAGATGATACCGTTATCGTTATTGTTTCGGTTGCCCCCCACCCATTCGCACTCACCAACACCACCGCCACCAATGGCAGCAACAGTTTTTTAAAATTTGCTTTCATAAAATTAGGTATTAAATTTTATCGCCTTATTCTTTTTCCACAATCTTAATTTCCTCCTCCGTCAAATCATACAATGCGTACACAAGTTGGTTGATTTGGTCTTCGTTGTACGCAATTCGCTGCCGCAACTGCTCCGCTTTCTCCGGCAGTTTAGCGGTTTGCAGGTCTTTGTTCAGTTGCAAAAGTTGGTCAACGTGGTGGATGATTTTCTTTTTATATTCTTTATTGGGCGTGTCAAAAATAGGAATATCTAAAATTGGCTCTTTGTCCACTTGATATAAGTTCCCCTGCATTTTTCCTTTGTGTTTAAGCCAAAATGCCACAAGTTTTGAGTTTAATAATGCAGTTAAATATTTTTGATTTATTCTTTCAGTTTTGATAATGTAAAATGCTGCCGAAGCATAACAGTCGAAATCTGTAAAAGTAAAAGTTGGCTCCGTACATTTGCGAAGCGAAACGATTTTTTCGCCCGTGAAAAATTTTTCAATCCTTGAACGGTGCAACCCATAAGGTTTATTATCGGATGTAATAATGTTTTTGAATTTATCTAAGTGCTGTTTTATGTTTGGATAATCCTTTATTTTAGATGAATTTTTAAAGTCAGAAGTTGTGTATATTATCCATAAATTATTTTTATTATTGCTGTAATATTTTTTTAATTGTTCTGAAGTGTTGTAATACGGTTTTATTAATTTCAATTCTCTTTTACTTAAAGCCAATTCTTTTTTTTCTTTGTGTGATAAGCCGAAAATGCCCTGGCCATTTACAAATTTGCCTTTTGATTTTTCAGATATTTTTTTATTTACAAAATCATAATGCGGATGGATTCCGTTAGTGATTTCTTTTTGAGCATCCAAAACAAAATTTTGTTTTTCCTGAATTTTGCTCAACAATTTTTTTGTTTTGTTATCGTCAAAAACCAAAAAATTGTCTATTAGGTCGTTAGATTTTACGGTTGGCTTAATGTATTTCAAACCTTGTTCTTTCCCATTTTCTAACAGCGTTTGAACAAGTTCTATGTTTGGTTTTTGTGCTTCCAATTTTCGATAATCAAACGAATAGAGTTTTTGTTTCTTGCTTTCTAAAATCAACATCATTGTTTGAATACTCGCATTGTCAAAAACCATATATGCGCCAAAATCAACAATGTTTTTAATGGTGCTGTCTGTCAAAATTTTGTTTCTTAAAATGCTTGCTCCCGAATTTGTTACCCAATTATTGGGTGCGATGAAACCTAACAATCCGTTTGGTTTTAAAATATCAATGCCGTAACAAACAAAGAAATACCACAAATCCATTTTACCCTGATAGTATTTTGCAAGATGTGATTTTCGAATTTGTTCAAATGTTTCTCGACTTGTGTATTCTTTTACATACGGCGGATTCCCAATTACAGCACTAAATCCGCCATTCTTAAAAACTTCGGGAAATGCTTTTGACCACGAAAAAGGTTTTACTTTGCGTTCTTCGCCAAAATCAAGGTCATTGGCGTAATAGTCGAGGTCTATCAAACTATTGCCGCTTTTTACATTGTTGTCGAGAGTCGGCAAAACGCTCTCGTGAAACAGTTTAATTTGCGCTTCGATGCTTTCCTTGGTTTCGCCTTCCATACATTTGAGCAGCAACGAAAGTTTGGTTACTTCCACGGCGTTGCTGTCCAAATCTACGCCGTAAATGTTGTTGAGCAGGATGCGTTTTTTTTCGGCGGTGGTGAGTTCGCCCAATGGAGTGAGCACGTTTTTTGTAGAGACGCGGCGCGCCGCGTCTCTATAGTTTTGCGTGTAATAATCTTTGTGCCAATTCAATAAAAACTGATAGGCGCCAATCAAAAAACTGCCGCTGCCGCAGGCGGGGTCGCAAATTTTTAGTTGGCTCACCTCTTGGGGTGTTTTGTTTTCGACAAGTTTGCCCACTGTGTTTTTTACAATATATTCTACGATGTATTGCGGGGTGTAGTAAACGCCGCCTGCCTTGCGCACTTCGGGTTTTTCTTCAATAGCGGCGCGTCCGCCTTTCGACAGCGTGATTTGCTTGCCCAAAAACTGCTCGTAGGCACTTCCCAAAATTTCGACCGACAACACCGAAAATTCGTAGGGACAAACGGGATAGTAGAGTTCCGTAATAATGCCGCTTATCACTTTGTTGTCGATACTGATGTTGTCGCTGATGGTATCTTTTTTGAAATCAAAAAGTCCCGAATTGTATTTTTGGTCGGCAACGTGAAACCGTTGCAAAAGATTTTTGTAATAGTCGCCCACCTTTACTGCGCTAAGCAAATTAGCATACGGCTCGGCACTGCGGTCTTCGGCAATGCGCATAAAAATAATGCGGTCGATGGTCTGCTGAACCACAAAATTCAGGTCGTATTCGTCGATGTCATTGTTGCGCAACGCGATGTTTTTTGCCAATTCAATGCGCCATTTGTCGAGCGATTCCAAAAAATCTCTGTCAACAGTTGTTGTACCTTTTTTGTTGGTGTCGCTTTGAACAAATTTGTCAAAACTGCCTTTGAGCACCCGCTCTTTGCTGAATGTATTCCAGATAAAATCAAATTCGTTTTCGTAATCTTTGTAGGTAAGATATTTTATCCGTCCGTTGCTGGCTTTGTCGGTGGATTTTGGTTTATTGGTGCAATCGTAAATGGCAAATTCCTCAAAGTCGGTAACTACCGAAATGGGCATTTTGGCACTCCATCCGTAGCGCCTCACCTGATAGGCAGGATGCACATCTTCTTTGATGTCCACACTTGGTTTTTTGGCTTCGAGAAAAAACAAACGCTTGCCGCCCGAAAGTCGAAACGAATAATCGGGGGCTTTGGTGGCACCGCTCACTCTCACACGGTCTTCGTGAATCACTTCGCGATAACTTTCGGCACAACCGCTTTCGTTGTCCACATCCCAGCCAAGTGCTTTCCAAAATGGGTCAATAAAATCACGTCGGGTTAGCGTTTCGTTGTAGTCAGCACTTTTGTACGATGCGTATTGCTCGTCAAAACGTTCAACGAGTAATTTTATTTTTTGCAGTGCTTGTTCTTTTGCCAACATACGAAGTTATGAAATTATTTTCTGGTATTCGGCTTCGCTAAGCAACGCGCTTACCTCCTGTGGATGAGTCATTTCCAATTTGATAATCCATCCCTCTTGGTAGGGCGATTGGTTCACTGTTTGCGGCGCGTCATTCACTGTGGCGTTGGCTTCCAGCACTTTGCCGCTCACCGGCAAAAACAAATCTGCAACAGTTTTCACGGCTTCCACTGCACCAAAAATATCGCCTTGCTGCAAAGTTTCGCCCACTGTGGGAATGTCCACAAACACAATGTCGCCCAACTGCGACTGCGCATAGTCGGTAATGCCCACCGTAACAATGTTGTCGTGTTCCACACGCAACCACTCGTGCTCTTTTGTAAATTTTAGTTCCATAATTTTTTTAAAAGTTTAAGGTTTCAAAGTTTCAAGTTTCAAAAATTTCCATTGTTCATTCTCAATTCTCCATTCTCAATTCTCCACTCTCAATTGTTAATTGTCAATTGCCAACTGGTTTTTCACAATCAACGCCCATTCTTTGAGGTCTTGGGAGTCCCATTGTCCGTCTGGTTTTGCAGTGGGAATGAGCATTGAGCAGGTTTCTACCTTGCCCGAAATTGACCACGCTACCCAACTGATATTGCGCTGATTCATCCACTGCACCCAGGTGTTCCACGACTCGGTGTCAATGGCACTATCGCCCGATGCCTCCATTCCGGCGCACTCCGAAACAAAAAGCGGCAAACCCTTTGACAGAGCGTAATCGCTGCGAGCGCGCAATTCGGCTTTGTGCGTGGCGGCATAAAAATGCATGGTGTACATCAGGTTGTCGTAGCCCTCAATGGGGTCGTCGGCAACCAAGTGCACGTCTTGGTCCCAGTGAGGCAAGCCCACCAAAATTACACTCTGGGGCGCAATGCCGCGAATGAGGTCAATCAACTCGATGGAATAGGCTTTTACATCGCTCCATTCTTCAAAATCAGGCTCGTTAAATAGTTCATAAATCACGTTGGGGCTGTTTTTGTACTTAGTTGCCATCAAGGTAAAAAACTCTTTGGCTTGCTCCAGCACTATATCGTGGCTGTGCCAATCGATGATAACATACACCCCTTCTTTGATGGCAGCATCCACCACTGTGGTAGCACAGCGAATAGCCAATTCGGGGTTGTAGAGATAGGCACCCTCCGGCTGCACGCCAATGGCAGCGCGCAATAGCGTGGCATTCCAATCGTGCACAAGCGTGTGCACTGCGGTGGGGTTGTAAAAATTGTACCACCAATTGTGCCAGCCAAAACTCACGCCCCGCAACACAACAGGCTTGCCGTTTTTGTCCACCAACTGCGTGCCCTGCACCGACAATTGTCCGTGTTTTTGCACAATACTTTTATTTTGATAACAGCCTGCAAGGCTGGTCATCAGGGCTATTCCCATGGCTACCACCAAAAAACGAATTGTTTTCATAGAAATTAAATTTTAAATTAAGTTATTGATAATTATTTTATATTTGGTACTTTTGTCAAAGGTTTAAGTGTGCAAATATAAGCGTTTTTTTGTACAAATTTAATCTCCACAAAAAATTATTTATCTTTGTACCCAATATTTTTTTGTTTTAAAATTTAAAATGTTGATATACAATAATTTAATAATTAACCTCGTGGAAAGAGTTGGAAAATTATTTTTTTGAATTTTGATAAAAAACGGTTTTGAATTTTTGATTTGCATTCCGTTTTGCAAAATTGTCCGTTAGGACATTCATATCAATAGAAAAACATTTGGCAAACATCGTTTATTGCGCGCGGACAGCAACTGTTTTTCAAGGCTTTGTTTTTACACCGCGCGCCATGATGCTGATGTATATTTTCTATTGATATGCAAGCCCTACGGGCTAAAAGAATTAACCGAATTGTCTATGTTCTAAAAGTCTATATTCTATTGTCTCAATTATGAATTATTTAAATAAATACACCGCACAAGATAGCATGAGTGCGCTCATTAGCGACAACTACAAGATGTTGCTGGTGATGAGCCGCTTTGGCATTGCGTTGGGGGTGGGCGACAAGAGCATTGGCGAGGTGTGCAGCGAAAACAAAGTGGACACCGATACTTTTTTGGCTATTGTGAATATGCTGCTCGACAACACCGAATCGTTTAAGGTGCAGCAATACCAACTATCGCTGCCCACCTTGGTATCCTATTTGCAAAACTCGCACACCTATTTTTTGAAATACCGCCTGCCGTCGATACGTGAGCAATTGTCGCACATTTTGGCTACCGAGCGGCACGAATTGTCGCAGGTAATTTTGCACTATTTTGACGAATATGCAGCCGAAGTGAACAAGCACATGAATTACGAGGAAACCCGCGTGTTTCCTTACATCCAAGCCTTGCTCAACAAGCAAAAACCTGCACAGTACAACATCGGAATTTTTAGCAAACAGCACAGCCAAATAGAATCGCGACTGACGGAGTTCAAAAATATCATCATCAAATACTATCCCACCAAAAGCAGCAACGAAATGAGCAGCGTGCTGTTTGACATTTTTAATTGCGAAAACGACCTGATGTCGCACAACGATATTGAGAACAAAATTCTCATCCCCGCCATTGTAGTGCTCGAAAATAGTAGCAAAAATGTAATATGAGTGCAAGCCCAAAAATTGTGTTGATGGAGCCTTCGGCAATTGTGCGCTGCGGGTTGGCGGCTTTGCTCAAAAGCATAGACGGTGCGCATTGGCAAATTATAGAAGTGCCCGAAGCGGCGCAAATAAAAACCACTCCGCAATGTTTGCACGCCGATGTGTTGATTGTAAATCCGGCAGCATTGGGCGAAATGTCGTTGCCGCAAATCAAAAAAAATATCGACAGCGAAACCCTCAAATGTATTGCGCTGCAAACCAATTTAATTGACCACAGCACACTTCAATTTTATGACGAAGCAATTGCTATTTACGACAGTGCAGAGCAAATTAAAGAGAAGTTGCTCAAAATAGTTCACGAGCCTAAACACACGGCACGGCGGGAAGTATTGAGCAGTCGCGAAAAAGAGATAATTGTGTGCGTGGTAAAAGGAATGGTCAATCACCAAATTGCCGACCACTTGTGTATTTCTACGCACACCGTCATCGCGCACCGCCGCAACATTGCCGCCAAGTTAGAAATTCACAGCACCGCAGGACTTACCATTTACGCCATAGTGAACAAGTTGGTGGAATTGAGTGAAATTGAAATTCACAGCGACCAATAACTAATTATGAATTATGATGTTTGATGCCAACCAAATAGGGATGCCCAATGGCAATTATTTTGCTTTGCCGTTTTCGGTAGAGGATGCCGCACTCGCGCTGGTTGCTGCGCCTTGGGATGTTACCACTTCGTATAGCGCAGGCACTGCCGGTGCGCCCGTTGCCTTGTTGGATGCCTCGGCGCAAATAGACTTGTATGACCTCGTTTACGGCGATTTTTGGCAGCAAGGGATAGGCACTGTACCCCTTGCCAACAAATGGTTACAGCAAAGTGCCGCTATGCGCAAACAAGCCCAAAAAGTGATTGCTATGTTAGAAAAAGAGGTTGACAAAAATCATCCGCGACTGCGGTCGTTGCTGCAAAAAGTGAATGATGCCTCTGCGCAATTCAACGATTATGTGTACAACACCACGCGAGCATTGTTGCAGCAAAACAAGCGCGTGGGCTTGGTGGGCGGCGACCACAGCACGCCCTTTGGCTACCTGCGCGCATTGGCAGAGCAGCACACTCAGTGGGGCATTTTGCACATCGACGCGCACGCCGATTTGCGCCAAGCCTACGAGGGTTTTGAGTACTCGCACGCCTCTATTATATACAACGTTTTGAAACACTTGCCGCAGGTAGCAAAGATAGTGCAGGTGGGCATTCGCGACCTGTGCAACGATGAAGTAACATTAGCCCAAAACGATGCGCGTGTGGTGCAATTCAATAGTTACGCTATTGCTCAAAATGAGTTCTGTGGCGGAAATTGGGCAACGCTTTGCAAAAAAATTGTGGATGAATTACCGCAAAAAGTTTATGTAAGTTTTGACATAGATGGCCTCAGTCCCGACAATTGCTTGCACACAGGCACTCCTGTGCCGGGCGGACTGTCGTTTTTGCAAGCCTGCTATTTGCTGCAACAATTGAGCGAAGCGGGCAAAACCGTGATTGGCTTTGACTTGTGCGAGGTGTGTCCCCATCCGCATAGCAACATAGATGTGATTGTGGGCGCACGAATGCTCTACAAACTTTGCGGGTGTTTGTTATCTTCAAAATAATGTAAATTATGAGCAAAAAAGTTTATATCGTAGTGGGCGAAGCATCGGGCGACATATTGGCTTCGCGATTGATGATTGCCTTGCAAAAAAAATTACCCGATGTGCAATTTTTTGGAATGGGCGGCGAAACAATGACTGCCTTAGGTTTCAAAAGTTTGTTTGACATTGCCGAAATTTCGGTCATGGGCGTTTGGGAAGTAGTACCGCGATTGCCCCGCATACTCAAACGCCTAAAGCAAGTGCAGGCCGACATTGCAAGCATCCGCCCCGACCTGATAGTAACGGTGGATAGTTGGGGATTTGTGAGCAATTTGCTCAAAAAATTGCAGCGCAAAAAAAGCACCGTGCCCGTTATTCACTACGTTGCACCGCAAGTGTGGGCGTGGAAAAAAGGACGTGCCAAGCAAGTAGCCCGCTTGGTGGATAGGCTGATGACGCTGCTGCCCAACGAGCCGCCGTACTTTGAAAAATATGGTTTGCACTGCGATTTTGTGGGGCATCCTGTGATGGAAAGTGTAGCATCGTGCCCCCCTGATGTTGCTGCATTCAAGCAACAGCAAGGGATACCGGACGACTGTACGTTGCTGTGCGTGCTGCCCGGCAGCCGCCAAAGCGAAATAAAACGCTTGATTCCGGTGTTCAAAGGAGCGGTGAGCCGTTTGGCAGTGCACTATCCCAATTTGTTTATACTGATTCCATCGGTGGCAGCAATGGCTGATAAAATAAAAACTGCATTTGAAGGATTTGCAGTGCCACACTGCGTTGTAGTGGGGCAAAACGAACGTTATCAGGCATTTCGCGCCGGTTGTTTTGCCATTGCCGCATCGGGCACAGTGAGCCTCGAATTGGCTGCCTGCCGCACGCCTCACGTGATTGCCTACACGTTTAGCGCATTCACCAATTGGCTTGTGAACATATTGATAACAGAAGGCAACCTTGGCAACCTTATCAACATTTTGGAAAATCAGACAGAAATTGTACCCGAATTTACGATAGAAGATTGCAAAGAAGAAAAAATATACAACAAAGTATATCAGTTATTGCAACATCCCAACGAAGCGCAAACGCGCGTAGAACAAGCCTTTGCAACCTTACAAAAACTAACCCCGCACAACACCTTGCCCTCGCAAAATGCAGCGGAAGTTGTTTTTGAGGTGCTGATGAAAGGGAGATTATTAGAAAAATAATTGTACATTTGCCAAAAGTTGAAACATTTATTTACGGATGAAATACACCAATATTCTCGAAGAAGAAATAAAAAACAAAGTAGCGCAAAGTTATTTTGCAAAATTTGATTGCACCAAAATTTTGGGCAAAATTGATTTTGCTGTAAAATTGCAACGTCCCCAAAACGCCATTGATTTCAATGACGAGTACCTACTTTGGGCAGAGGCAAAGCAAAAACCAACTGACATTCTTGTAATGCTAACGCAATTGGTTTTGACAATTGGCAAGGCACGCACTTTTGATGAAATTATGCCGCCACAATTTTTGGGCTGTTATGACAACCAAAAAATTGCTTTTGTGCCTTACCACGACATTCAACATATTTTTTATCAAAACGATTTCAATTGGAATGTTACGCCCTCCAACCACGAAACAAAAGAATTTAGGCAAGTGTATGAGCAAATACAAAAAATTATAGACAACGACATTCCTTGGAAGACTTATCTTTTTGATTTTGAACGTGATGAAAAAGATTTAAAAAAATTTATCCGCGAAAATTTTATTGTTGGGAAATTTGAAACCACCAAACTCAAAATTGACAAAAACAATTTCATTATTATTTTCGACAAATGGCACAAAACGGTAAAGCCAACAATCGCCGTAAATTGGGAAATTGCCAAAAAAAACAGTATCATTGAAGGTGATTTTTATCTTGCCGATTTATTAGCAAATGAAAATCAGACCATTAGCGAAAAACTTTTGGTGTTGCTCAAATCTAACCACTATGTTGCCAACCGCCATTTCAACGAAATGGGTATGTTTTCGTCCGACAAGGCAATTTTTACGGACAACCAGAAAGCACATAATCTTTTTTGGGCAAAATATGAACGTCCGCCTCAAGAAGATTATTGGGATTATATGATTGACCGCCACGATTTACTTGTGCCGCAGGATATTAGAGAACGCAAAGGCAGTTTTTATACGCCGCAAAAATGGGTGGAACTTTCGCAAAAATATATTGCTGATGTGTTAGGTGAAGATTGGCAAGACGAATACTACATTTGGGATTGCGCCGCAGGAACAGGCAATTTGCTCGCAGGACTGGCTAACAAGCACAACATTTGGGCTTCTACACTCGATAAGGCAGATGTAGATATAATGCACGAACGTATTGCAAACGGGGCAAATCTTTGGGATAATCAGGTGTTTCAATTTGATTTTTTGAATGATGAATTTTTACCGCAATCAAAAAAGGGGAAACTGCCTGACGAACTTTACAGTATTATTTCCAATCCAAAAAAACGCAAAAAACTTGTAATTTATATCAATCCGCCGTATGCAGAAGCAACAAGTTCTGCAACAATATATGGGAAAAGAGAAAATAAAAGTGGTGTTGCAATTATACATAAAACAAGTGATAGGTTTCAACCAATAATTGGTAAAGCAACGAATGAACTTTTTGCACAATTTCTGTCGCGAATATATTCAGATATAAACGGTTGTAAAATAGGGGAATTTTCCACACTAAAGGCTATATCGGGAACAAGTTTTACACAGTTTAGAAATTTCTTTTTAGCAAAACTACAAAAAGCATTTATTGTTCCTGCTGATACATTTGACAATGTAAAAGGACAATTCCCCATAGGTTTCAAAATTTGGGATACTGACCAAAAAGAGAAGATAACTAAAATAAAAACAGATATTTATGACAAAAATAATCAGTATATTGGGAAGAAAACATTTTATGCTTTTGAGCAAAGTAAGTATATAAATGACTGGCTAAATCATTTTATAGATAATACTGTTACTGCCTTTGGAATACTTAATACAAGAGGCAATGATTTTCAAAATCAGAATTATATAACCATTGAACATAATAATACAAATATTGTTGCACATAGTATCAAATTTAATATCACAATTAATAATTTGATTCAATGCTCTATCTATTTTGCAATAAGAAAATGTATCCCTGCCACTTGGCTTAACGACCGTGACCAATTTCTCTATCCAAACAAAAAATGGGAAAAAGACCTTGAGTTTCAAAATGATTGTTTGGCTTATGTGTTGTTTAGCAATAATATACAGTCAAAATGCGGTAAAAATCACTGGATACCTTTTAACGAAGTTGAAATAAAATCGAAACGCAAATTTGATAGCCATTTTATGTTTGATTTTTTGAATGGTAAATGTGTTCAAAACGGCTATTCCAATCTTTTTGAACAGCAGGAAAACAAAATGTGGATTAAGCGAGAATTTTCTCCTCAAGCAACCGCTGTTTTCGATGCAGGGCGCGAATTGTGGAAACATTATCACGCACAACTCAACACTAACGCCAATGCCAGCCTGTACGACATCCGCGAGTATTTTCAAAAACGCAACGACAAAGGAAAAATGAACAACGCAAGTGAAGACAAAAAATATACAGAACTAATTGGCAATCTTCGAGACCAATTAAAAATTTTAGCAAAAAAAATAGAGCCGAAAGTGTATGAATACGGATTTTTGAAATTGTAACTTATTGCAAATCAACTTGTTACAACACGAACACTACGTAAAAAATTATCAGGCAGTGCACACAAATGCACCCACAAGGTGGGTGATGGCAACAGATGGGCTATCAATTGCGGCCATTCTATGAGGCAGAGGTTGGGGCGTTCAAAATACTCTTCGATGCCCAATTGTAGAGCATCTTCGACGTTGTTAAGGCGGTAAAAATCAAAGTGGTAAACACTGTTTTGGCGGGCAGTAGCATATTCGTTGATGATAGCAAACGTAGGGCTGGTAACGGTATCCACTACCTGCAATTGCTTGCAAATTTCTTTGATGAGTGTAGTTTTGCCCACACCCATAGTGCCGTCAAAGGCAATCACAGTGCAGGATGCAGCCTGTGCTTGTTGCAACACCAAGGCGGCAATGGTGGGTAAATCTGAAATAGAATAAGTATGTTCTAAGTTCAATTGTTTTGTCATAAATTGTAATTTTTTAATTATGCGATTATCTTCAAATTATTTCTCGCAACTGTTGCTGTTGTTGGGTTGTATGCTTTTGGGCACAGGCGTTTTTACGCTGCTGGGCGCCTTGGCTGCCCCTTTGTTTGGGTTTTCATTCGACGATGTATTGTACGGCAACACCGCACAAAATGTTGATATGATGTACTATTTGCTCATTGTTCAAAACGTGGGTATGTTTTTGCTGCCTGTGTTTGTAACCTTGCGTTTGATGCGCCTGCAACCCGCGTCGTATTTGGGTTTTAGCAAAGGAACATCGCTTGTTGTGGTGGGTTATGTTGTGCTTTTGTCGCTTGTGATACAACCTCTGTGCAGTTTTTCGGCTATGCTCAACGGTCAATTGCAAATGCCGGAGTGGGTGGTGCAAATGGAAAATTCTGCTACCGCGCTCACCGAACAGTTACTACTGACCCCTTATTGGGAATACTTGCTGCTCAACATTTTGGTGGTGGCAGCCATTCCTGCTTTTGTTGAAGAACTTTTTTTTCGTGGTTTTTTGCAATCACTATTGCAACGTTGGATAAAAAAACCACATCTCGCTATCGTGCTCACAGCCTTTGTTTTCAGCGCATTTCATTTGCAATTTCTTAGTTTTTTGCCTCGCTTTATTTTGGGTGCGTTGTTGGGTTATTTGTTCTATTGGAGCGGCAGTTTGTGGCTGCCCATAGTGTCGCACTTTGTCAATAATTTGCTGGGCGTATGTGCCTATTTTTACATTGCTCACAAGGGCATTCCGTTCAACATCGAAGAAGTGGATGCCGCGCTGCAAGGCAATGGCTATGCGGTAGCACTGTCAGTCATCGTGAGCGGATGGTTGGTGCTGCGCATCAAAAATATTGTGTCAAAAAAGTCAGAGCCAATAGAATAAAAAATTGCCATCCTGCCCATCGTCGCCGTTTTGTAATAATAAAATAGTTGCCAACCAAAATGCTGGATGGAATTGCCAATAGCGGCATCAAAAACATAGAGCCGGAGGGCAAAAATAGCGATATTATCAACAACACAAAAAACGCCCACAACAATAGCGTGTGAATTTTTTTGACCTTCATTTTGGAGGTAAACAAACCTTTGAGAGCCATTGGAATGGCTTGTATCATCAAGAATACAAGGAATCCCAAATACATCCATTCGATGGGTCGCGCATTTTCAAAAATCAATGCCGACAACGAAAATAAACTGTTGTAGAGCAACACAAAAAATTGCGTGCCGTCATCGTACAAAAAGTAGTAGGCAATGAAGGTATAAAACAGCGGTGTTGCCACTCCTGCAAAGGCAATAATGTGCTCTTTCCACGAAAAATAGTTGCGAAATAAGAGCAATGAAATGGGCACCAATATCATCAAAAATATGGAGGGTGCCGAAAATAGCGTTGCCAACGAAATGAACATCCCTGCATAAAAGATATTGCGTTTTATTTTTTTATCTTCCTTATCTTTGTAGAGGCGGCAAAAAAAGAACAGCGAAATAATGAACAGCAATGATGCAACGTGGGCTCCGCTCATACATTTTTGCAGCGGAAATGCCGAACAAAAGAGCAAAAAAACAAAGGGAGTGATGTAGGTTTGCGGCGGCACCATCGAATGCAGGCTTTCTAACCTCATCAATAGCCCCAACAGCACACACATACTCACAAACGCCAATATGGACGCAGCGGTAGGATGGAGCGTAACCAAGCCCAATAGCCATTTTTCGAGTGGCATCAAAGGGACGTCGCTTTGCATACAAGGCGGCTCCCAAAAACTGGGAAACCACAAGGCGAAAGCGACCGCCAATCCGGCAAAAACGGCAATAGCCGGCTGTTTTCTAAAAATGAGAAACATAACGTGCTATGCTGAAAACTGCGGTGCAGCAGGCTTAATTGCCCGCTGCATCGTTATTCTCAAACTCGGTTTTGAGACCTGCTAAGTTGGCAAAATCGCCCAAAGTGGTGCGCTCGCTGTTGCTCTCTTGCAAACTTTTGAGAGCGGCTTCGGTGGCTGCTGCCTCCTCTTTTTGTGCGGACTCTTCTTCTTCGCGGCGGCTATCGTCCCACACCCGCAAGTGCGACAAAATAATGCGCTTTGAAGTGCGATTAAATTCCACAATTTTGAAGGGCAATCTCTCGTCCAATTTGGCTATTGTGCCATCTTGTTTTTGTAAATTTTTGGGAGTAACAAATCCCTCCAAGCCATACTGCAAGGCAACAATAGCACCCTTTTCCATCACTTCTACAATGGTGCCTTCGTGAATGCTGCCCGGAACAAAAATGGTTTCAAAAACCTCCCACGGATTTTCTTCCAATTGTTTATGACCCAAACTCAAGCGGCGATTTTCTTTGTCCATTTCCAAAACAATCACTTCCAAATCGGCGCCCACTTGCGTAAACTCCGATGGATGTTTGATTTTCTTTGACCACGACAAATCGCTGATGTGTACCAAGCCATCGATGCCCTCTTCTATTTCAACAAAGATGCCAAAAGTGGTAAAGTTGCGAACTTTGGCAGTATGCTTTGAGCCAACAGGGTAGCGCTCTTCGATATTTTGCCACGGGTCGTCTTTCAATTGCTTGATGCCCAGCGACATTTTGCGCTCTTCGCGGTCTAATGTGAGCACCACTACTTCGACCTCGTCGCCCACCTTTAAAAAGTCTTGAGCGTTGCGCAAGTGTTGCGACCACGACATTTCCGATACGTGCACCAAACCTTCCAAGCCCGGATACACCTCTATAAATGCGCCATAGTCGGCAACCACCACCACCTTGCCTTTGAGTTTGTCGCCCACTTTGAGGTCGGGGTTAAAGGTTTCCCACGGATGCGGGGTAAGTTGCTTCAAGCCAAGAGCAATGCGCTTTTTGGCATCGTCAAAGTCCAAAATAACCACATTCACTTTTTGGTCAAGTTGCAGCACTTCCTCCGGATGTGCAACACGTCCCCAAGCCAAGTCGGTGATGTGAATCAAACCGTCCACGCCGCCCAAATCGATGAATGCGCCGTAACTTGTAATGTTTTTCACCGTGCCCTCCAACACTTGTCCCTTCTCCAATTTGGCTATGATTTCCGCACGTTGCGCCTCCAGTCCTGCCTCTATCAATATCTTGTGCGAAACCACCACATTGTGAAATTCGGTGTTGATTTTCACAATTTTAAATTCCATATTTTTGCCTACAAACAAGTCGTAGTCGCGGATGGGCTTCACGTCAATTTGCGAACCGGGCAAAAACGCCTCGATGCCAAATATCTCCACAATCATACCGCCTTTGGTGCGGCACTTGATAAATCCTTTGATTATCTCATCGTTGTTGAGTGCCTCGTTCACTCTATCCCACGAACGCAAAACGCGCGCTTGCTTGTGCGAAAGTTGCAATTGTCCGTGCTTGTCTTCGGTGTTTTCTACATATACCTCAACGGTGTCGCCCTCCTTCAATTCGGGGTTGTAGCGAAATTCTGCCACGTTCACTATGCCCTCGCTCTTGTAACCAATGTTTACAATCACTTCGCGTTTGTCGATGTGCACCACTGTGCCATCTACGATTTCGCCCACAGCCACCTGTGAAAGCGTGTTAGTGTAAATTTTGTTGACCTCTTGTTTGTCGCCATACAGGTCATTTTCGTTTTCAAAATTTTCCCAATCAAACGACTCCACCGGAACAGAGGCATTTTTGATGTGCTTTTTAGGTAAAAGTACCTCATCGGCATCAGCCTCAATAAAATTTTCGACAGATTCACGCTCTTTTTCCACAATTTGGATGTCGGAATCTTGCTTTTCTTCAATAAAATCTTTCATCATTAAAAAATTTAGTAGTTAGACATTATGATAACTGATTGAATTTCAATGAGTTGTAAAAATTCACTAAAAAACAATTTGGCAAAGGTAAAAATAATTTTTGAATGTGCAAAAATTATTTTTGCGCGGATGGCTTCTGTCATTCAAAAATTAATCTGCAAAATTTGTCAATCGCTTGATAATCTCTGCTTCGGAAGGCAGATATTTTGCGTACTCGGCAGGTAAATCACGGTATTTATTGAATGTCGCTACGCCCATTGGGTCTTTTGCGAGTTCAAGCATATATTCAACTTCCAAACGATTTTTGTCGCGACACACAATCACGCCAATGGTCGGATTGTGATGTTGTTGTTTTAATTGCTTATTAATCAATTGCATATACATTTGTACCTGCCCGAAATCCTTTGGTTGAAATTCTCTTGCTTTGAGTTCAAAAACTACATAACAATTCAAATTCAGGTTAAAAAAGAGCAAATCAACAAAATACTCTTTTTCGTCAAGCGTAAGGCGGTATTGCCTGCCCACAAAAGCAAAATTTCCACCCATTTCCTGCAGAAATTTCACGATATTTTCTACAATGGCGTTTTCGAGTGCTTTTTCGGAAAAAGGCTGGTCGGGATTGATAAGTTCTACATTGTAATCGTCTAAAAATTCCCATGCCGTTTGTGCTTTCAGGCTTTCAGGTATAGTTTGCTCAAAATTGTTCTGTGTCAACGAATGATTTTCAAAATAATTGTTCTTAATTTTTTCGAGTAAATCAAGTCGAGACCAACCTTTTTCTCTGGTCATTCGCAAGTAAAAATAAATACGCTGCAAATCTTTACATTTTTCGATAATAATGCAATTTTGCTCCCAAGCAACTTCTGAAACTATATGCGGTAGAATTTCTGCAGTCGCATCTGCAGAATTTACTATTTCTGCAATTTGTAATTCTGCAGTTACATCTGCAGAATTGTAACATATTGATTTTGTGTTAGTTAATAATTCTGCCCCCATGGGGGCAGAAATTAAGATTTCTGCATAAAACTCATAAAACTTTTTCATTCGCCAGATATTTCGCGCCGAAAAACCACGCACCCCCGGACATTCGGTTTGCAAATCTTTTGAGAGTTGTTCCACAACCGACTGCCCCCAGCCGCCTGATTGCATTTTTTTGCTTACAGCCTTACCAATATCCCAATAGAGCAACAAGGTTTTTTTGCTTACAGAGAGTAGCATTGCATAGCGTGCCGATTGAATTTTGGTAAGGATTTCCTGCAAAAAATCCCGATATTCAACTGCCAACACAGAATTGACTTTTTCCAATTTGTTGTTTCCCATTTCTTTCAAATGAGTTCCGTCATAACTTTATATTTTTTACTTTGCAAAGGTATGAAACTTTTTCTATTCCCAAAAATAAAAAGCATAAAGCCAACAGACGGATGGGCTGTCCTTATCCTTGCTTTGTGCAAAAAATGGCACGGATTACAAGTGTTTGTGGCACAACTCAACCTAAAAAAACCTTATTCTCAAAAGCACCCTTAGTAGCCAAAAAATAGATATGAAAAAACCTTATTCCCTTATCAAACATGGAAAATAAGGGAATAAGGGTGCGAGAGAATACGCGAGAATGCTACTAAGGGTGTTACATTGAGCGTAGCCGAAATGAACCTCAAAAAATAAGGAGTGTGCCGCGTCTCTACAATGCCACATTATCACAAAAATGGCGCGAGGCAGAGCCGCACGCCACGAGGTCTTATATTTTTGATATGGCTAAATTATTTCAAAATTACCACTATTGATATTTACGGATACTTTTACAGTGTCTTTTTTACCATCAAACTGTGTATAATTGATTTCGTAAATCCAAATATCATTTTGCTTGACTATATTTTTGCTATCAATTCTTGCATTTGTGGGAAACCTTTCTATTTGAAAAACACCCGAATCCCAAATTATATTTTCAGTTTTTACATTTATTCGTTTAATATGAGCATTGTTTGTGCTATAAAAAATATCAAAATAAATACATTCTTCATAATTGATTGGGGTACAATTATCAGGAGTATAAGTAGTATGGGGAAATGAAAACAAACTATCGCCTCTCATTGTATAACATATATAATTTGATACTGCCATATCTACTTTTTTAACAATGACTCCTTCAAACCACGGGGAAATAGATTCATACAACCCAAAACCAAAATTGTCTGGAATTAATCTATCTTTTTTAATCAAACCATTATTATCTATAAAATACAAATCAGTTATTACATAATTTGTTTGACCCCGTAACCGGAATAGGAAACAAAATGAATTATCACGTTTATATGGATATTTTACAACATATTCTCCTATTTGAAATATAGTATGTTCCCCATAACCCTTATAAATATCAACAATAGTATCCAATTTTGTTGTTTCCGTCCAATCCAAAAGATTATTTTTAGTCGTTTTATCATAGCATCCAATCCATAATTTACCATCAATTTTACCATTGAAAAATATTTGGGTTGTATCAACTCCTTTTGTAGCAAATTCTATAACCAAACCTTGTTTATTGATATTATATTCTTTTTTTAGCGCGTCAAGATTACTCAAAGGGTCTTGGTACTCGTTAGGTGTTAAATCGACTGGTTTTTCGTTAGATTCGGAACACCCAACAAACAAAATGGCTACCACTAAGCCAAAAATAATTTTTTTCATACTATTTCCATTTTAAGTGCCCTTCTAAAAATTTGATTTTTGAACAAAGCCGAAGTGCTATTAAACTTTGCCACCAAATAACGCTACAAATTTACGGAAATTATTTATTTCAACAAAAAATCAACAAATTTTTTATTTGCAGCGATTTTATAGTAAAATTCTCTTATTAGCCTGAAAGACAGGATTTTATTTTGCAACTTGTTCTGTCTTACAAGCAAGTGTCCGCTTGCTTTTTTGTCCGTAGGTTGCGCTTCGCTTACCTACGGTTATGCAAATTCAACCCTTCGGGTTGTCCGTATTTATTTTCAAATTGCAACTGTACAAAAATATTTATTACAATCAAAAAAACGCATTTTTTTATCCCATTCTATTTCAATTTATCCCTCACGCCAATGCTTATGCTCACTGGCTCGTGGTCGCTGTGGGCAAAATTTTGGGGCAACGACACTACATTTGTGGGCACAAATTGCGGCGACAGCACAAAAAAATCTACTGTGGTGGTCAATGATTTTCCGGCGTGGTAAGGCGCGTTGGCAAAGCGGCAGGTGGGGTGGTGCGGGTCGCAGGCGAGTGTCCAATGGGGGAGTAAAAAATCGGCAGGAATGGCGTATGGCGTATATTCGGGCGTTCCCACAAGGGGATAATTGGGGGGCGTTTGGTTCCAATCGCCGCCGGTAATGATGTAGTTGCCTTGCGCAGCCTCATTTTGCAAAAACGATTGCAAAAAACGCATTTCGTCGGCACGCGCATTTCCGTTGTCAAATGCCGAATTGTGGGTGTTTACCACCACCAATTCGTTGCCGCCGGTGAGTGCAAAACGGCACACCATAAAGCATCGCTGTATGTCCAACCATCGGGTGGGAATAGGCTTGTTGTTTGGATATGCCCACCGTTGCACACTTTTGGGCTGCCATCGCGTGAATAGAACTAATCCCGATTCCACTTTTCCAATGGCTTGCAAAAGGGGGATGGGCACAAAAAATGTTTTGAAATTATGAGCAAAAAAACATTGATAATCCGCGAGGTAGCGGTGGATAAACGCGAGTTGGCGGGTGTGGTAACTGCGCTTGCCATCTACGTCCACCTCTTGCAGTAGAATAAAATCACTCTGCATCGTTTGCAGTGATTCTGCGATGTGCAATAGGTTGTGTTGCACTTGTGCGGCGGAGTTTTGCACCATTTTGCCGCCATCCATAAAAAAATCGGCAGTGCTGTCCATCGCCGCATAGCCGATGTTCCAGGTTGTAAGCGTCAGCGTATCCAACGAGTACGATGGCGCAGAATCGTTGCTATACAAGGTTTCAACGGTTTGCGGACGATAGGCTTTGATGCCTGCAATGGCAAAAAAAACAAGCACCACAGCCACTCCTGTGAGAAGAATACCCAGCAAAAGAAAGCAGATTTTTTTCATACTATATTACTAAGGAAACAGAACAAAGTACCCCACAACAAAGCAATAAATAACCTTGATGCCCACCGTGAGCAGAAAGCCCACAAAGGAATAACACGCCACCACTAAGGCTTTGCCCGCGTGGTTTTGGTGCATCATTTCGCCCACAAACGCCCCCACAAACATACCGAGCAACATACCAATGGGCGTGAATAATATACCGGCAATCATCCCAATGAACGCGCCGCGCGCACCGTATTTTGACCCGCCGAATTTGCGTGTAAACCAACTTGGCACTACGTAATCGGCAACCGTTACCACCACCAGCACCACCGCCAGCACTACAAGCAGATGGAGCGAATAATGCACCTCGTTGGAAACAAAATGCCGCACCAACAACGCTCCATAAGCCAACACCTGCCCCGGAACGACAGGCACAAAGCAACCCACCAAAGCCAACAGCAGCAAGACAATGCTAATGATAATTGTTATATCCATGAAGGTGTAATTTTTAGAAATTGTTTTTGCAAAATTACAAAACCTTTTGCATTATCAAAAACTTTTTCAGCGACCAACTAACAGCAATCAGTTAATAAACCGACCATTTGCTCAGCCTCAGTAGCAACCTGCTGATAATAAATATTATAAGTAGAAATAACAGTTTTATAGCAACAACTGCAAGTTTAGGCTTCCCATTTTGAGAGAAGATACCCAATGGGGTGGTTTCGCCTGCAAAGATAATTCTTTTTTCATTATCTTTTACTATCTTTGCATTCATTTATTAATTTTATTCGTATGAAAAACATTGTTCCATTTTTAATTGTTGTTGTTGCTATGAGCAGTTGCGAGCAAAAGTTGTCGGTGAAATATCCCGTTACCGACAAGGTCAATCACGTGGATAACTACTTTGGCACGGAGGTGCCCGACCCCTACCGCTGGTTGGAGAACGACCGCTCGGACTCTACCGCCGCGTGGGTCAAAGCCGAAAACGAAGTAACCTTCGGCTACTTGGAAAAAATACCCTTCCGCGAGGACATTCGCAAGTCGCTCACCGCAATGTGGAACTACCCCAAAGAGGGCATCCCCACCAAGCACGGCGGCAAGTATTTTGTGTGGAAAAACGATGGGTTGCAAAACCAATCGGTGCTGTACGTGCAGGATGGATTGAGCGGCGAACCCCGCGTGTTCATTGACCCCAACACGATGTCGGAGGGCGGCACCACGCGCGTGAGCAGCATCAGCGTGTCCAACGACAACAAATACGTGGGTTACACGGTTTCCGACGGCGGCTCGGACTGGAAGGAACTTCGCGTGAAAGATATAACAGGCAAGGATTTGCCCGATGTAATCAAGTGGGTAAAATTCTCCGGCATCTCGTGGCTCAACGACGGATTCTATTACAGCGGCTACGATGCGCCCAAAGGCAGCGCCCTCTCGGAGAAAAATCAGTTCAACAAGGTGTATTACCACAAGTTAGGCACAGCGCAGTCTGCCGATGTTTTGGTGTATCAAGATACGAAAAATCCATTGCGCTACAATACTGCCGGTGCCACTGAGGACGGGCGTTTCCTCATTCTCTCTGTATCGGCAGGCACAGATGGCAACACCTTGTCCATCCGTGATTTGCAAAAGAAAGGCGCAGGTTTTGTGCCCGTTACACCCGCTTCTTTTGAACACGAATTTGTGCCCATCGACAATATCGGCGACGATATTTATGTGCTTACCAATCGGGATGCACCGCACTACAAGTTGATGAAAGTGAATATCAGCAAGGGAAAGCCGCAATGGGATGTGGTGATTGCCGAAGGCGAAGATGTGATTACAGGCACGGCGTTTGTTGGCGGAAAGTTAGTGGTGGAGTACCTTCACAACGCTTCGTCGCAAGTATTTATTTTTGATAAAGACGGTAAAAATAAACAACAATTAGCCTTGCCCGGCATTGGCAGCATCGGTTTTAGCGGCAAAAAAACAGAGAATGAAATGTTTTACTCGTTCACGTCCTACGCTACTCCTGCAACGATTTACCGCATTGCCGACATCAACAATCCCAAGGCGGAAGTGTACAAAGAAACCAAATTGAGTTTCACGTTGAGCCAATATGTAACCGAGCAAGTGTGGTACACAAGCAAGGATGGCACTCGCGTGCCGATGTTTTTGGTGTACAAAGAAGGCACGCCCCGCAATGGCAAAACTCCCACCTTGCTCTATGCCTACGGCGGTTTCAACATCAGTATGACGCCCGGTTTTAGCATTTCCAATATGTTCTTTTTGGAAAACGGCGGCATCTATGCAGTGGCTTGTTTGCGCGGCGGCGGCGAGTTTGGCAGCGAGTGGCACAAAGCGGGGACTAAATTGCAAAAGCAAAACGTGTTTGACGATTTCATTGCCGCTGCCGAATATCTGATAAAGGAAAAGTACACCTCGCCCGCGAAGTTGGCGATACGCGGCGGCTCCAACGGCGGCTTGTTGGTGGGCGCGGTGATGACGCAGCGTCCCGATTTGTACCGCGTTGCATTGCCGGCGGTGGGCGTGATGGATATGTTGCGCTTTCACAAGTTCACAGTGGGCTGGGGCTGGGTGGACGACTACGGTTCGAGCGACAACGAGCAGGAATTTAACTACATCTTGGGTTACTCGCCCTTGCACAATATCAAGGCGGACACTCACTATCCTGCAACGCTCATCACCACTGCCGACCACGACGACCGCGTAGTGCCTGCGCACTCGTTTAAGTTTGCCGCCGCGATGCAAGCCGCGCAAGTTGGCAAAAACCCCGTGCTCATTCGCATCGAAACGATGTCGGGACACGGCTCATCGTCCACCGGCAAAGCCATTGACGAATACACCGATATGTGGGCGTTCACATTCTACAACTTGGGAATGAAGCCCCGCCAATGAGCCGCGTGATAGGCATAGACTACGGCAGCAAGCGGGTGGGCGTGGCAGTAACCGACCCGCTGCACATTACAGTGAATGCGCTGGGAACTTTTTCGCCCAACGAAACGATAGACTTTTTGCAAGGATACCTGCAACAAGAGGAGGTGGCTACCCTTGTGGTGGGTTTGCCGCTCTTGTTAAACGGCACGCCGGCACAGTCGGCACAAGGAGCGCAGCAGTTTACCAACCGCCTGCAAAACACCTTTCCGCAAGTGCAGGTGGTGCGCTACGATGAGCGTTTTACCTCCAAAATTGCGCAGCAAGCCATATTGGCAGGAGGGCTCAAAAAAAAGGCACGCCGCAACAAAGCCTTAGTGGACAAAGTGAGTGCGTGCGTGATTTTGCAGTCGTATTTGGAGAGTGTGAGGCGGTGAAAGAGGTGAGGTAATAGATGATTTAAAGTCATTCTTTGACTGAAAAATAATTTGTGTGATATGGAGTGGCAAAAAAAAGCAATAGAGATGCTTAACAACAGTTTGTTTCCCGTCCCAACTGAGTTGAACGAGTTGGACTGGAAGGGCGGCTTGTCGCCTAAAACAGATAGGTTGGCACAGCATCTTTCTGCTTTTGCCAATCTCAAAGATGGCGGCATATTGGTATTTGGTGTAAATAACGATGGAATTTGCAAGTCTGTTTCAAAAACAGAAGCAGACGGTATTATCCAACAATTGGGTAACATTGCTCACAACAATCTGTCCTATTCTATCAAAATAGAACACGCCATCATAGATTACAAAGGCAATTCATTGTTGTTTATTTTTGTTCCGGAGCAAAACGACAAGCCCGTTTGCTTGCGCGGACAGGATATGTTTAATACCTATTGTAGGTCGGCAGGGCAAACGGTAAAGATGTCGCGCAATCAAGTACAGGCATTGGTAGCGAGTTCACGCGGAGTTACTTTTGAGCAACAAGCAGCATTGGAGCATTTGAGTGTATCTGATGTGTTACAATGCCTCAACTATCGTAAATTGTTTGAGTTATTGGACAAAAACGTACCTACTGCAACAGATACTATTCTCAACACTATGGTAGAATACGGTTTTTGTAGGTCTGAAAATGGAATGTGGAGTATAACTAATTTGGGTGCTATTCTTTTTGCCAATAAATTAGCCGATTTTCCTTATTTAACAGGCAAAACAGTGATTGTGCGTAAGTATGTGGGAACCAACAATCGCGAGCAAGAGTTTGAACAAACAAGCGGACACGGCTATGCTGTGGATTTTGAGGGGCTTATAGATTTTATTATGAAGCATTTGCCCCAACGCGAAATTATTGAAACCATTAGAAAATCCGAATTTGCTTATCCTCGTGTTGCTATTCGCGAATTTGTGGCCAATGCAATGATACATCAGGATTTTGCCATTACAGGTATGCCTATTACGGTGGAAATTTTTACCAATCGTTTGTCTATCACCAATCCGGGTGCGCCGTTGAATGATATAAACCGACTGATAGACCTTCCACCTTACTCAAGAAATGAAAAATTGGCACAAACAATGCTGCTGCTCAATTTTTGTGAACGGCGCGGAAGTGGCATTGACCGTGCCATAGAAGCCGTAGAAAAACAAAACCTTCCTGCTGTAAAATTTGCCAGAGGTGAACAACATACACAAGTAACGCTATTCCCGCTCAAACGATTAGCAGATATGACCAAAGAAGAAAAGGTAATGGCTTGTTATCAGCACGCTTGTTTAATGTACGAAGATAACAAAGCAATAAACAATCAATCTGTGCGCGAGAGATTTGAAATAGATAAAAACGATTCGCCTATTGCGTCAAGAATCATCATAGATACAATTGATAGCGGATACATAAAACTTTCTAATGAAAATATTGTGTCAAAAAAATATGCTACTTACATTCCTTTTTATGGAGGGTAGTTTTATTTGCAAAGTAAATCCAATATAATCATAAATTGTTGAAAACCAACAAGTTGTTATTTGCAAAGTAAATCCAAGCCATAAAAATATAATAAAATTCTCAAATCAAAAAAATATGTATCATACGTGCCTTATTATGGATAAAAACCAATAATTCTTATTTGATAAGTAAAATCCATTTGCTCATAACTTATTGAAAACCAACAAGTTGTTATTTGCAAAGTAAATCCAAACCATAATTTATACCAAAAAATTCTAATAAATTTTTTCTATTCTCAAAAAACGAATCAAAATCAATTTTAATAAGTAACTTTGTAGATATTTTTCGATTTAACAATTAACAATTATTTTATGCTCAACCAGCAGGACATATCTCGTTTGCGGCAAATGGTGGCAGAGGCAAAGCAGGCGGCCATTGTTGCGCACATCAATCCTGATGGGGATGCGGTGGGGGCAACTATGGCGTTGCAGGGCTACTTGCAACAATTTCATCCGCATCTTACGGTGCAAGCGGTATTTCCTAACCAGCCGCCCGCATTTTTGATGTGGGTAGAGGGTGCCAAAAGTTCGTTTTGCTTTGCCACCGACAAAGAAAAAACCTTGCAATACTTGCAACAATGCGACCTTATTTTTTTTGTGGACTTCAACAACGTTGACCGCTTGGAGGAGTTGGGGGCGCGAATGAGGCACCTCACTGCCCGCAAAGTGTTGATAGACCACCATCCGCAGCCGGACGACGGGTTTGACCTTGAGTTTTCGGACCCTTCGATGAGTGCCACTTGCGAGTTGATGTACCTCATTATGGATGCTTTGGGCGATGCCAAAAAGTTGAGTGTTGCCACCGCAGAAGCCCTGTATATGGGCATTCTCACCGATACAGGCTCGTTTTCGTATGGCATTCAAACCCCCAGCACATTCAGAGTGGCAGCCGATTTGATGGCATTGGGCATCGACAAAAATGCCGTAGCCTCTCGCGTGTTTGATAGTTACAGCGAGCATCGCGTGCGATTGTTGGGTTATACATTGAAAGATAAAATGATGGTGTATCCCGAGCACAAGGCAGCCTACATCTACCTTTCGCGGCAGGAACTCAACGATTATCACTTTGAGGTGGGCGACACCGAGAGTTTTGTGAACTACCCGCTATCCATTAAGGGCATTGAGTTATCAGCGTTTTTGTATGAAAGTTTAGATGCTTCGCACATACGTGTTTCGTTGCGGTCGAGGGGCAAAAATATCTCTGTGAACGAATTGGCACGCACGCATTTCAAAGGGGGCGGGCATTTCAACGCTGCGGGAGGTAAATTTTTTGGCACTCTTGCCCAATGTTGTACTTATTTTGAAGGCATATTGCAAACAATTAAATAAATTGTGTAACTTTGCGGGCTTAGAATGAAGATTACAATACATATAATTGGATGGCTTGTTGTTGGTTTATTGGGCTGCAATTCGGTACAGATAAACCCCCACACAACAGAGGTTTCAAAGGATAAAGCGGCTTTGCAAAATGCTAATGTGTATTGGAGTGAGCGAGAGCGAGATGTAATAACAGCCTGCATTGAGCGCAAAAAACTGAATATGCGGTTGCATCGGAGCGGCTACTATTCTCATATTTTGCAACAGGGCAAAGGAGCAATAGTGCGCGATGGAAGTGGTGTAACATTGCAGTGTCAAATTTTTTTGTTGGATGGAACGCCTTGCTATGACTACGATGCAGCGCATCCATTGGAACTGATTGTTGGCAAAAGCAGCACAATGACAGGTTTGCACATTGCTCTCAATCAACTACGGCAAGGCACAGAGGCGTTATTTTTGTTTTCATCGCATTTGGGTTACGGTTTGTTGGGCGATGGCGATAAAATTCCGCCACAAAGTCCGCTGTTGCTCAAAGTGAAAATTGTTAATGTAAATAATTGATTTTTCAATAGTTTGTAACTTAAATTTACAAAAAAATGAATGTCTATTTTACCCAAGGCTTCAACTATGCCTTTTGCGCTATCATAGCGTTTGCTTGCTATGGCTGCAATGGTGGTGAATCCACAGCACCCAAAGCAAATTATGTTGTCAAAAGTTCCACTCCTCAGGTGTTGGAGCCGGCAGTAGCAAATGTTTCGGTCAATGAGGTTGAAAATACCGAATTGACATCTGCACCAACAAGCGAAACGCAAGAGGTTGTACAGCCAGCCAAAACGGCGGCGGTGGTTGCCCCTAAACTCAACAAGGACGCCAAAAAAAGTAAGGCGCCACCAGTGGTAGCAAAGGCAAAAAATGCACCTCAACCTACACCATCAACCACGGTTAAAACCATAGAGGTGGAGGTCAAAACGGAGGCGGCTGCTGCCACTCAGCCCAATGAAACCGCCACAAAGCGCGAGGCTCAACCGGTGGTAGCAGAGACAAAAACTGCGCCTCAACCCATCCCGCCCACCACCGTTGAAACTATAGAGGTGGAAGCCAAAACGGAGGTGGCGGCTGCCACTCAGCCCAATGAAACCGTTACAAAGCGCGAGGCTCAACCGGTGGTAGCAGAGGCAAAAACTGCGCCTCAAAACGCAGCATCAACCACAGTGGAACCCGTGACCAAAAAAGAAAATGCAGTTGAAAAGGTGGCACAAAAAGAAGAAAAACCAGCGGAAAAAGTACAAGTGCAGGAGCAAGAAAAAAAGACGGAAAGTATTGTACAACCCCAAAAAAGCACATCGGTTGTTGTTGCTCAAGCCGCACCCATCAACAATAATAAGCCAGCACCTACTGCAAAACCAAACCCTGTAATTGCCAAAAGAGATGATGAAATTGCGCAAACTTATTACGACCAAGGAAATCTTTTATATGACAAAAAAGAGTATGTGCAGGCTGTCAATTTGTATCAAAAAGCCATCGAAAAATACCCCAATTTTGTGGATGCACACTATAATTTGGGGCTTGCCTACGCAGAACAAAAAAATTATACACAGGCTATAAAAGTATTTCAAAAAGTGATAGAAATTAGCCCCAAAGATGTAGATGCGTATTACAATTTGGGACTTGCCTACGATGCACAACAGGATTATGTAAAATCAATAAAAGCCTATCAAACAGTGATAGACCTTAATCCCCAAGATGCTGTGGCTTATTCAAAAATGGGAATTGCCAGCAATAATCAGACCATTAAATTCTATCAAAAAGAAGCGCGATTGGGCGATGCAAGTGCGCAACGATGGTTGCAAAAAAATGGATATGGCTGGTAAAAAGTATAGCGTGTTGCTGCGGTATTGTGTATTATTGGTTTTTGCACAATGCACGGTACAAAAAGTGTGTGCTCAAAATTACACAACATTTACACCACAAATACAATATCGCATTTGCCAGCAAAATGCCACAGGACAATGGATAGCGAACGGCAATTTTGTTTATTTGCGAATAACTGCCGGCACCCAAGAAGGCAAATCTATTTTTAACGAATTGTATTGGATAAAAATTATTGAGGAGGCATCCAAAAACTCGTTGGAAGGTGTATTGCGGCAGTTTTTGGTGGGCGATAGCATAGAAATTTTGTTGCCTTACAAATTGATATTGAACAGTTGTGTGAGCATTCCTCGTGTCAAAAATGTTGCGCCCAAAGACAAAATTGTAGTAAATTTGCGCGTATTGCGCCTTGCCGAAAACAAAAATGACAAGGCAATGCGGCAAATGCAAGCACAACAAGAAAAACGTTTTGTGGCACCATTTGTCAACAAAAAATCATTGACCAAGCAAGCATCGGGAGTGTACAAGAAGACACTGCGAAGCGGCAATGGTAAAAGGATGCAGAGTTCGGGCACAATTCTCTACACAGGATATTTTTTGAATGGCACGCAGTTTGACAATTCTACCGAGCCGTTTACCTACATACGCGGTGTGCAATTTCAAATGATAGATGGCATTGTGACAACGTTGAGTACAATGAGCGAGGGCGAAAAAGTGCAGGTGGTTATTCCCTACGATGCAGCCTTTGGCGAGCGAGGGCTGGCGGACATTGTGCCGCCATTTACCACTGTGGTGTATGATATTGAAATGCTAAAAGTGAGATAAAACAATGAACGCAAAACATAGTAAACGCAAACGCTGGATGCTGGCTGGAACGAGTGCAGCAGCGGCTTTGCTGTTGCTTGTTACCACCTGCCAAAAAGACGAAACCGAAGAAAATCAGCGCAAAAATATAGAAAGTTCCATCAACGGAAAGGACTATGAAACCTTTGACGGCATTTACTTTAAGCAATTGCGACATCCTTTGTGCGATACTATTATTGAGGTTTGCACCAACGATACCGTGCCTATAACAGTGGACTCCGTGCAAATTATTACCACTTGCGACACCTTGCCCATTGTTGCTTGTCAAAAAATTAAAGAGGGCGATAAAGTTACTTTTGCCTACACCGCCAAAGTGTTTCGTGGAATTACTTTTGCTACCACCGATGCTGCGGAAGCCGCGCGTAGCAACATTTTTCCGCAACCACTCGCTACAATTGTTGTGGGCAAAGACCCCCTTGTTGAAGGTGTAAAACGTGCACTGTTGCACACCGTAGTAAATGATTCGGTGCACATATTATTTCCTTTTCCTTTGGGTTATGGACGAGATAATTTTGTGGGGCAAGTGCCACCCACATCCTCGCAGGAATGGACAATTTGGGTGGTGAAAAAAGAGTAAAACAGAGCAAAAATAAATCGTAATTGGAGTTGATTTTTTTAATTTTATTTGTAACAAAATGAATTTTAGGTCTATTTTTTTATGTTGGATAATGGCTGCAATAGTGGCTACGTCTTGTGCAGAGAAGGCAAAAGATATTTCATCCGCAGCGTGGGAGCAGGAGGTAATTGAAGCCTATTTGAGTGAAAGCGGCTACAATGTGGACGCATTGACGAGATTGGACGGAGAAGGATATGTGTTGTTGCACAGCACAGACAACCGCACAGGCGCTGCATTTCCGCAAACGAGCGACTATGTAAAAATTGATGTCGTGGGCAAAACTTTGAAGGGCACAAAATTTCAGGTTACCCAAAAATTGGATGCTCAATTGTTAGGTACGTCTTCGTCTGCCACACATTATATCCCTATTTACGATTCGTTGCCATCGTTGTTGTTGGGGATGCAGCGGGCTTTGTTGCAAATGCAGGTGGGCGATAGTATGGTTGTGTTGTTGCCTTCTTCGTTGGCTTATGGAGCAAGTGGAAGTTCGTCAATTCCGGGGTACACGCCACTCATTTTTGAAATTATGTTGCGCAAAATTATTACCGACCCGCGCGAAGCAGAAGCGCAAGAAGTGGATGGTTTTTTGACTGCTCATACAGAGTTTGTACCCCTTTTAGATTCAATAGGAGAGCCGCTTGCAGGAATTTACATTCACTATGTGGACACCGTTGCGGTAATTGACGACAGCACTTCATATCCTGCCAAAGACACCAAAATGGGGCTTAAATATGCAGGCTTTTTCTTGGACGATTTTTTGTTGGATACCAACATCGAAGACACAGCAACAAATCACGAATTGAATTTGTATGATTCCAATGGGGCAAAGCAAAGCAAGTATAGCAGCAATTTTGAACACACCTACGGTTATGGTGCAACCAATTCTATTGGGGCTTTTGATGCGGCTTTGCGCAGAGTAACGCAAGGCAGCACGGTAGAATTTGTGTTTACATCCGATTGGGGCTACGGCAAATATGGCAATACAACTGTGCAACCCTATACACCATTACGTTTTAGAGTGTACAGAGCAAGTTGAGTGAAAGTTAATTTTGAATTAGAAAATATACTGTGGAACAAGATATTATTCCTGTTTTTTCGGAGGGAGACGAAAAAAAATTAAGTCAAATCAATGTGCCAAAGTCTTTACCTGTGTTGGCTTTGCGCAATGCAGTACTTTTTCCGGGCATTATTTTTCCCATCAATATCAGTCGTCAAAAGTCGGTAAAATTGGTGCAGGATGCATACGCCTCCGACAAAAATTTGGCGGTGGTAATGCAGCGCGATTCCAAAGTGGAAGACCCTCGCTTGGATGAATTGTATGCTGTGGGCGTGGCAGCGCGGATTTTGCGCATCATTGAAATTCCCGATGGCTCCACAACCGTTTTGCTGCAAGGCACGCGCCGCATAGCCCTTCAAGACGTGGTATCGCAAGAGCCCTATTTTGTGGTCAATGTAGAAGCATTAGAAGACAGCCTGCCGCCTGCCACCGAAGAATTTAATTTGCTCATAGGCTCGGTGCGGGATGTCGCTTTGCGCATTATTCAAATATCTTCGCAGGCGGCGCAAGAGGTGTGTTTTGCCATCAAAAACATAGGCAGCAGAATGTTTTTGGTCAATTATTTGGCCACCAACATTGATATTGAAAGCACCGACAAACAGACTTTGTTGGAAATGGCAAATATCGAAGACCGCTCAAAAGCCTTGCTGGAACTGCTTTTGAAGGCAGAGGATACCCTTTCGGTGAAGCGTGAAATTCAAAAAAAAGTGCACAAAGATATTGACAAACATCAGCGCGAATATGTGCTGACGCAACAAATGAAAGCCATTCAAGACGAACTGGGTGGAAACTCTGTGAACAAGACGGCGGCTGAGTTGCGCGAAAAATCAAAAAGCAAAAAATGGAACCAAAACATCGCCGATACTTTTGAAAAAGAGTTGAAAAAATTGGAGATGATGCACCCTTACAGCCCCGAATTTCCACCGCAAGCAAATTACCTGCAATCGTTGGTGGACTTGCCTTGGAACGAATACAGCGAAGATGCTATTGACCTCAACAAGGCGCAAAAAGTTTTGGACGAAGACCATTTTGGTTTGGAGGAAGTCAAAGAACGCATTTTGGAACACTTGGCGGTAATGAAATTAAAAAGCGATTTCAAAGCACCCATTTTGTGCCTATATGGGCCTCCGGGTGTGGGCAAAACTTCGTTGGGAAAATCGGTGGCGCGGGCTATGGGGCGCGAATTTGCACGCATCTCGCTGGGCGGTTTGCACGACGAATCGGAAATACGCGGACATCGTAAAACCTATATTGGGGCTATGCCCGGGCGCATTATACAAACCCTGCGCAAGAGCAAAACCAGCAACCCTGTGCTCATATTGGACGAGATAGACAAGGTGGGCACCGATTTTCGCGGCGACCCATCCAGCGCGCTTTTGGAGGTGCTCGACCCCGAGCAAAACACTACTTTTTACGACAATTTTTTGGAGTTGGAGTACGACCTTTCGCACATTATGTTCATCACCACCGCCAACAATATGGCCACCATTCATCCTGCGCTACGCGACCGTATGGAGGTTATCAACGTGAGCGGCTACACTATGGAAGAAAAAGTGCAAATAGCGCAACGCCACCTCATTCCGCGATTGCTTGCCAATCACGGCGTACAGCCTGAGCAACTGCAACTGTCGGACGAAATTTTGCAGCACATCATCGAAGAATATACGCACGAATCGGGCGTGCGGGGATTAGAAAAACAGTTGTCGAAAGTGATGCGCAAAACCGCAAAAAATATAACCATTGGGCAAGATTACGAGCCTGCAATAACGCTCACTGCACTGCGAACGCTGTTGGGCGTGCAAAAAATTTCAAAAGAAAAAGCATTAGAAAACGCGCTAACAGGCGTGGTTACAGGCTTGGCGTGGACACAAAACGGCGGCGAAATTCTTTTTGTCGAAGCCAGTATGAACAAAGGAAAAGGCACGCTCACCACCACCGGCAATTTGGGCGATGTGATGAAAGAGAGTGCTGTATTGGCTTTGGAGTATGTCAAATCGCAAGCAGAATATCTAAAAATTGCCCCCACGCTGTTTGAAAAAAATAATTTGCACATTCACGTGCCCGAAGGTGCTATTCCCAAAGACGGTCCATCGGCAGGCGTGGCAATGGTTACAGCCATTGCATCTATTTTCACCAACCGCAAAGTGCGGCAAGGCGTGGCTATGACCGGCGAAATTTCGTTGCGCGGAAAAACGTTGGCAATAGGAGGTGTAAAAGAAAAAATTTTGGCTGCCAAACGCGCCGGAATCACCACCATTATTTTGCCCGAAGACAATCGCCGCAACATTGAAGAAATCAAGCCCGAATACCTAACAGGGCTTACCTTTGTGTATGCCAAAACTTTGCACGATGTGCTGCAAAATGCGCTCGAAGAATAGAGCAATTATTCTCGTTTTTGCTGCGAGAACCTCACGCAATGGGATTTTTTTAGGTCAAGAAGTCGGCAGTGCAAGTGCCGACTAATGCTGATGTTACTGAACGTTCAGCCCGACAAGGTTACATCTTATGGTTTTTGATTTTCCACTCTTGTATTTGACTATATAACCATAACAAATATGTATAGTAAGATTTATTTTCATTGATGTGCTTTCGTATTTTGGTGTGCATATCACTTTCACCTTCAAAGATATTTTCTACCCTATAACCAATGTGATAGTAAAATGTTTCAATATCTATTAAATTTCTTCTTAGCATTTGTGTACCCAATCCAATTGTTCCAAGGTAGTTATACACATCTACCATAGGAATATCCTTAGGATGCTTCAAATCATAATGTTTTGGGTCTATTTTGATATTTGCACCTGATAGAGTATCTTTTTCTTCTTCGTAGAGTAGTGCAAAATGAACACTACGATTTCTGTCGCTTGTCAATTGTTTGCGCAATTCGGCTAATGCTTCAATACAAGCCATATCTGTATGTTTTTTGAGTTGACTGCCTGCTACATATAGAGTAAGTAGGCTAAAAAATGCAATACAAAGTATTTTCAAAAAGTGATGGCTATAAAACAAAGCGCAGAAGGTTTGCCCATTATGACAGCAGAGCATATTACATAACTGCACAGCAAAAGTGACAATAATAACCACTAACATTGCAATAAACAGCCACTGCAATATGCGAAGAATAGTGTGCAGTTCAATAATTTCTTTATAGTTCCTTTTCATGATTTTCATTTCGTATCTTTATCAACATCAAAAAACAATATATTTTTTTTCTCTCTCGTTTCTTTGATTTTTTCGACCAATTCTTCGACCAATTGTTTGATTGCTCCTCCTACCCAACATATTACCGCTGCTACTATGTAGCCCAAAAAAATACTATTGAGTGGGATAAGGGTATAAATAGGAAGAAGTACAATTACAGCAACTTCTATTATAATAACGACTATAAGAATTATGATGTTATCATCACCAATAACAGAATAAGCAACAATACCTCCACTCAGTAATACACCCACGATTATACCTATCCCAAACTCTACGTTCACTGCACTTTGTAGCCACTCTAACATCCATTCTAACATCTTTTTTGTATTTAGTTTTAAAATGTAATACCCAACTTTTGTTGTGCTTCTTCTTTCAATTCAAGCAACTTCTTATAGTTAGTTTTGTTCTTTGCAATTTCTTGAAAAATAGAATTTGCGATTGCATTTTTTGTAGCATCTGTAAATCTGTCGGGGTGGCATTTTACTTTCAATTCATCGTAAAGAGACTTGGATTTGAACGAACTTTCCATAATATTTTGAAAATCAATTTGTTCGTTCTTGGCATCCTCTTTGAATTTTTGCTTTGCGGTTTGGTTTGGCGGATTTTTGCGCCTCGCCAACAATAATCCAACAATAATCAAGCATTCTACAATAGCAACCCACATCCAGATATTGTTAGAACTATGACTTACTACATTTTGTGTACTATTCTGCACTAAGGTATCTATCATACTCATTTATTTTATTGTCCCAAAGCCACATAATCTCTCAATTGCCAACGACAACCATAATTGCCTTCATCGCCGTGAACTTCCAATGTATCCCATCCCAATACTACCAACCTGCGCGCTAATGCGCCATCATTAAGGATAACTTCGCCTATGCACATCAGTTCTTCTTTTGAAAGTACCCGACCTGTAAATGCCTGTATGCGAAACCCTGTATTGAGCCAATCAGAAAATTGATGATGAAAAGCAGGATTGCCTCTCGAAATTTTTGCCTTTAATAAAGTAGGTGCAATGCCTACAACAAAAGCCTCGCGAGCAGAAGCATTAAAACTACGAACAATAGAAGCGCGTTCGCTTCTATCTCTAAACCACCCTAATATGTTATTCCATGTATTAGCAAACATAGTTTTTAATTGAGAAATATAACGGCAACAAATGTACCGCCATTTTTTCTTTGCCACCAAATTTTTCTGTTGGCATTTTTATACGCTTCCGTTGTTATTTTACAACACTTCTTTCACGTATTGGAGGGTGGGATTGGTCAGTAATTCTTGAAGTTGTTGTTCGCTTACTTCAAGGAGTACGATGTATTTTTTGGAGGAGGGGTGGTTGAGGCAAAATTCTGCAACAAAGTCGTAGTGCAGCACGTCTGAAATCAATTTTAGCCGCTCGGTATTGATGCTGCGGCAGCGGAACACCGTTGTATAAACATTGCTTCGCTCGCAATGTATTGCCCGTGCAAAGTCGGCTACACGCATTCCGCGCTCTTTTACTTTTTGCTTTATGGCTTCGCCTATATGTGTTATTGTTGGTTCCATCACGTCAATTGTGGGCAATAAAAAACGCGGGCACTTATTAGCCACCGAGACCCTCAGAATGCCCACATGTAAAATAAGTAATGCCCACGTCAAATGACGTGAACGTTACTTTCCATTGACATGTTTGAAATTTCTGAGGTTTCGGTGTCTTAGTAATTAACGCTTTTTATTTTTCTTAATTTTGTTTTTCTACATCAAATTATTGTACGTTTATTTTTTTTGTTCAATCAATTTAGTTTCTTTTTTGTTCAACAAAATACCTGTTTTTGCGTTCAGTGGTGAAATAGCGGCTTTACCTGTTTTGGCTTCTAATTCGCGGCGGGCATTTTTTGCAATTTCAAAGTACTACAAATTGTAGTATTTTGTTTACTCGCTTAATTGTAATTTCAGTTGACTACAATTTGTAGCCAACTCACTTTCTTCTTGTTTTAGTCGGGTTTTTAACACACTCCAATATTTTCGCGGATTGGGACTATTCGTCAATATTGCCACAACATCTACCACCGAAAAATACCACTCTTCTTGGTCTTCGTTCCACATTGTGCGAACTTTTTGTTCTTCAAAAATTTTTATATTTTCTTCCATACGCATTTATTGTGATCAAAAATTTAACCAATTTTTTACGATTAACTTACCCTCATTTTTTGCTCATTTTTTTTAAGTCCAAAAAGTTTGGAATACTGTTTACATAGCAACACAATATGAGGATTGAGTATGGCTTCGGGGCAACTTTCAAAAAAACTCAAAACCAAGGCGTCCTCTGCTTTGATGGCTTGTTTGAGATAGGTGGTGCACGACGATATATCCTGATTTTTGTAGTAAAAAGTAGCCAACAAACACGATATATTGGCAGCCTGCGGCAAGTGTTTCAGCGCGGTTTTGAGCGTTTCAATAGCCAAGTTTTTGTTCCCTGTCGATTGTGCGCAAGCCAGCATTATCCACGCATCGCCTTTGGTGGGGTCAATTTGCACAAGCAAAAGCAAGGTGTCGATAGCGG